>CAZSUN010000001.1:0-4475 GCA_964610045.1 uncultured Sphaerobacteraceae bacterium
TCTTCGGTGGCGCCGGCGTCGGCAAGACCGTCATCATCACCGAGCTCATCCGCAACATCGCGGCCGAGTTCGGCGGTTACTCCGTCTTCTGCGGCGTCGGTGAGCGGACCCGCGAGGGAACCGCGCTCTGGGGTGAGCTCGAGGAATCGGGCGTGCGCGACCAGACCGCGCTGATCTTCGGCCAGATGAACGAGCCGCCGGGGGCACGACTCCGGGTCGCGCTGACCGGCTTGACCATGGCCGAGTACTTCCGTGACGAAGGTCGCGACGTCCTGGTCTTCATTGACAACATCTTCCGCTTCGTGCAGGCGGGTTCGGAAGTGTCGGCGCTTCTCGGCCGCATGCCGAGCGCGGTGGGCTACCAGCCGACCCTCGCCAGCGAGATGGGACAGCTCCAGGAGCGGATTACCTCCACCCGGACTGGTTCCATCACCTCGGTGCAGGCCGTCTACGTGCCCGCCGACGATTACACCGACCCGGCACCTTCCTCAGTGTTCGCCCACCTCGACGCGACCCTGTCGCTCGAACGGTCGATCGCGGAGAAGGGCATCTACCCGGCAGTCGATCCGCTCGCGTCCACCTCCCGCATCCTCGATCCGCTGATTGTCGGCGAGGAGCACTACTCGGTGGCGCGTGAGGTACAGCGCGTGCTCCAGCGATACCGCGACCTCCAGGACATCATCGCCATCCTCGGTGTGGAAGAACTCTCCGACGAAGACCGAGCCCTGGTGGCACGGGCGCGCCGCATCGAGCGCTTCATGTCGCAGCCGTACTTCACCGCCGAAGTCTTCACGGGCACTCCTGGCCGGTTCGTTTCCCGCGCCGACACCGTTCGCTCGTTCAAGGAAATCCTCGAGGGCAAGCACGACGCGCTGCCCGAGGCGGCTTTCATGTACAAGGGCGCGATCGAGGAAGTGGTCGAGGCGGCACAGAAGATGGAAGCGGCCAACCGCTAGCCAGCCATGCCGAACCGGGAGGGCCGCCATCGCGCGCCCTCCCCGGCCCCATGGCCGGTCGGTAGCAAGGAGACGCCGCGATGGCCAAACTGACCGTCGAGATCATTACCGGCGAGCGCATCGTCTATTCGCAGGACGATGTGGATCTCGTCTCGATCCCGGGCGCTGAGGGAACACTCGGTGTGCTGCCGGGTCACGCCAAGCTGATCAGCATCCTGTCACTCGGTGAGTTGAAGATCGTGCGCGGTGGCGCGGAAGATTTCTTCGCGGTGTTCGGCGGCTTCGTCGAGATCGCCGACAACCGCGTCATCATCCTCGCCGACACCGCCGAGCGGGCCGGTGAGATCGACATCCAGCGGGCAGCCGATGCGCGCACCCGCGCCGAGTCGGCCCTACGCAACCGGCAGGAAGTCGCCGACCTGGCGGAGGTCGAAGCGGCCATGCGCCGTGCCGCCATCCGCGAACGGATCGGCCAGCGCCGTCGCGGCCGCTCGACCACCGGCACGGGCACGTAATCGCGTTGATCATATCGAACGCATGTCACGAACGCAGCAGGGCCCGGTCCATAGACCGGGCCCTGACTTTTGGGCTCTGGTAGTGGCGGACACAAGGTCCGCCTCGCGGACGGTATACACACCTCTCGACGAAGAGGGCGATGATGCAAAGGCACTGGCGTGTATACACGTCGTGTAGACAGAATGGCGGTTCTTGAGTACACTGACCATAAGCAGACAGTTCTGCGCCTGCTTTCCGATGGAGCACCGTCATGGCAACTGTGGCTAATCCAAACACAAAAGACACCACCTTCAATATACGGACAAGCCAGCGAGACCTCGCGGTGATCGACCGGGCCGCCGCCGTTCTGGGCAAGACCAGAACGGACTTCGTGCTGGAAGCCAGCCGCCACGAAGCCGAGGACATTCTGCTCAGCCGTGTCTTCTTCGCCGTGGACGATGAAGCCTACGCGGACTTCGTCAAACTTCTGGATGAGCCCGTGCCGTCCACCGGCAAACTGCGCAAGCTCCTTCACACTCCAGTCCCCTGGGAATGACGCAGGCGCCCCTCACCCCACCGACCTCGATTACTGAAGAGCACAACCTCGAGCCGTTCGACTGCGGGGAGGAATCCCTCAACTACTGGCTCAAGGAACGCGCCCTGAAGAGCGAAGTTTCTCACTCCGCCAAGACCTACGTGGTTTGTGAAGGGAATGTGGTTGTCGGCTACTATTGCCTGGCGAGTGGGGCCATCGAGCGCGCGGGAGCGGCCAAGCCCTTGCAGCGCAACATGCCCGATCCCATTCCGGTCATGATCCTGGGGCGCCTGGCGATCGATCAGAACATCCAGGGGAAAGGTATCGGTCAGGCGCTGTTGCGGGACGCCACCCTACGAACACTCGCAGTATCCGAGCATGTCGGGGTCGTCGCCTTGCTGGCGCACGCGCTCAATGAAGACGCCAAGCGCTTTTACCTGCGCTACGAGTTCCTCGAGAGTCCGCTGGATCCGCTCACGGTGATGCTGCCGGTCAGGAAGATTCGTCAGGAAATCGCCGGCAGTTGAGGCGGAGACGTCTATTGGCGAAAGACATAGACGAGAGATCTGTCTCGAAGTCCCCTACCCGGAACAGCGGCAAACCAGGAGATCGCCATAGCAGCTGACCAGCTGCAGCCGACCGTCACAAGGACGGCCACCACGTTGTGCCTGCCCTGGATGTGCTCGTCGTGGATGTCCCGCCAAACCTCGACTCCTGTCATCGGTCGTTGGCACCTCGCCGATACGGCATCGCGGCCGCTTGACCACCGGGACCGGAACCTGGCGCATTTCGCGGCGGCGATCCGAGCTGGTCCTGAGGCGAAGCCGAAGGCAGTGCAGCGAGGCTTCGCCCAACGGGATCAACACTCTCTCGACCGGGCACCTGATCCAGGCGCCCGGTCGTTTCGTGTCCGGGTATACTCGCGACTGACGTGTACGTTCGCGTGCCGATCTCCTCGAATGCTCGGTCCGCCCTCGTTGCCGCGGCTGACCTGGCATTCCGAGCTTGCGTGGAATCTTTTTGTTCCGGATGAGGCGCGCCACGGTGTGCAGTCGGATTTCTCGCTGCACTCGAATAGACAGGAATGGCCGTCGACTCTTTCATCCTTCGACTTCCGGAGACACTGCACCATGACCAACGCCGTCGAAGTACCTGCCACGTCCACCAACCAATCTGCGGGTGAACGCCTGCTCCGCATCCGTGGTGGGAATATCCTGCGCGGAACGGTCGAAATCAGCGGAGCGAAGAACGCCGCTCTCAAGGCGCTGGCGGCGTCGCTGCTCACCAATGAGGAAGTGGTGCTGCACAACGTCCCGATGATCGCCGACGTGGTCTCGATGGCGGACCTGCTCCGGGCATTTGGCGCAACCGTCGAGATCGACCGTGTACGCGAAAAGGTCACGATCCGGGCCACCGAAATCGTGACCACCGAAGCGGATCCCTCGTTGTTCAAGGCGACACGGGCTTCGGTCGTGGTGACCGGGCCAATGCTGGCCCGGGCCGGGGCGATTTCCTTTGCGATGCCGGGAGGCGATCGCATTGGCAAGCGTCCAATCGACATGCACCTGCGGGGATTCCAGCGGATGGGCACGACGATCGAGCATACCGAGACCGGGATCGTGGCGCGGGCGGATGGTCTCAAGGGCGCCAGGATCTACATGGATTACCCGAGTCATACCGGGACCGAAGCGATCCTGATGGCAAGCACCCTGGCTGCCGGCACGACGGTCATCGTCAACGCGTCGATGGAGCCGGAAATCGTCTGGCTCGGCACCATGCTGAACCGGATGGGCGCGCGGATCGCAGGCCTGGGAACGCCGATCCTGACCATCGACGGTGTCGAGCGCCTGTACGGGGTGTCGGAATTCGTGATACCGGACCGGTTGGAAGCTGCGACCTACGCGATCGCAGCCGTGATGACCGGCGGGGAAATCACCCTCGATGGGGTTCACGAACCGCACATGCTCCCGATCACCGAAAAATTGCTTGAGGCCGGGGCCGATGTCTGGTCGCGCGACGACAGGATGCTGGTTCGCGCGGGCCGGACGTTGCAGGCGGTCGATATCCAGACCCTGCCGTTCCCCGGATTCCCAACCGATTCGCAGTCGACCTTCGTGCCGTTGCTCACGCAGGCTGAAGGCATTGCGATCGTCCACGAACGGGTCTACGAAGACCGCTTGCGCTATACGGACGAACTGAACCGGATGGGGGCTGATATCCGGGTCCAGCGTTGGGGAGATCAGGGCGAGTTCCGGGCGACTTCCGCCGAAATCCACGGACCGACCAGGCTCCATGGCGCGCGTGTGACCGCGCTCGACATCCGGTCGGCGGTGAGCGTGGTGCTCGCCGGGTTGGTTGCAGAAGGGGTCACCGAAATGGACGAGGTCTATCACATCGATCGTGGCTACGCCGATTTCGTCGTGAAAATGAATGCACTCGGCGCCGATATCGTGGATACGATCGACGCCTGACTCCAGTGCCGGATGCTC
>CAZSUN010000001.1:4575-29461 GCA_964610045.1 uncultured Sphaerobacteraceae bacterium
CGGCATTCTCATCCAACCTGCGAACCCCATGACCTCATTTGTCGAGGAGAACCAGCGAGTTGGCAGGTGATTGTGTGTCCTCCCATCGACGGACCCACGACTCCTGGACTGACGTGTGATACCAACTCCGGGTGATCAGGAGAGCAGTCGTAGGGCCGACCACAAGGTTTACCCGAAGTCGGTATGACGTCAGCGGCAATGCCTTCCCGGTGCGGTACAGCGAGGCGCAGGAACGTTCACATGGTGTTCGTACATTCGCGGCGCAGTGTGCTATACATGGTCAGGTGCTGCGGGGCAGCCACGGTGTGCGAAGGACTGGCAGGACGTGGGATCACGGATACTCGTTGTTGAGGATCAGCAGGATGTGGCGGAGTTGATCCAGGTCGTCCTCCGGGGCGAAGGTCACACCGTTGCCATCGCGAAGGATGGCGCGCAGGGCCTGATGCTCTCCCGCGACTGGGACCCCGACCTGATCCTGATGGACATCATGCTCCCCGGCGTCGATGGCGGCACCCTGATATCCCGCCTCCGCCAGGAGTCCGAGACGTCGAGCCTGCCGATCATTGCGATGTCCGCCAGCCGCACCCTTCGCGATCGCTCCGAAGAACTCGAAGCCGACGCGCTCCTCTCCAAACCATTCGATGTCGACGCCCTGCTCGTGCAGGTGCAGTTCCTCCTTGCCCGCGGCCGGGTTGAAGCCGAGTCGTGACCCTCGCGCCGGACCAGGTGATCGTTGTAATCCCGACGTACAACGAACGTGAGAACATCGCAGGTATCGTGGGTGATGTCCTTGCGCTCGGTGATCGGTATCGCGTCCTGGTGGTTGACGACAACTCTCCGGACGGCACGGCATCGATCGTGCGCGATCTCGCCACGCAGTATCCCGCGCGGGTTGAGCTCCTGCTCCGCACCGCCAAGCAGGGTATAGGCCGGGCGTATGTGGCCGGTTTCAGGCACGCGCTCGCACAGAATTTCCCGATCATCGCCCAAATGGATGCCGACCATTCGCACCAGCCGGCGGACCTGGCGACGATGGTGGCGGCGATCGAGGGCAACGACCTTGTGCTCGCCAGCCGGTATGTGGAGGGTGGCCGCACCATTGGCTGGCCGTGGCATCGAAAGCTGATCAGCCGGGCGGGCGGGATCTACGCCGGGCTCATTCTCGGCGTTCCGGTGCGGGATCTGACGGGTGGGTTCAAGGTTTGGCGCCGCGAGACGCTCGAGCACATCGAACTGGAATCGATCCACGCGGACGGATACAGCTTCCAGATCGAGACAACCTACCGCGCGATTCAGACGCACGCCCGGTACGTTCAGATACCGATCACCTTCATCGACCGGGTCGCGGGAAAGAGCAAATTGTCGCGCCGCGTGGTGATCGAAGCGATGTTCATCCCGTGGGACTTGCGGTTGCGGCACATGTTCAACCGTCCCTGGTGAAAGCGGCCATCCTGTCCCCGGAAAAGCGGACAGAATTTGCCAGTCCGACCGGGTAGGATACCGGCATCGCGTATTTGCCGACCCATCCAGCGATGAGTAATCCATGCCCCAGACCGGAAACCGGGCGACCGTCGATGTTGCCTTGACAAGAGACGAAGCTCGATGGATTGCCGTCACCGCCGCGAGGCTCGCGCGTCGTCCCTTCCGGCGCCGCGCAACTGCCAGTGATGTGCTCGACATGGTTCGCTACCTGCGTATCGTGCAGCTCGATACGATCAGTGTGGTCTCCCGTTCACACGAAACCGTGCTGTGGAGCCGCCTCGGACCATACGACCTGTCGATTTGGCCGGCACTCTACGACCCGGCCGGCGCCCTGTCTGAACACTTTGCCCACGTTGCCGCGATCATACCCCGTGAAGACCTGCACCTGATGCGCCCCGTGATGGAGCGCTACCGGGTCGATACCTCGCCAACCGGGCTACCGCGTTACCACGCAAGCCCGGAGAACCGCGCGGTGATGGATGGAGTCCTTGCCTATATCGAGGCGAACGGGCCAACGGCTTCGCGGCACTTCGAGCGGCTCGACGGTGAACCCGCCGCGAATCCGTGGGCGTGGCATGGCGCCAAGCCGGAACGCGAAGCACTGGAGGCACTCTGGATTCGCGGTGAAACCGCACTTTGGCAGCGGGACAAGGGGTTCGGGCGTACCTTCGACCTGATGGACCGAGTTTTGCCGGGGTTCTGGCAAACGGAGGCGATGCCGGTTGACGAGGTGCATCGAACCTACCTGCGCACCGCGATGAAGGTGTTGGGTGTGTCCACCACGCAATGGGCGGCGGACTACTATCGCAGCAACACCCCTCATGTCCCCGCGATCAGGGTGCGCGCCATCCTTGATGAGTTGGTGGCAACGGGGGAGCTCGTCAGGGTCAGCGTGCCGGGGATTGACGCCCCGATGTGGCTGGATGCGCGGTACCTTCCGCTGCTGGACGAATTGCGCGCGGGTCGTGCCCGTCCGTCGCTGACCACATTGCTGTCGCCGTTCGACAATCTCGTGTGGAATCGCGACCGCGACGAGCGCCTGTTCGACTTTCACTATCGCATCGAGGTGTATACGCCAGCCCCGAAACGGGTCTTCGGCTACTACTCCATGCCAATCCTTCATCGCGGAAAGGTGGTGGGCCGGCTCGATCCGTCGTACAGCCGAAAGGAGCGGGTGCTGACGATCAAAGCGCTCCATCTCGAACCGTGGGTACGACCGAACGAATCGCTGGCACGGTCGATTTCCGGCGCGCTCGACGATCTCACGACCTTCCTCGGCGGCGAGCCAGGGTCGTGGGTGTTGCTTGCGGCGAACCCTCCACAGATACTGCCGCTCATGCAGTAGATCGGTTTCGTTGTGTCGATGACCGTTGTGGACTTGAAGCGGTGGGCTGGACAGGGCCCGCCCTGCCAGGCTCGCAGGTTCAGGGGTGGAGGGTGGGGAATGCAGGGCCAGTCAGACCGGGATGCCATCACCGCGCGGAATGCGGCAGGACCATTTGCCGCCACGTGGGAAGGGTTGGCCGGGTATCAGGTGCCCGAGTGGTATCTGGATGGCAAGTTTGGAATATTCATTCACTGGGGATTGTACGCAGTCCCTGCCTTCGCCAACGAGTGGTACCCGCGACACATGTACCAACCGGGTCACGCCGTGTTCGAACATCACCGTGCCACCTACGGCGACCAGTCGGTGTTTGGGTACAAGGACTTCATTCCCGACTTCACAGCCGCCAGGTTCGATCCCGATGAATGGGCGGCGTTATTCAGGCGGGCTGGCGCGCAGTTCGTGATCCCGACCGCCGAACATCACGACGGCTTCCCTTTGTACGACTCGGATCGGACCGAATGGAACGCGGCGCGCATGGGGCCGAAGCGCGACCTGATCGGCGATCTCGCCGCGGCGGTGCGCCGGGAAAGCATGGTCTTCGGCGTCTCCAGCCACCGCGCCGAGCACTGGTGGTTCATGGATGGCGGCATGGGCTTCCCCAGCGATGTGCAGGATCCACGCTACTCGGGTCTCTACGGCCCTGCGCAGCCGGAGCACATGCCACCGACCGACCAGTATCTCGAAGACTGGTTGCTGCGTTGTTGCGAGATCGTCGACAAGTACCAGCCACAGCTTTTCTGGTTCGACTGGTGGATCGAGCAACCGGTGTTCGCGCCCTACCTGCAGGAGTTCGCCGCGTATTACTACAACCGGGCAACGGACTGGCGGCGCGGAGTGGCGATCAACCACAAGTACACATCGTTCCCACCAGGGACGGCGGTGTTCGATGTTGAACGCGGTCAATTGGCAGGAATTCGGGACGAATTCTGGCAGACCGATACGGCGGTAGCGAAGAATTCGTGGGGGTATACCGAAGGAAACGACTACAAGGACGCCGGCGACATCATCGGCGACCTGGTCGATATCGTCAGCAAGAATGGCGCCCTGCTCCTCAACATCGGCCCGCGAGCGGACGGAACGATTCCGGACGAGGACCAGGCGATCCTGACCGCGATCGGTGACTGGCTGCGCGTGAACGGTGAGGCGATCTACGGCACGCGCCCGTGGCACGTCTATGGCGAGGGTCCGACCTCGGTGGTCGAGGGGCCGTTTGCCGATACGAAACGCGAACGGTTTACCGCGCAGGATATTCGGTTCACAACTCGTGGCTACTTCCAGGATGGCAAGGTGCAGCCGTTGCTGTACGCAACCGCACTGGCGATCCCTGCCGACAGGTCGCTGCGCATTGCCTCGTTAGGCGCGGCGAGCGATGTCGAGACGATAGAAACAGTGACGTTGGTGACCGGTGGATGGAGAGATCGACCGCCATTGGCGTTTCGGCAAACAGGTGAGGTGCTGGAGGTCGATCTCCCGGCCGACTTGCCGTCCGACCATGCCGTGAGTGTGCGGATCACGTTCGCCGGGTGATGTCGTCCCGTAATTCATTCTCATGATTGAAGGCGGGGCTGCGGACCTCGTTACCTCACCTCGCCGTCGAGCAGGGATTCGTCATCGGTGAGGGTGAATGCCGAGAACGTGAATGGACCGGCGGCGTTGCGGCCCCGTCGCTGGTGGCGGATCAGGATGGGTGGGGTACGGTTGGCGAGGTCGTTGAGCAGGCGTTTGACCTGGCCCTCGCTCAGGCGTGGGAGCACGCTGGCGGACGTCAGGTGCGCGAGGATCGTGCGGAACGAGAGGTAGCCGGCCTTCTTTGATGCCTGGAGCTGCCGTAATTCTTCGAACAGGTCGCGCCGTTCCTCCACCCGGAGTGATTCGAGCCGAACGTCGAGACCGGGATCGATCTCATCCCGAAGGTCATCGAGCGACTCGTCATCCTCATTGCTGATCGTCGGAAGTGATGGCAGCGACGCGTAGCTGTTCCCGCCCGATGTGGTCACCACCACGTCGCCAGCAGCCTGAGCGGCTTCCATGAATGCCCCAAACGGCACGCCGTACCAGGCGCGCGGCTTCAGGTTGAAGTCCTGACCGAGCCAGTGACCCAGTTCCTGGAAGAGGATCGGGGCGCCATCGCCGCGCCGCTCCAGCGTTTCTCGCAGCATCCGGAAGGCTTCCTCGATCGGTGGCGCACCGGTCTGGGGAACGAGTGTCCTTTCCGTGGTTGCCGGGGTTGGAGGAGGTGACTTCGGCTGCTCGCCCTGCCCGGACGAAGCTCGTTGGGGCCGCCTGCCCCGAACGCTGGGGTCGAGGTCGCGTTCGTACAGTAGCACGGTGTCAGCGGCGGACGAGAGCATCCGGCTCATCGCCTGGTCCACGCCGATGACGACCACATTCCGGCCGTGCTGCCGGAGGAAGTTGATGGGATGGATGAGATCGCCGTCACCGGTCACGATCACGAACGTCGCGATGTTTGACGATCCGACCGCCGTTTCGACCGCATCAACCGCGATCCGCACATCGGCACTGTTCTTGCGTGTCGGGACGTAGATGGGTTCGATCCCTTGCCGGTAGAGGTTCTCGGCGTCGATGGCAAGATCAGGCGATGTCCAGGGTGCATAGGCGCGCGCGAGGACGAGGCGGCCGCGTTCCTGCGCCTCCTGGATGATCAGGGACATTTGCGGTGTGGTGACGTTGAAGAGGCGCTTCAGGCTGATCTGGAGATTTTCGTAGTCGATCAGCAGCGCGACATCACCGGCGCCGCCGCCGTTTCCGCTGTCGTTTCGCGCGTTGGTGGCTGCCACTGAATCCTGCTCCCCATGGACGCCGTTCGTGGCGAAAGCATACCAGTGTCAGGATTCGGGGTCCGGTCCGAATTGGGCGGCAAGGACCGGGCTCTCGAATTCGGATGCCAGGCAATCCATGATGATCCAGTCCCATCGCTTCCCGAATGCCCAAAAGGCTTCGCGGTACCGGCCTGCTTCCCGGAACCCGGCCTTGCGATAGGCACGCTGACCCATCCGGTTGAACTCCGCCACACCGAGGTGAACCGCGTGCATCCCGATCACGCTGAAGGCGTAGTCGAGCGACAACCTGGCCGCTTCTGTCCCGTAGCCACGGCCCCGGGCGGACTTCTCGCCGATCATGATCCCGAACTCGCAGGTCCGGTTCTTGCGCCGGTAGTCGAACAGGGCGCAGGTTCCAATCGGTGCCCCGGTGTCGCGTTCGCGGATGAGGAAGGTCACTTTGTCCGACCCGACGACCTCTTCGTCAAACCACTTTTCCTCATCCTGCATGGTGTATGGGCGTGGGATTTCGGCTCCGAGCCGTAGCTGGGCGCCAGGGTCGTTCATCCAGCGGGTCGCCAGCGGGACGATATCCCGGGTCACGGGGCCGAGTGTTACCAGATCGCCCGCCGCGATCACGATTGGGTCGTCTTGCTGCCCGTTCACGCGCCTTGCCCTCGTTTCTTGACGTAACCACTTCCCGGTGTATTCGTGGATGGGCCATCCGGGTGACCAGGTGGGCCGGACCAACGTCGCTTGACGGCCATTATCGCGTGCCCGTATCATCGCTGGCGTACGGGCGATGGCGTAGTCACTTGGAAACACGGCCAGGGGCGCTGAACCTGGTCGGCTTTTCCGTTGCCGCCGCTCACGCACCTTAACAACTGAGTGCCCCTGCAATGGGGATCCAAATGCGAGGAGCGAAGTCGATGGGTGATATCGTCATCTATCTCATCGGGGCCGTGCTCGTCGCTGGTATCACTTTCTTCGCGACCAGGTACTGGTTGGAGCAAGGCGCCCAATCGCGGGTACGTCAAGCCCAGTCAGACGCTGATCGAATTGTTGAAGAAGCTGAGACCACGCGCCGGGAAGCGGCTCTGGCTGCGAAGGATGAAGCGATTCGATTGCGTGGCGATCTCGACCGGGAGCTGAACCAGCGCCGGAAGGAATCCGAACGGATCGAGCGCCGAATCGAGCAGAAGGAAGAATCGATTGACAAGCGCGCGCAGGGTCTCGACCAGCGCGAGCAAGGTGTGCGGCGACAGGAACAACAACAACTGAAAGCGGTCGAAACCTGGGAGCGACAACGCCAGCAACAGGAGCAGGAGCTTGAGTCTGCCAAGGGCAAGCACCTGGAAGAACTGGAGCGCATTGCCGGGCTGACGGCCGATGAGGCTCGCCAGCAACTGGTTGACATGGTGGAATACGACGCGCGCAACATGGCGGCGCGGCGCGTTCACGAGATCGAGCGGGAAGCCAGGGAAGACGCCGACCGGCGGTCGCGGAAGATCCTTGCGACGACCATCCAGCGAATTGCCACCGACTATGTTGCGGAGTCGACGGTGACGGTGGTGCCGCTGCCGACCGATGAAATGAAGGGCCGCATCATTGGCCGTGAGGGACGCAACATCCGCGCCCTCGAACTCGCAACCGGGGTCGACCTCATCGTCGACGATACGCCGGAGGCGGTGACGGTGTCCGGCTTCGATCCGGTGCGGCGTGAAGTCGCGCGACGAGCACTGACCAAGTTGCTGCAGGATGGCCGGATTCATCCGGCCCGGATCGAGGAAGTCGTCAACAAGACACAACTCGAAATCGACCAGGTGATGCGGGAAGAGGGCGAACGGGTGGCCTATGAAGCCAACGTGCCCGGATTGCATCCCGATCTCATCAAGCTGCTCGGTCGCCTGAAATTCCGGACCAGCTACGGCCAGAATGTGCTGGCGCACTCGCTCGAAACATCGATCCTGTGCGCGAGCCTGGCAGCTGAGCTTGGGGCGGATGTCAACGTGGCCAAGACGGCGGGTCTGCTGCACGACATCGGGAAAGCGGTCGATCACGAAGTTGAAGGACCACACGCCCTGATCGGCGCCGACATTGCCAAGCGGCTCGGTCGCTCGTCGAAAATCGTGCACGCGATCGCGGCGCATCACAACGAAGAAGAACCCCAAACCATCGAGGCGTTCATCGTGCAAACAGCCGACGCCATCAGCGGCGCCCGGCCGGGCGCCCGTCGCGAGATGGTGGAAACCTATATCAAACGGCTGGAAGCGCTCGAAGGCGTTGCGAACTCCTTCGAAGGCGTGGACAAATCCTTCGCGATCCAGGCCGGCCGCGAAGTGCGGATCCTGGTTCAGCCGAACGCGATCGACGACCTGGGCGCCACCCGGTTGGCTCAGGATGTCGTGAAGAAAATCGAGGAAACGCTCGAGTATCCGGGTCAAATCAAGGTGACGGTGATCCGCGAAACACGAGCGGTGAACTACGCACGATAGCTCCGCCATGACATGGCACATCGGGAGGTCCGGGCAACCGGGCCTCCCGATTTTGTTGTTCGGATGATGAGATGGAGCCATGCAAATGCCTCCGATCCTGCACGGACGGTTGCAATCACTGCGGAAACTGGAATCCATGGTGCAGAATGTCGCCGCTGCGCGTTGGCGTGTCGTAGACTGTGCTCGGGGTTGTGGCTGACTTCCCCACCATTCCAGGAATGCCAACTGCATGGAAACGGTGAACCAAATGCGTGTTTACGCGCGTGTGGGGACAGGGAACACCAATTCCTGCCAGGCAGGGCACGAGCGGACCGGTCAACTGGTTCGCGCGGGGATTCCTGGAGACGGCACTCCTGTGCCACGCATGCTTGCACCCGGACTTCGGGTACCAAGGGGAACAAGGGGAGATCGTTCGGATGAATCGGTTTTTCAGCAAGCTGGACCTGCGCGATATCAAGATCAGTCCGGAGGGATCGCGGTTTCCACCCGATGCCGATGAGGTCGAGGATGAGGCGCCTGTCGCCAACGCGGAGGTGACGCCAGACGGGCCGATGTCCGAAGTCACCGTGGCAGAAGTAACCAACTGGGAAAGCCCGGCGCTGTCACCGTCACCCGCCGTGTCAAACGGTGTCGTGCACGAGGTTGACGTGCTTGTGGAGCCGGAGCCTGATGCGCCCGCCCCGAGGGCTGGATATGAGGTTGATGGGGTTCTGATCGGCTCCGACGGCGAAGTGCTCAAGGTTTCCGCCCGGTCGCGACCGAGCGCGGTGGCGGGCGCGATCGCCGGCGTCGTGCGGGAGGCCGGGCGAGCCGAGGTCCAGGCGATTGGCGCGGGCGCGACCAACCAGGCTGTGAAGGCGGTCGCCATCGCCCGCGATTACCTGCGGGAAACCGGGATCGACGCAGTCTGCTTGCCAGCCTTCATCGACGTGACGATCGAAAACGAAGATCGAACGGCGATCCGGCTGGTCATCGAACCGCGCTGAACCCCGCCGCACAGGGAGCCGTGATGGTCACGACCGTAGGTACCGCGGCCTTCGACACCACCGGCAACGGTATCGACCTGCACGCGCATACGACGGCCTCGGACGGGTTGCTCCCGCCAGCCGATCTGGTCGCATATGCGAAGGATCGCGGCATCTCCGTGCTTGGGGTAACCGATCACGACACCCTGGCCGGTCTCCCGGAAGCGATCACGGCGGCGCGCGCCTTAGGGATGACCCTGGCACCAGGCGTGGAACTGTCCACCACCATTCCCGGACCGGAAATCCACATCCTTGGGTATTTCGTCGACCCATCAGATGATGGGCTCCTGGCCGCACTGGCCAGGCTCGCCGAGGACCGTGTGGACCGTATCGCAAATGTCGTGCGACTGCTCAACGACGCCGGGTACCCGATCAGGCTGGACGACATCATGGCCGAGGCACATGGTGGGTCGGTGGGGCGGCCGCACGTCGCGAGGGCGCTGATCGACATTGGCGCGGCAACCGACACGAATGACGCATTTGCCCGTTTCCTGCGTCGAGGCACCGTGGGCTGGTGGCCGCGTTCCCCCTTCACCGCCGAGGAAGCCGTCGAGTTGCTTTCCCGGCATGGCGCCCTGCCGGCCATTGCGCATCCATACTCGACCGGGGATCCGGAAGGTATGGTCAGGAGATTGCTCCCGGTCGGACTCCGTGGCCTCGAGGTCTACTACGGCGCGTATGATGATGTTCAGCGTGACGGGTTGCGTCGGATCGCCGAAGTCCATGACCTGATTCCAACCGGGGGCAGTGACTTCCACGGGCCAAACTACCGCGAAGGCCGGGAAATGGGAACCGTGGATGTCCCCGGCTCGGTGTGGGAACGGCTTTATGAGGCCGCGCCGGATTGGTGGACATGACCGTCGCCGATGCCTCGTTCGTCATCGTTTCGGCCGGACGTGGCGAGCGATTCGGGAACCGGGCCAAGGTGCTCCTGCCGATTGCGGGCAAGCCGATGCTTGCCTGGTCGATCGAAGCGGCGTTCCAGGCGGTATCGGTCAGGGAGATCGTCGTGGTGGCAGGTGACCACACTCTCGATGCCATTGCTGCGCTCGTGCGTGATATTCCATCGGTCAGGCCGGTCTCGGTGGTGCCCGGCGGCGCGACGCGTCAGGAATCGGTCGCTGCAGGTGTCGCGGCAACCAGTGACGATGCCGCGATTGTGCTCGTTCACGATGCGGCCCGGCCACTGGTGACCCCGGACCTGATCGAAGGATGCGTCCGGTCGGCTCGCGACCATGGCGGGGTCATCGCGGCGATGCCGGTGACGGATACCCTCAAACAGGTCACCGCCCATCACATCGATCGGACCGTTCCCCGTGAGCACCTGTGGGCGGCCCAGACACCGCAAGCGTTTCGACGTGAGACGCTGGTGTCGGCACTGGCATGGTCCCGGGAACATCCGGCAGTCCATACGGACGAGGCATCCATTCTCGAGGCGATGGGGATTCCGGTGACCATCGTCCAGGGAGCCGTGTCCAACCTGAAGGTGACCCATCCGGACGATCTCGTCGTCGCGGAAGCCCTGCTTGCGGTGCGCATTGCGGAGGGAAGAGGGTGAGCAGGAAGCGCTGGCCACGCGTCGGGATTGGGTACGACGTTCATCGCTTTGTCGATGGCAGGCCGCTTGTCCTCGGCGGCGTTGTCGTACCGCATGATCGTGGTCTCGAAGGTTACTCCGATGCCGATGTCCTGTTACATGCGATCTGCGATGCCTTGCTCGGTGCGGCGGGATTGGGAGATATCGGCAAGCACTTTCCTCCGGGCGTCCCAGCGTGGAAGGACGCTGACAGCCGGGAACTCTTGCGATCGTGCGTGGTCATGCTGGCAGACGCGGGCTGGGATCCGGAAAACATCGACGCCTCGGTCATCGCGGAAGCACCGCGCATCAACCCGCACGTCGAAGAGATGCGAGCGGCAATCTCCGAAGTCACGGGTCTGGCTGGCGATGCGATCGGGATCAAGGCGACAACGAACGAGCGCATGGGTTTCGTGGGGCGGGAAGAGGGGATCGCGGCGATCGCGGTCGCGATGATCGTGCCGCGCGGGGACGATGGAGCGTGAGGGTTCTCCTGCAGCGAGTGAGCCAGGCACGGGTAGAGGTGGGCGGTGAGGTCACCGGGGAGATTGGACCTGGATTGCTGCTCCTCGTCGGGATGACCGACGGTGATGACGCCGATACCCTCGATCTGTTCGCGGACAAGGTGACTGGACTCCGGATTTTCGAGGACGCAGACGGGAAAATGAATCTGTCGGCTCAGGACCTGGTTGGCGCGGGATCACCCTGCGGCATCCTGGTTGTCTCCCAGTTCACGTTGTATGGCGACACCAGAAAGGGGCGGCGGCCGAGTTTCGTCAAGGCGGCGCGTCCCGAGGTCGCCCGCCCACTCATCAACCAGTTCTGCACAGACCTGCGGAAACGAGGATTCGTGGTCGAGGAAGGACGGTTTGGTGAGCACATGGATGTCAGCCTCACCAACGATGGGCCGGTGACGATCTGGCTTGACAGCGAGGACCAGCGGCGTCCCCGGCGCGGCGGGAGCGAGGCCAACGCATGAGTGAGGACGAACGCCAACCCCAACCAGAAGCAGCGCCCGCGCCCATCCCGGACGGGGGGTTGAGTTCGGCCATGCCAGCCTGGCTCCAGCAGCCACCAGCCTGGAAGCGAGAACCGGTGCAGGTGCCGGCTGCCGTCCGAACATTGCCGCCGCCGGATGCTTCCACGATCGATCCGGCCACGCTCCTGGACATTGACGACCTGCCGGCCTGGCTCCGGAACCTCGCGCGTGAGGCGCCACGGGCAAACATGGAAAGCGCGGAGGCGGTGGCAGTCGCCGCGTCGTCTCCTACCGAACCTGTGTCCAATTCCGATAGTGCCGTGCTTCCCGTCGGAGAGGCAGAAGCGTCGTTGCCTGTAGACAGTCCGCTCAGCGTAACCATCCCCGACGCGCGGAACGGCGGGGAATCCGGTGCGGCGCCTGAATCGACGCTGTTCAACGTACCGATACACGACGCAGGCGGATCTCACGATCAGGAACCGGCCCCGGATCGATCATCGTCCCCGCCATGGTGGCTGTCCGACCGGGTATTGGGATTGGTGCTGCTGGGGATCGTGCTGGCAATGATCTATGTGGTGCTGGTCGCATCCGGAACGATCTGATACCACATACGGGCTACCGAATCCGGGTGAAAAGGTGCGTCCTCTCGTAGGGGCGACCATGAGCTTGTCCTGAGGCGAAGCCGAAGGCAGCGGAGCGGATCTCGCCCGCAGCGGCCACGAGATCGGAACATCGCCGTCGATCCAGGTTCCGTACTACACCGGCATGCGTTCGCGAAGCAGGGAGGTGAGGGCCCCGGCACTGGTGACCGGTGGCAGGCATGTCGTGCCGTGGCAGACGAATGCTGCCGCCTCTGCACCTGGCGGCAGCGGCCGTGGCGCGAGCTGCGGCCAGCGCTCGTTTGAACCGGCACTGGCGACGAAGGCAAGGTCCACCAGGGGATTGCCTCGCTCGGTGATCGCCACTCGAAGCGCTCTCCCCGATTCCGATCCTGGATCGCTGGCGATCACGACGAGGGTCTCCCCAGCCAGGATTCGTTCCAGGACGGCGAGGAAGTTGCCGAAGGCGGCGGGGTGACGGCCCATTGGGGCAGCCAGGCTGGCCAGGACATCGCGCACGCGTTGGTCCATGTCGTCGTCAAAACGGAGGCGGGCAACAGTCAGCATTGCCTCGATTGCCATCGCGTTGCCGCTCGGCAGCGCGCCATCCTGCAGGTCGCGTGGGCGGACGATGAGCGCCTCGTGATCGGCGGCGGTGTCGAAGAACCCGATGCCGGAAGAATGGGCGAAATCGCGCTGGATCGTGTCGACGAGGTCGCCCGCGAGGTCGAGCCAGTGTTGCTCGGCCGTCGCGCGGTAGAGCGCCAGCAGGGCGCCGGCCAGCGCGGCGTGGTCTTCGAGGACGCCCTGACCTTCTGGTTGCCTGTCGACGATCGTGCGGCCCAGGCGACCGCCGGATGTCCTGCCGCCTTCGATGAGGAGCGTTGCGGTTTGCCGTGCGAGGTCGATCCAGTCTGGCCGCGCGAATGCCTCGCCGGCTTCCGCCAGCGCCTTCACCATCAGGGCATTCCAGCTGACGATGACCTTGGTGTCGGTAGCCGGCCGGATCCGGTTGCTTCGGGCGGTGAGCAGTTTCCGGTTGACTTCATCGCGGATCGCGCGAAGTTCATCAACACTCCGGTCCTGGGCGAACGCCAGATCCTCCAGGGAACGGTCCACGTACAGGATCGACGCGCCCTCGAAGTTTCCGGATTCCGTAATACCGTAATGAAGCCTTGCCAGATCAGCTTCTTCGGGCGAGAGAATGTTTGAGATTTCCGCCAATGACCAGATGTAGAATCTGCCTTCGACGCCCTCACTGTCGGCGTCGAGCGCGGCGTAATAGCCGCCACCGGGAGACCTCATCTCGCGTTCCGCCCAGGCGATCGCGTTCTCGACCACTTCCTGGTAGCGATCGCTTCCGGTCCTGCGCCAGCCACGGGTGTAGAGCCTGATCAACTGGGCGTTGTCGTACAGCATCTTCTCGAAGTGCGGCACGAGCCAGTCCGCATCGACCGCGTAACGAGCGAATCCACCGCCGATCTGGTCGTGGATGCCTCCGGATGCCATCGCGTCGAGCGTCCGGATGAGCATGGTGTGTGCTGGGCCAGCGGGTTTGCGGTACGCCTGAACCGCGAGGAAATCCAGGACAGGGGCTTGCGGGAATTTCGGTGCGCTGCCGAACCCTCCTCGTTCAGCGTCGAACGACGCTTCCAGTTCCTCCATCGCGGCAACCACTACGGTCTCGGAAACGGCCCCGGTGGCGGGAGTCGATTCCGCAGCGCTCTCAAGGTACTCGAGGATCTGTGCCGCGCTCTGGAGCACGCCATCGCGGTTCGACATCCAGGCGCGGTGGACGGCCTCCAGGACGTCAGGAAATCCCGCCATGCCGCCTTGCGGTCGCGGTGGCCAGTAGGTGCCGCCGAAGAACGGGACGCCGGATGGCGTCAGGAACACGTTGAGCGGCCAGCCTCCCTGACGCGTCATGGCCTGGACGGCGCTCATGTAAATTGCATCGATGTCGGGCCGCTCTTCCCGGTCGACCTTGATGTTGACGAACCACTCGTTCATGCGATTGGCGATAGCGGCATCCTCGAACGACTGGTGCGCCATCACATGGCACCAGTGGCAGGATGCGTAGCCGATGCTGACCAGAATCGGCTTGTCCTCGTCAACCGCCCGTTGGAGCGCCTCCGCGCTCCATGGATACCAGTCGACCGGGTTGTCCTTGTGTTGCCGGAGGTACGGGCTGGAGGAGCCGGCAAGGCGGTTCGGCATGAAGGGATGGCTTTCTGGTAGCGTTGCGGCATCGTCCGTTGCGTACCGCAGGAACATAGGGATCGAGTGTGACACACCAGGGAAGCATGAGAGCGACAGGATCGATGATCGACGACGCTGGATCGCCGCTTGCGGGCATCCGGATTGCGTTCATTGGCGCCGGAGTGATGGCCGAGTCGATGATCTCCGGACTCCTTGGCAAGGGCATCGTGGAGGCAGGCCAGATCGTGGCGAGCCACCCTCGAGAAGACCGCCGGCAACGCCTGGCCGACCGTCACGGGATTCGCGCGGTGGATAGCAATGTCGAGGCGGCGAGTGGCGCGGACCTGGTCTTCCTGACGATCAAACCGCAGGTACTGTCTCCGGTCATCGCGGAATTGCGAGGACGGCTCGCCTCCAGCCAGGTGGTGGTTTCGATCCTGGCCGGGGCGAGCCTGGGCGTGCTCCGCCGCGGCCTCGAACACGGTGCGGTGATCCGGGTGATGCCCAACACCCCGGCCCAGATTGGAGAGGGCATGTCTGTCTGGTGCGGGACGCCGGATGTTTCCGACGACCGTCGCTCGCAGGTCAAGGCGGCGTTGGGCGCGCTGGGTGAGGAAATCGAAGTCGACACCGAAAAGTACGTCGACATGGCCACCGCGCTCTCCGGCACCGGCCCAACTTACGTCTTCATGATGATGGAAGCGCTCATCGACGCCGGGGTTCACATGGGATTTCCTCGTCGCCTTGCCGAACAGATCGTGCTGCAGACGGTGTCGGGATCGGTTGACTTCGCGCGGCATTCCGGCAAGCACATGGCGGAACTCCGCAACATGGTGACGTCGCCGGGTGGCACCTCTGCCGAGGCGATCTACCAGATGGAGAAGGGCGGGTTGCGCACCGTTCTCTCGAAAGCGGCATTCGCGGCCTACCAGCGAACCCAGACGCTGAGTGCCGAGCAGGAATCGAAAATCGGTTAGCGCTGCTGGACTCCGCGAATGCATCCGGTTGCTGCACAGCAGGCAACCGGGTACAACTAGGCGCATGTTGTCGGAACGGGACCGGACACCAGTATCCGACGTGACATCGAGGCGATTCGCCAGATACCACGCAGGAGTTGGCATGTTCGACCCGGAAAAGCCGAATCAACGACGTCCCCCCATCGACTGGAGCAACCGTCACTTCGAAACGAGGGCGATTCGCAGCGGGCAGGACCCGGACCCCACTACCGGCGCGGTGGTGATTCCCCTCAATATGGCGAGCACCTACCGGCACGACCGCCTGGGGGAGTTCAAGGGTTTCGAATACGGCCGCACCGGCAACCCGACCAGGACGGCACTGGAAGACCAGTTGGCGTCTCTGGAGGAGGCGAAATGGGCGCTCGCCTACGCGAGTGGGACCGCGGCCGCCCAGAACCTGTGCTGGTTACTGGATCCCGGCGACGAGGTGTTGCTCTCTGACGATATCTATTCGGGCACCTACCGTCTCCTTGTCGGGACGCTCGAACGGTACGGTATCGTCACCACGCTCGTTGACTTCAACGACCTGGACGCGACAAAGGCCGCGCTGAGTCCGGCGACGAAGCTGGTGTGGGTGGAGACGCCGACCAACCCCAACCTCAAGGTGACCGACATCGCGGCGATCGCGGCGATCACGCGCGAGCACCGTGCCCTGCTCGTGGTGGACAACACCTTCGCGACGCCCTACCTGCAGCAACCACTGGGCCTTGGCGCCGATCTGGTGATGTACAGCACGACGAAATACATTGGGGGGCATTCCGATGTCGTCGGCGGAGCGATCACCGGTAACGATCCGGCGATCGGCGAGTTCCTCCAGACACAGCAAAACGCCGCAGGCGCGGTCCCCAGCCCGTTCGACTGCTGGCTCACGGTACGTGGGCTGAAGACCCTCGCAGTACGGATGGACCGGCACAGCGCGAATGCCCAGGCAGTCGCGGAGTTCCTGGAAGGGCATCCGCGGGTCAAGCGGGTCTTCTATCCCGGTCTGCCGAGTCACCCCGGTCACGAGATCGCCAGGCGGCAGATGCGGGCGTTTTCCGGCATGGTCTCGTTCGAGGTCAACGGTGGCGAGGAAGCGGCGCGCAAGGTGGTCGAGGGCACTCGCCTGTTCCTGCTGGCGGAAAGCCTCGGGGGCGTCGAGTCGCTGATCGAGCACCCACACCAGATGACCCACATCAGCGTGCAGGGCACCGGGGTCGGTGTCAGTCCGGACCTGATCCGGACATCGGTCGGCATCGAGCACATCGACGACCTGATTGCGGATCTTGCCCAGGCGCTCGACTGATCCCGACCCTGGACGACCGGTTGCGAAACCCGCATCATTCGTTACACTTTTCACAATGACCGCGAGCGTCATTGGAGGTGCACGATGCCGGTGCGACACGAGGATGATTTTCGGCGGAAGTACATCAAGAGCTGGGAATCGTGGGTTGACGACGCCATCCGCGAAGCCGAGGTTCGGGGAGAATTCGACGACCTTCCCGACAAGGGTAAGCGAATTCACATCGAAGATCAGCCGTTCGCTCCGGAGATGGCATCGGCGCTGCGCACGCTGAAGAATGCCGGGTACCAGCCGATCTGGATGGAGCTTGACAAGGAAATCACGCGCGACAAGCGCGAACTGGAAGTATTCCTGAACCGATCCTGCGAGTATCTGGAAGCCAGGATCGCCGAGATGTCCGAAGCGCCCACGCCGTCGCCCGATCCGGTGATGGAGGATGCCGGATTGTGGATGAAGATCCGGCTCTGGCTGCTGCATGGAGACGGTGGGGTAGCCACGGACAACCGGTTCGCGCCGCTCACCCGGGATGATGTGGCGGCCATGCGCCACCGCATGCGGGAACAGTATCTGGAGCGGGCGGCGGTGATCGACCGCAAGATCGGATCATTCCATGCGGCGCTGCCTCGCAATCTCTGGCACCTCGAACGAATGCGCCTCACCCAGGAAGCCGCAGCACGTACGTTCGACGAACGCTGCCCACGCCTGTAGCGGGAATGGCGGGCCGTCCGAAGCCCCAAGAACTGTGGGGTATCCGGTGGTAGCGGCAGAGCGTGCCTGGAACGACTGCACGCAGTCTTCGTAGGGGCGATCCTCCGTGATCGCCCTGAGGCTGGCAATCACCGGTCTCGCAGGACCGATGGGCATCCCACCACCCTATTGAGTCGCCCGCTCAATCGTAGACATCCCGTCGGTGAGCGACTCGTATAACCATAACCACCTTGACTCCGTGGTCCAGCTCGCAAACGATTCGATAGTCTCCCACCCGATACCGCCAGAAGCCAGACAGCGGTCCAGTCAGCGGCTTGCCCCTTTCGCGCGGGTCAGCGGCAGTCGCCACGTCGGACTCCAGATAGGCGAGGATTCGGCGCTGCCAGACGCGGTCAATCCGTGAAAGATCCTTTTCGGCAGCGCGGAGGAGCCTAATCGTCCAGGCCAAGATGCCTCCTGACCTCCGCGATCGAGTATGTTGGCTCGTCCCTGTTGATTCGGGAAAGCACCTCGCCTATTTCGTCCTGTTCCGAGAGCCAATCGGAGAGAGCAAGCATGACGATTTCGGTCTTGCTCGTTCCCGAGGCGTCGGCCGCGCGTTCCAGCTCCATACCAATGGCGGAACCCGCCGGGATGACGATGGTTGTATCTGTCAAGTCATGCTCCTTCCCAAGGTTGGTTGTGTGGGTTCGTAAAATGTATCTCCAGATAGTAGCAGGAGCTATGCGCGCGCCACGGCGAGATCTGGTGGACGGGCGAAGAACATGAGCACACCCATCACCAACGGCACGACCATGAGGCCGACGATCGCGGGCGGGTAACCTCCGAACACATCCGCGGCGATGCCGAATGGAATGGGGCCGATCGCGGAACCGAAGAGGCTGGCGGCCATCCCGAACGAGCGCAGGCTGGCCAGGTGCTTTCTCCCGTACCAACCGGGCCAGGCCAGGTCGACCGCGATGTTCATGGCGCCGTTGGACCCGCCCCGGAACATGCCATAGAGCACCGCGAGGATGGGGTTGGCCGAATACAACAGGCAAACGAGCGCCAGGACCATGCCGAACAGGCTCAACGACATCGCGACGCGGGAGTTGATCCTGGTGTTCAACCACCCCATGCCGAGATTGACTGCCAGCATGCTGAACGCCTCGATGGTGAACGTTGCGGCGGCGATAGCCGGCGGCGTTCCCCGGTCGAGGAACATGGCCGACTGATGCAGGTGCTGGCCAGTGGTGATCATCGGGGGGACCGCACCGGCCACAACGAGGATCCAGAACGAGCGGCTCCGCTTCACCTGGGCCAGGCTGAACCCGATGCCGGCATCGGTCGCTGGTTGCGCCGTTCCGGGCTCGACCTTCCGGCCGTCGGGAAGCTGACCGATATCCTCCGGACGGTTGCGTATCACCAGCAAGACAGGCGGAATGATCGCCACCAGGATGAGGATACTGGCGATGCGCCAGGCCAGCCGCCAGCCGACCTGGTCGATCGCCCAACCATTGACCAGGGGCAATGTCGCGATCGCGAATGTCGACGCCAGTCCGAGCATGCTGAAGGCGCGGGCACGCTGGCGGTAGAACCAGTTCGGGATCAACACCCTCGCCGCAAGGGGAATGGTCCCCTGGCCGAACGTCCGGATGATCGGAAAGCCGAGAAACAGGATCCAGGGACCAGTCGCCAGGCTCAACAGGACCAGACCGGTCGAGAGCCCGATCGCGCCCGACACCATCATCCGGCGGCTGCCCATTCGCTCGAAGGGGCGGCCCATCAGGAGCAGCACGAGTCCACCGGTGCCGGTGCCGAAGGCGTAGGCGAGTGAATACACGGTCCGGGAGATTCCGAGGTCGGCCAGCATCGGGTCGACATACACGGACACGGTATAGGTCAGGCCGGATGAGCCGGCGAAGACGCACACGCCGCAGACGAAGACGACCCACCAGCCGAGGAATTTCGCCGTAGAAGTGGCTGGGGAGACCTGACCGGGTGAGGCAGGTGAGCCTGGATGAGTCATCCGCGATGGAGATCCAATGACTGGGTGCGATTCGTGAATCCCTGTCGTGCGGGAGACCGGTTCAGTATCGCGGATAGATCGACCGGCGCAATCGGCGAGTGCTGGTGTGGCAATGCAGCGGACCCGTTCAATCGTCGTGAAGGGACCGGACGTCACGGGTTGGCGAGGAATCAGGTGTCGCGGGTTTGGCGCTTACCCCGATTCCTCGGCCTTGCGTTGGAAGGACCGGACGCGATGGCGTGATGGCTGGACGCCCGACATGCGCCGGTGTTCACTGATGATCGAACTAATCGGCGGCGATCGGTGGCAGGTGCGTCAGTGCCTCGTCGATTTCCGCCTGCGGGTGTTCGTAGTCGACGAGGTCACCGGCGAGATACCGCTGGTAGGCCGCGAGGTCGAAGTTCCCGTGTCCGGAGAGTCCGAAGAGGATGGTTCGCGCCTCGCCTTTCTCGCGGGCGTCGAGTGCCTCGTTCACCGCGGCCCGGATGGCATGGGCGGATTCGGGAGCCGGGACGATTCCTTCGGAACGAGCGAACGTGACGGCGGACTCGAACGCCGCCAGCTGGTTGATCGCGACCGCGTCGATCAGGCCCTGGTCCAGAAGCAGGCTGACGAGCGGGCCGGCGCCGTGGTATCGAAGACCGCCAGCGTGGATGCCAGCCGGCATGAAGGTGTGACCGAGGGTATGCATCTTGAGCAGGGGAGTCATGCCGGCGGTATCGCCGAAATCGTAGGCGTACACCCCGCGGGTGAGTGTCGGGCAGGCGGAGGGTTCGGCCGCGACGACTCTCAGATCCTTGCCGCCAAGTTTTTCCCGGATGAACGGGAAGGTGAGACCCGCGAAGTTGGAACCGCCGCCAACGCAGCCGATCACCACATCGGGCCAGGCGTCCGCCATCGCGATCTGTTCCAGCGCCTCGGTCCCGATCACGGTTTGGTGGAGCATGACGTGGTTGAGGACCGAGCCGAGTGAATATTTGGTGTCCTCCCGCGTGGCCGCATCCTCGACCGCTTCCGAGATCGCCATGCCGAGCGAACCGGTGGAGTTGGGATCGGCGGCCAGCATCTGACGTCCGGCATTCGTGTCGGTGCTGGGGCTGGCGACGCACTGGGCGCCCCACGTCTCCATCAGTGCTCGCCGGTACGGCTTCTGCTCGTACGAGATCTTCACCATGTAGACCTTGAGCTCGATGTCGTAGAAGGCGCAGGCCATGGCCAGCGAGCTTCCCCACTGTCCCGCGCCGGTCTCGGTGGTAATCCGTTTGACGCCCGCCTGCTGGTTGTACCAGGCCTGCGGAACGGCGGTGTTCGGCTTGTGGCTCCCAGCCGGGCTCGTGCCTTCGTACTTGTAGAAGATGCGCACGTTCTCCGGGAGATCGAGCGCGGCTTCGAACCCCTTGGCGCGATGGAGTGGAGTCGGCCGCCAGAGCCGGTAGACATCACGGACCGGATCAGGAATTTCGACATATCGTTCCTGAGATACTTCCTGGGCGATGAGGGACATCGGAAAGAGTGGGGCTAGATCGTCCGGCCCGATCGGTTGTCCGGTGCCGGGGTGCAACGGAGGCGGCAGCGGAACCGGAAGGTCGGCGGCGATGTTGTACCAGGAGGTTGGAATGTGGCTCTCGTCGAGCAGGTATCTGGTGGTCAAGACTTGCCCTTTCCTCAACGTGCGATCGATGGTTCCGCCGGACCCGTGTGCGGATCATCTTCCTATACTTCGGCGATGGAGTCGAAATCAGACGGTTGGCGGAGGGAACGAATGAACTACACGCTGTTGCGGAATGCGGCGGCACTGCTGACGGTCGGTGGGACCAGTTTCCTCATCGATCCCGCGCTCGACCCGGCTGGTGCCCGGCCGCCGGTGGCGAACACGCCCAATCAGCGCCCGAACCCACTTGTCGACCTGCCCAGCGGATGGCAGCAGATCGTGGCGCGGGCCGATGCACTGATCGTGACGCATCTGCACCGGGATCACTTCGACGATGCCAGCGTTCGCGTGATCGACGCCACGATGCCGCTGTATTGCCAGCCGGAGGATGTCGAGCGGCTCACAGCCCAGGGCTTTCGGCACCTGATGCCCGTGACCTCCAACCTGGCTGTAGGACCGGTGACCTTGACTCGAACAGCCGGTCACCACGGTACCGGGGAGATCGGCAAGGCGATGGCTCCCGTCTCCGGCTTCGTCTTCGAGGCGCATGACGAACGGACCGTCTACCTCACAGGGGATACCATCTGGTGCGACGAAGTGGCCGCCGTCATCGCCACACACCGGCCAGAGGTAGTCATCGTCAACGCGAGTGGTGCGCGGTTCCTCGACGGCGATCCCATCGTGATGACAGCCAAAGACGTCGCCAAGGTCCATCGCGCGGCGCCGGATGCCCTGATCGTGATCGTGCACCTGGAGGCGATCAACCACTGTCTGGAGACCCGGAGTTACTATCGGCAGCGGTTGCCGGAACTGGGAGTGGAAATGGACCGGATTCGCATCCCGGCGGATGGCGAGACGGTCACCTGCTAACCGTCGATCAACATCATGCGGTCAGTCCCGGTAGATTGCCGAGCGATGGCCAACACCAATCGCGAGCACGACCAGTTCGCGATCGTGGATTTCGACCAGGATGCGATAGTCGCCTACGCGGTACCTCCAGTATCCCGCTTGATCCCCGGTGAGCCCCTTGCCGCGACTGCGAGGACTGTCGCGCAGTGTGATGTCATCAAGGTATTTCTTGATTCGGGCTGCAACCGTGCGATCGAGCTTAGCCACCTCCCGGTCGAACCGAACGGTGGTCCTGAGCTGCCAATTGCTCACAGTCCCAACTCAGACCAAAGTTCCGATGCCGGTCGGGTGACCTTGTCGGACGCTTCCCATTCGGCGATGACGGAGTCAGCCCAGTACTGTTCCTCGATCTCATCCAGATAGGTGTCGATGGCTGCCCGCAGGTAGAACGCCTTGGTGCGTCCCGTGCGCTGGGCGAGGGCATCAAGCCGTTCCTCCTGCTCCTCGGAGATCCGGAATGCAATGGTTTTCGTGACGGCCATGGGATCTCTCCTCGGGAGTGTTTGCACGTAAACACGAGTATACGCGAACATGAGATGGCCACTCCACGCGGTTCGGTCGCAAGTGGCGTGCCGGTGACGTTCCCGATTCCGCTACTCTTCCCCGTATGACTGCCGGTTTTGATGCTGGCATTGGGACAGCCCGCGATACGGAAGGAATCAGGAGAAGACATGGCAAACGGCAGGACGTACCGGATTGGGATTGGCGGCATCGCCATCGAGAGCAGCACGTTTTCGCCGCTCCCCGCCACCATCGACGATTTCTGGATCCAGCGTGGCGACGAGATCGTCGCGAGCTACCCGTATTTCGAGAACGGTACGTTCGAGGGCCGGCAGGATGTCGAATGGCTCGGTACCTTGAAGGCGCGGGCGATACCGGGTGGTCCGGTCGAGCGCGCGAGTTACGAGGCGATGAAGGGCGAGTTGGTCGAACGCCTTGAAGCGGTCCTCCCGCTCGACGGATTCTTCTTCGACATTCACGGGGCGATGTCCGTGATCGGACTGGACGACGCAGAGGGCGATCTGATCGCGGCCATCCGCGCGCTGGTTGGTCCGGACTGCGTCATATCCACGGGGATGGACCTGCACGGCAACGTCTCGGATGTCCTGGTTGGCGCGATCGATTGTTTCACGGCCTACCGGCAGGCGCCTCATGTCGACGCGATGGAGACCAAGGCCCGAGCCGTGCGGAACCTCCTTGCGTTGCTCGATTCCGGCATTAGGCCATCCCGCGCGTTCGTGCGGATTCCGGTCAATCTGCCTGGTGAGCGCACCTCGACGATGTGGGAGCCCGGCGCGACGGTCTACAAGCGGCTGGAGGAGTCTGACGGTCTGCCGGGCCTGATCGATGCTTCGCTCTGGGTGGGGTATGTCTGGGCGGATCAGCCGCGCGCGAACGCCACAACCGTGGTGACAGGCACTGATGTCGACGTCATTTCCGCCGAGGCGCTGAAGATCGCCAAGCGCTACTGGGATGCCCGGAAGGATTTCGGGTTTGGCGTACCGACCGGTTCCGGCGATTGGGCGATCGACGAAGCCCTGAAGCTGAACCAGAAGGCGGTGCTGATCAGCGATTCCGGGGACAACCCGACGGCCGGCGGCGCGGGCGATGTTCCCTTCATGGCCGAGCGGTGTCTCGCGAGGCAAGACCTGGCATCGGGTGAGCGGACCGCGATCGTTTCGGCGATTGCCGGCCCCGAGGCAGTACGTGCCGCCAAGGTCGCGGGAGTTGGCGGCACGGTCGAGGTCACGATTGGCGGCGTCAACGATCCAGTCAATGGATCGCCGCTGACGTTCACCGGCGTCGTGTATTCGATCTTCGAGAACGATCCGGTCGGTGGTGACATCGCGGTCATCCGGAGCGGTGGGGTGCACGTGATCGTGCCGAGCCGGCGCAAGCCGTACCACCACATGCAGGAGTTCGCGAACCTGAACCTCGATGTCCAGGATTTCGACATCACCATCGGCAAGTGGGGATATCTGGAACCGGAACTCAAGCAGGCCGCATCGGCAGCGTTCCAGGCACTCAGTCCGGGTGCCGTCAATCAGGATATTCCGTCGTTGACGTTCGACCGGGTGGTGCGTCCGGTGTTTCCACTGGACCCGGATATGCAGGAGCCGGATTGGCAGGTGACGGTGTTCCCGCCGATCGGCTAGCCAGCCGCGCCACGGACAACGCCGGCGAGCAATTGGCCTGACTCGGCCATGACGAAGCGAAGGCTGTCCAGGTAGTCGAGCACTTCGAGGAGTTCACGCCCATCGAAGTGCTCGACGGCGTCCGCCAGTTGCCCACACTCCCGCAAGGCGTTGACAAGGTTCTGGCGAGCCTTGTCTGCACGTTCCGCCTGGGTGAATCCGACCACGTTGCCCACCAAATGCGTCCTTCCGATCCTGCATACAGGCCCGTATCACTGGAAATCGTACCAATATGCCGTGCCAATGCACCGATTACGTAGGGGGACACCCGCCAATACCCCGGTATATCGGTAAAAATGCGGATGATCGCGGAACGGAAGTCAGGCACTATGGGGTTGACCTCGATCGAGTGCGGTGGAGGGAGCGAGAGAACGGAATCAGCCCTTCCCAACTCTACCCCACGTTCCCGCCCTGCCAGTCGATCCGATGCCTGGATCTCGTGTGGTGCCTGATCTGAGTTCATCGTGAAGGTCCGGGTTGCGCTACGGAGTGGTCGCCCTCTTGCGATCTTGCGCAAACCGTAACCCTTCTCCATATGCAGGGAGAGCCGGCCCCCCCTTGGCCCGGCTCTCCCTGTTTCCGTCCGTATCCCGGT
>CAZSUN010000001.1:29561-81805 GCA_964610045.1 uncultured Sphaerobacteraceae bacterium
GGGAGGAGCAGGTGGATGTCTTCCGGTTCCTTCGCGAGCAGTACGGGATCGGGCTCTGCGAGGACATGGGCACCCATCCGGATATAGGCTTCGACGGTGTTCCGGGTGGGGATCGCGGAGATGTAGAGTGCCGTCGCGCCCAGCGAACGTGCTCGCTCGGCGATCAGGGTCACCAGGTGCTTGCCGAGTCCCTGGTTGCGGTATGGAGCGCTGATGTGGAGGGGTTCGAGTTGCATCACGGTTGGGTCGCCGCCCACTGGGGTGGTTCGCAAACCGATGATCCCGACGAGCCGGTCACCGTCGAACGCGCCGAAGGCAGCACCTCCCGATGCGAACGATCGTTCGAAGCCGCTGACATGATCCGGGATCTCGCTGGGGTACCAACCCTGCACGTCGATGTGCCGCTCGTGCAGGGTGAGCGCTCCCGCGGAGGCGGTGTAAACGCCATCAATGCGCTCCGAGCGATCGATGTCACCCATGCGCCAGGTGTCGACGAGGTCCAGCATTCGATAGGCGATCACGATTCCACTCCCATCCGCGAGTTGAAACCATTGGTGGTTGCGCGGGGCGGTGAGGCAAATCAGGGAAAATGGCGTCCCGCCCATCAGTCATCGGTTGCCCATTTGTAGCACGCGTCTTCGTCATTGCACCTCACGCCCGGCGCTACGCTTACTTCTCGTATGGACACCATCGACGTCCGCGTGCTATAGTGAAAACCGTCACAAGGGAAGTCCCCGAGCGATGTTCCTCATGGTTTTCTCCCACCGATCGTGATGCGCGCCGAATGGAGCGGCACCGATCGGATGATCCCCACAACAACCAGCGAGTTCCTGCGATCAGCAGCCGATAGAGCGTGCCTGATCGACTCGATCGAAATCTGCGATCGAACGGTATTGAGCTCGATTGCCTCCTTTGGCAGCGCGTGGGTCTGGGTTGCGGCGAGCGGGTCGCAGAGAGCAGGCGGCGGATGGTGTGCCACCACGCTCTCGAATCACACGGGAACAGTGTGACGAGTCGTGTGGATGTCATCGACCGTTCGAACGGCGATTCGGCCGTGCGCGTGCACCCAGCCAGGACACCACACAACTGAACGACGACAAGATCGAGGACCGAGACCGTTCACTGGTCTCGATCGCGTGCGTCCCTGTGCCGATCCGCGGCACGTCATTGTGTTTGGAGTCAACAACCATCATGCCACGTATGCAGATCAACCCCACCCTGCCCATGCTTACCCAGTTCGGTGAACGGGGCGGAAGCGCCGTGCTCGACCGGCCGGAAAACGTCGAAGCGATCGACGCTATCGTCAACAGCGCGGGCGAGTACGAGGGAGACCTTGAACTCGAAACCCCGATCAATGCCGCCGAGGACACCGTCGTGATGGAAACTACCGCCTCCATCGAGCCGGAAACTGCCGCCGTCGAGCCGGCCGGCCCTACCTTCGCCGATCTCGGTCTCAGCCAGGCATTACTCGAAAGCGTCGCTGCTGTCGGCTATGAGGTGCCCTCACCGATCCAGGAGCGGACCATTCCAGCCTTGCTCGCTGGCCAGGATGTGATCGCGCAGGCGCAGACGGGGTCCGGCAAGACGGCCGCGTTCGGACTGCCGATCATCGAGACGGTTGTCAGCCGCCGGGGTGGCGTGCAGGCGCTCATCCTGTGCCCAACCCGTGAACTGGCGATCCAGGTGTCGGATGCGCTCCAGCAGTACGGCCGTCACAAGCGAATCGAGACGCTGCCGATCTACGGCGGCCAGGCCTACGATCGCCAGCTGCGCGGTCTGCAGCGTGGGGTCGAGATCGTGGTCGGAACCCCTGGCCGCGTGATGGACCACATGCGTCGCGGCACACTCAAGCTGGATGCACTCAAGTTCTTCGTGCTCGACGAAGCCGATGAAATGCTCGACATGGGCTTCATCGAGGACATCGAGTGGATCATGCAGCAAATCCCGGAGGAGCGGCAGACAGCACTCTTCTCGGCGACCATGCCGCCGCGTATCGCTGACCTCGCCCGCACTTACATGAATGAGCCACAGCGAATCTCGGTGCGTGGCAAGGAAATGACGGTTCCGGAAATCAACCAGGTCTACTACGAGGTGCCACGCGCCCGGAAGATAGACGCCCTGGCCCGCATCCTCGACGCCGAAGTGCCGGCCTCGACGATGATCTTCTGCCGCACCAAGGCTGGGGTGGATGAACTCGGCGAATCGCTGATGGGCCGCGGGTTCGCGGTCGAGACGCTCCACGGCGACCTGTCCCAGGTCCAGCGTGACCGCGTAATGCGCCGGTTCCGGGCAGGCCAGGCCGACATCCTGATCGCCACCGACGTGGCGGCGCGGGGCCTCGACATCCCCGATGTCAGCCATGTCATCAACTACGACATTCCCGAGAGCACGGAAACCTACGTGCACCGGATTGGCCGGACCGGCCGCGCGGGCAAGACCGGAACCGCGGTGACGCTGGTGTCGCCACGTGAATCTCGCTGGATCAAGGCGATCGAGCGGTTCACGAAGGCGCCGATCCAGCCCAAGCGTCTTCCATCCGCGACCGATGTCAACGACCGGCGACGTGACGTGCTGAAGCGCCTGGTGTCCGTCGAATTGGCGAAGGAAGGCGACTACGAAGCCTACCTGCAACCGGTGAAGGACCTCGCCGAAGATCACGACCCGCTTGCGATCGCCGCGGCGGTCCTCAAGCTGTACGCCACCGAGACCGGCCGCACCACCACCGAGGTCCAGAAGGACGACGACATCTCCAGCGCTGGTGGGTCGTTCGGTGGACGCAGCGATTCGGGCATGGTTCGGCTGTTCATCAACATCGGGCGCAACTTCCACGTCCGTCCGCAGGATTTCGTTGGCGCAATCGCCAACGAAGCCAACATCCCGGGACGTTCGATCGGCGCGATCGACATCATGGATACCTATTCGTTCGTCGATGTGCCGTCCGAGCATGCGCAGCAGGTCATCAACGCGCTGAACAACGCCTCGGTGAAGGGGAAGCCAGTCAACGTCGAGATCTCGAACGAACCGGCTGGCGCATCCCGCGGCCGGGAGCGTGACAGCGGGCCCCGTGGCGGCGGCTACCGTGGCGGTCGTAGTGACGATCGCGGACGCCGGAGTGGTCCGTACGGCCAGCGGCCGCAGGGAACCGGTGCGCGACGCGACGACGATCGCGGCCGTGGCGGGTACGGCGGCACCCGCCCGGACAGCAATCGCGGTCCGCGCCGGGATCGTTACCAGGACTCGTAAATCCCGAACCAACGCCTCCGTGCTCACGGGCATGGAGGCGTTGGTGTCTCAGCCGGGCTGACTCTTTGTTCCACCGTTGCGGATGAGCACACGTTCGCGTCCCAACGAACCTATCGATCACCCGAGGTGAACAGCGAGGCTGGACCCGGAGTTGCGATGAACGATTCCAGCAGGAAGCACCCGGATTCCGGATGAAACGGTCGACGCACCTCGCGATCGGAGCGGCCTGTGTGATGCCGATCGCCGCGACGCTCGACCCTGCGCTTGCCCTGGCGGCGGTGGGGGTCTGCCTGGCGGGAGCGATCGCGCCTGACTGGATCGATTTCCAGAGCGGGTTCCGACGACCCGTCCGGATCCGGCATCGCGGTGTTTCGCACTCGATTGCCGCGCTGTTGGTTTGCACCGCCGCGATCTGGCTCGTGCTGATCGTGGCATCCCGCCAGCGATTCTCTCTGGAAAGCGAAAGCCTGGTACTTTCGGCCGAGATCCCGGCCGTGCTTGCGGGATCATTCGCGCTCGGTTTCGCGACGCACCTCGCGGCGGATGCCTGCACTCCAGCCGGGATTGGGCCATTGCTGCCGTTTTCCGCAAGACGCGGCTGGATTCTGCCGAGACGATTGCGATTCCGAACCGGGAGCCTGCGCGACACGATCACCCGGTGGCTGGCGGTGACGGTGGCGTCGTTTGGGCTGGTGGTTGTCGCCGGGAGGTGGCTCGATCTCCTCGGGTAAACCCAAAGCTGAGGTTGGACGCGAGCGTAACGAGGACGAGACCGGCGAGGACGCCGCCGACCGTGTCGGTGAACCAGTGGGCACCTACCCAGATCCGGGCCCACATCGTCATCCCGACGCCGGCAGCCCAGGCGAGACCGAGCAGGCGAAGATCGACGCGGGGCACGAGCCGTGCAATCGTCCAGGCAACGGCGCCGAGACTGACGGTCGCGGTGGTCACATGACCGCTCGGGAATCCCCAATGGTCGAACGACGCGGCCAACACCGCCTGTGAAGGCGACGGCCGGGGGCTGTCGAAGACATCCTTCAGCTGGGTGGCGAACAAACGCTCGATCGCGAGAATGAGCGTGAACCAAAGCTCTCGCCGGCGACGGAGTATCGCGAAGCCGACCCAGGCGAGAGCAAGCAGGGTGAGTCCGAATGCCTGCTTGCCGAGGAAGTTCCCAATCTCCGCGATGCCCTCGCCGACAGGTCCCTGCCACCGTTGCACCCAGTCCGTGATCGCCTGGTCGAGGTCGAGTGTGTTGGGTCCCCGTGTTGCGAGACCGAGCAGGATGAACGCCACGGCGAGGACGCCGATGGCGGACCAGGGGACGATCAGGGGCGGATCGTCCGTCGGCCGTCCAGGGTCAGACGGGGACATGCTCGGCGATCACCCCATCCGCATCGACCGTGATCGCCAGATCGCATAGGCTGACGAACAGTCCGTGATCCACTACTCCGGTGATCTGCTTGAGATCGTGGCCCAGTTGCGCGGGATCATCGATCCCCCCGGTCTCGCAATCGTAGATCCAGTGACCACCGTCGGAGACGAACGGCGCCCCGTCCGCTGCCGTCCGGAGAACGGGGGTGAGGCCCAGGGCAGCGATCTCAAGTCCGGTGTGGATCGAACCGAATGGCACGATTTCAACCGGGAGCGGGAGACGGGTTCCGAGGCGATCGACCAGTTTCTCGGCGGAACCGATGATCACCAGGCGGTTGGCGCTGCGAGCCACAAGCTTTTCGTGAAGCAGCGCGCCACCGCGGCCCTTGACCAGGTTCAATCCGGGATCGATTTCGTCCGCGCCGTCGATGCAGAGCGCGAGTTCACCGGCGTCGTCCAGGGAGACCAGCGTGATGCCCTGCGACTCGGCGCGGGCGATGGTGCGGCTCGATGTGGCAACGCCGCTAACCGTCAGGCCGTTCCGGACCCGCTCACCCAGGGCATCGAGCATCGCATCGGCGGTGGCGCCGGTGCCGAGACCGATCGTCGAGCCATCGGGGATGAGTGCTGCGGCGCGTTCGCCGATCAGGCGCATCCGGGTTGCGTCATCCATGTGGAACTCCCTTATCCAGTGAAGCAGCGGCGGCGGTGTCGATCAGCCAGGTGAGGTCGCCGCCTGTTGGCCGGATGACCTGAGACGGCGTGAGATCGATGTCGGTCGGACCATCGAGCACCTGATGCAACATGGCAGCCTTGCCGCCGCCGCCGACCAGGAATACGACGCGTGCGGCCGCGTTGATGAGCGGTGGGGTAAAGGTCAGACGGGTTGTTTCGAGCTTTGGCACCCAGTGACTCAGGACCAGACGGTTCTCCTCGTGCATCGCGGTGGTTCCCGGGAACAGAGAGGCCGTGTGACCGTCATCGCCCATGCCAAGGAGGATGAGATCGAAGGCGCTGACGCCGTTCTCCCGCATCACGGTATGGACGATGTCGGTCATTTGCGCGGCGGATGCCACGGGATCGTCGATGGTGGTGTCGAATGGATGGATGCGTTCGGCCTGGATGGGGGAGGCGTCCAGAAAACCGCGCATGGCTTCGCCGGCATTGCTGTCCGGGCTCGCCAGTGGCGTCCATCGCTCGTCGCCCCAGAATATCTCAAGATTGTCCCAGCATACCTGGCTGGCAAAGGATTCCGTTGCCAGGAGTTCTCCCATGCGTTTGGGTGTGGAACCGCCAGAGAGGGCGACCAGCGCGCGCCGGTCCTGGTCAGCTGCGATATGGGACACCTGGATAACCGTGTCCGCCGCGGCGGTGGCCAAAGCGTCGCCGTCCGGGACGACGAGTACGGTGCCGCGGTCGCCGTAATCGAGAGCGATTGGATCAGGCATGGCGAGCGGTAGCCTCCAGGAAATCTCTATGGTGCGTGTCGAGACGGGTCCGGCGACCTTACGGCATGAGCTTCGTGGCGAAGCGAAGTGCTTCCTCGAAGACGCGGTCGTGGCCGAAGCGCTGTAGCTCGTTGCCGAGCATCTCCTGGCTCGTTGGGCGTTTGGCGTAGACCATGCGGCTGACGAACGGCACGGAGGCGGTTTCGCTGCTGGTGATCATGTCGTCGGCGTCGGTCCGTTCGACCCGGAAGACGCCGGAATGGTCTCCGCCGGCGATGATCTCGACCTTGCGCAGCGAAAAGCGCGCGTGCGGGCTCATGTCCGGCAGCAACCGGAGGGAGACTTCGTGTGGACGGCCGTTGCCCGAGCCTCGAAGCGGGGCGGTGAACCCGCCCGCCTTGCGGCGTTCCAGGCGGTCGAGTACTTCCCAGCCGAGGCGGCTGCCGAGCCAGCCCACGATCAGCAGCGCGGAGGCAAGACCCGACGATCCGTCTTCCCGGGTGTCTGCGTACGAGATGGTGAGGTCGTCGATGGAGGCGAGGCTTGTCTGGACATCAGGTGGATCGAAGAACTGGGCGATCAGTTGCCGCCAGGGAGCCAGCCTGAGCCAGGTGAAGTCGCCGATCACGGCGTGACCCTGTGAGTCGTCGTCGAGGAGGTCGCGCATCGCGGTGACCCCGGAGATGTCGTTGCCGAGTTGACCGCTGTCGACGATGACGCGATCGACGATTTGGGCGAGGTCATCGAAGAGCGGGTTTCGGTTGTAGTCTCCACCGGGCCACCACAGGAAGTCCGGAAGCTCGGCGGCCATGAGTGGCGAGACCAGACTGGAGAGGTGTCCGATCTCGGCGAGATCGGAAAAGATCGTGATGGTTTCGAACCGGAACGCTGGCGAATCGTCCGCCGTCGCCTGTTCCTTGAGTTCGAGATGGACGTCGTAGGCATGTTCGGCGTCCTGCTGACCGGTGCGGGTGGCCAGGATCAGGGTGCGAGATGGCAGGAAGTCGCGCAGGTGGGCGACGGAATCGGTGACGAGCGAGGCATCTCGCTCGTTGCGGGCCACCGCGATCAGGTTCAGGGTATTCGCGCGCATGAGCCCGCCGCCGCCGAAGTGAGGTTCGGCGACCATCTCCCCCATGGCCTGACCGGCGTGCGGAGGACCGCCGAGTTCCGCCCAAAGCCGGTTCAGCTGATCGTGAATGTCACCAGTGTCCAGCGTGTCGGTCTGGAACGATGTGCCGACGATCGGGCGAGTCTGCCGGGCGCTGAGTTCGGTTGCCATCGAATTCTCCTCGGCTGGCCTACGGCCGCCGCCACTCGCGGCCTTCGCGCCGGATCAAGGTTTCGGAGCGGGAGGGACCCCAGGTGCCCGACTCGTAGGGATAGACCGGGACCGGCAGGTTGTCCCACCCGTCGAGAATCGGTTGCATCAGGTTCCAGGCGGTTTCCACCTCGTCGCGGCGGGCGAACAACGTCGGGTCGCCGAGCATCGCGTCGAGCAGGAGCCGTTCGTAGGCATCCGGTCCGGCTTCGCCGAACGAAGTGCCGTACAGGAAGTCCATTCGCACCGGACGCAACTGGGTGGTGGGTCCTGGCACCTTGGCGGCAAACTTGAGGGCGATGCCTTCATCCGGCTGGATACGCATGGTGATGACGTTGGGCGTGAGGTCGAGGTCGCCGATCGACTGGAACATCAGGTGCGGGACCTGCTTGAACTCGATGGCGATTTCGGTGACCCGGCGTGGCAGGCGCTTGCCCGTCCGCAGGTAGAACGGCACACCGGCCCAGCGCCAGTTGTCGATGCCAAGCTCGATCGCGACGTAGGTTTCCGTACGCGAGCCGGGCTTGACACCCTTCTCGTCGCGATAGGCCTCGACCGCTCGTCCGGCAACGAACCCAGCCTCGTACTGCCCCCGGACCGTTTTGGCGTTGACCTCTTCGCCGGTTGGCGGGACCACGGCCCGGAGGACTTTCACCTTTTCATCGCGGAGGGCGTTTCCGTTGAACAGCGCGGGCGGTTCCATGGCGATGACCGCCAGCAGCTGCAAAATGTGGCTTTGCACCATGTCCCGGAGCGCGCCGGATTCCTCGTAGTAGCCGCCACGACCTTCGACGCCGAGCGATTCGGCGACGGTAATCTGGACGTGGTCGACGTACTGGCGGTTCCAGACCGGCTCGAACAGGGCATTGGCGAACCGGAAGGCCAGGACGTTCTGGACCGTCTCCTTGCCGAGGTAGTGATCGATCCGGTAGATCTGGCGTTCGGAGAAGACGGCGCCGATCTGGGCGTTCAGTTCGCGCGCGCTCTCGACATCACGGCCGAACGGCTTTTCGACCACGATCCGGTTCCAGCTGTCTGGCCGGTTGTAGTAGATATCCTGGCGTTTCGCGAGTCCCGATGCTCCGAGATGCCTGATGATCGGGGCGTAGAACCGGGGTGCGGTTGCCAGGTAGAACAGGCGGTTTCCCTGGGCGCGGCGCTCCTCGTCGATTGTCCTCAGGCGATCGTTGAGTTCGGTGTAGACCGTCTCATTGTCGAAATCACCCTTGATGTAGAAGAGACCCTGGGCGAACAGGTTCCACGACTCGTCGGTGACGGGAGCCTTGGCTCCCCGGTCGACCGCCGCCCGCATCTCGCTACGGAATGTCTCGTCGGTCCAGTCGCGGTGGGACACGCCGACGATCGAGAATCCTTCCGGCAGCGGATGCTGCACGGCGAGGTCGTAGAGCGATGGCATCAGCTTGCGCGCAGTGAGATCACCGGTGACGCCGAAGATCACCATCACGCAGGGGGCGGGAATCCGCTCGAGGCGGAGACCCGCCCGCAAGGGATTCGTGTTCTGCTGGGTCGTTCGGTCGGTCAGATCGAACTGGTGACCGACGTGGTCGACATCGGTCGCCGGTCCCTGACCGTCGGTCGCAAAGTCATAGGTCAGGTTGTCGTGCCGGACCTTTGATGATTGGGACATGGTACGCCTCACGGTGGCGAAATGGCTGTGGTTGGTTTCCGGGAGGTGACCTGGGAGAGGCCACATCGGGAATGCGGAACCGGTTCGCCCCGCGAATCACTAACTGTACCGCCCGAAAGCGGTTTTTGCCGGATACCGGCGGCCGCGTATCACGATCACGCCTGATCGCTGCGCCGCCGGTCGAAATCAGGCGGTGATGTCGCCGGGTTCCTTCTCGGCCAGCCAATCGGTGTGGAACACGCCGTCCCGGTCGCGGCGCTCGTAGGTGTGGGCGCCGAAATAATCACGAAGGCCCTGGATGAAGTCGGCCGGCAGGTCCGCCGATCGGTACTCGTCCACATAGTTGAGGGCGGCGCTCAACGCCGGGGTTGGGACGCCGAAATCGAGCGCGGTCTTGATGACCGTGCGGGCCTGCGGCATCGAGGTGTTGATCTGATCGGTGAAGTAGGGATCGAACATCAGGTTCCCGAGGTCCGGGTCGCGCCGGTACGCGTCCATGATCGGTCCGAGCAGCTTGGCCCGGATGATGCAGCCCGCGGTCCAGATCCGGGCGATCTCGGCAAGGTTCAGGTTCCAGGCGTAGGTGTCGGACGCCACCTTCATCAGCGCCATGCCCTGAGCATAGGACGAGATCTTGGCGAAGTAGAGGGCATCCTCCAGCGCATCGATCGCGGACTCGCGGTCAGGCTGGGCGGGCAGCGGCTGGCCGTCGGTGCCCGGTCCGGTGATGATCCCGCTCGCCTGCACGCGCTGATCCTTGAACGACGACAGGCTGCGAGCGACAACCGCTGCATCGATCACCGGGATCGGGGTGCCGAGCTCGTAGGAATTGATGCTCGTCCAGCGGCCAGTGCCCTTCTGGCCCGCCTTGTCGAGGATGATTTCCACCAGTGGTTTACCGGTTTCCGGATCGATTTGCTTCGCGACCTTCGCGCTGATCTCGATCAGGAACGATTCGAGCTTGCCGGTGTTCCAGCGCTCGAAGACTTCGCCGATCTCCGGCAGGGTCATGCCGAGGGCGCGGCGCATGACATCGGTGACCTCGGCGATCAGCTGCATATCGCCATATTCGATGCCGTTGTGCACCATCTTGACATAGTGGCCAGCACCGCCAGGTCCGACATGGGTCACGCACGGCCCGTACTCGGACTTCGCGGCAATGGCTTCGAGAATCGGCTGGAGGGCGTGCCAGGCATCGACTGGTCCGCCCGGCATGATGGACGGTCCCCAGAGTGCCCCTTCCTCACCGCCTGAGACACCCATGCCCACGAACTGGAAGCCCTTGCCGGCCAGTTCGGAGGAGCGCCGCTCGGTGTCGGTATAGAGCGAGTTGCCGCCGTCGATCAGGATGTCGCCCTCGTCGAGGTAGGGCGTGATTTCCTGGATGACGGCATCGACCGGGGCGCCGGCCTTGACCATGAGGAGGATGCGCCGCGGCCGTTCGAGGGAAGCGACGAGGTCCGGAATGGAGTAGGTGGGCAGCAGTTGCAGGCCCTCGCCCCGGGTAGCCATGAACTCGTCGGTGCGGGCGGCTGTCCGGTTGTAGACCGACGGCGCGAATCCGTTTCGCTCGATGTTCAGTGCCAGGTTCTCGCCCATGACCGCGAGCCCGACGACGCCGATATGCCGCTTGCTGTGCTGCTCTTCTGCCATTCCCCATTCCCCCGAACGTGGCGACAGGCCGGCGGGTGGCCGGCCTGTCGATGAAACCATTGTCGCGTCAGTTGTCGCCCGCGACCTGGGCGAGTTGCGATCGCTTCGACTCCACCCCGGCGAGCAGGTCGTCGTATGAGGTCATGAAAGATGAGATGCCGTCCGCCTCCAGCTTCGAGGTGATACCGTCGAGCGAGATTCCGAGCGCTTCGAGTTGGTCCACAACCTGGTGGGCATTGGCAAAATCGGCGTCGACGGTGCGGGCGACCGTGCCGTGGTCGAGGAATGCTTCGATCGTCGGTATCGGCATCGTGTTGACCGTGTCCGGGCCGACCAGCGTTTCGACGTAGAGGACATCGCTGTAGGCGGCGTTCTTCGTGCCGGTGCTGGCCCAGAGTGGCCGCTGGGCTTTCGCGCCCTTCTCGGCGGCCAGGTCGCGGAACACGTCCCGGCCGAAGATCGAATCGAACCGTTCGTAGGCGAGTTGGGCGTTGGCGACGGCGACCTTGCCGAGCAGCGCCTTCGCTTCGTCCGAGCCGTTCGCCTCCAGGAGCTTGTCGGCGGCGGTATCGACCCGGCTGACGAAGAATGACGCCACCGAGGCGATACGGTCGATTGGCAGCCCGGCGTCGTTGCGGCGAATCAGGGCGGACACGTATGCGTTCGCCACCTGCTCGTAGTTGACCAGGGAGAAGAGCAGGGTGATGTTGATGTTCATGCCCTCGAACAGCAGCTGCTCGATGGCGGGAACGCCCTCTTCGGTCCCTGGCACTTTCACCATGAGGTTCGGGCGGTCGACGGCGGTCCAAAGGGCACGGGCGTTCTCGATCGTGCCTTGCGTGTCACGGGCGAGGCTTGGCAGCACTTCGATCGACACGAAGCCGTCGGCGCCGTTTGACTCGTCGTAGATCGGGCGGAAAAGGTCGCAGGCGTCCTGGATGTCCTTGACGGCGACTGTCTGGAAGATCTCGGCAGGCGTCATGTCCTGCCCGAGCAGGCTGGCGATGTCGCCGTCGTAGGCGTTCCCGGCGGCGATCGCCTTCTGGAAGATCGTCGGGTTGGAGGTGACACCCCGGATGCCGACTTCATCGATGCGCTGCTTGAGGAGCCCGTTGGCGATCATCTCGCGACTGATGTCGTCCTGCCAAACACTTTGCCCCTCATCGAGGAGCTGCTTGATGGTGTTGGTGGCCATGTGGTGTCCTTTCGGTTGCTGGGATTCATACCCCGGCCGAGACGAGCTCGGCCGGCATACGGAGGAGCCGGCTATCAGGAGTGGCCGTCCGAACCTTTCGGCTGCGTCCCGGCAGTTTGTCCGGCAAGGTATTCCTCGTCGAGGGCATCGGCGTCGCTCTCGCGTCCGAGGAGCCGGAGCGTCTCGGCGGCAACGTGCTCCTTTGTCATGCCATATTTCTTGAGCACCGCCTTGCCAGGACCGGATGCGCCGTAGGTGTCGATACCGATTGCGACGCCGTTTCCGCCGAGGTACCGATCCCATCCGAGCGTGATTCCGGCTTCGATCGAGACACGCGGTGTGCCTTCAGGTCCGAGGACCGCGGTTTTCCAGTCCTCCCCCTGGGCCTCGAACAGTTCCCAGCTCGGTAGCGAGACGACACGGGCATTGACGCCAAACTCTGCCAGTTGATCCCTGGCCAGCACCGCAAGTTCGACTTCGGAGCCGGTCGCGATCAACACGACGTCAGGTTCACCGTCGCCTCCGGCGAGGATGTAGCCGCCCTTCGAGACATCGCCGTGCGCCTGGCTGCGATCGAGGATGGCGAGATCCTGCCGGCTAAGGACGAAGACAGAAGCGGTCTGGCTTTCGATCGCGACCTTCCATGCCTCAGCCGTTTCATTGGCGTCGGCCGGGCGCAGGACGGTCAGATGAGGAATGGCCCGCAGCGCCATGACATGCTCGACCGGCTCGTGGGTGGGGCCGTCTTCACCGACCGCGACGCTGTCGTGCGTGAAGATGAAGATCGACTTCAGGTGGCTGAGGGCTGCGAGGCGGACTGCTGGCCGCATGTAGTCCGAGAAGACGAGGAACGTCGAGCCGTAGGGGATGATTCCGCCATGCGCGGCCAACCCGTTGACGATGCTGCCCATTCCGTGTTCGCGGATGCCGAAATGGATGTTTCGGCCGGCGTAGTTCCAGCCGCCGCCGGAGAGTCCCTGCTCGCCGTCGGCGAGGGTGGAAGGGCTGCCGAAGTCGCCGCCGCCCTTGAGGACAGTGTTGGTCGATGGGTTGAGATCGGCCGAACCGCCGATGAAGGTTGGCAGGTTCTTGTAGAAGGCATTCATTACGTCGCCGGATGCCTTGCGGGTGGCCACTGGCTTGTCACCCGCGTTCCAGGCCGGCAGTTCCGCATCCCACCCGGAAGGAATCTCACCGGCAATCGCGGATTCGAAGGAGGCGGCTTCGGCCGGGAAGGCAGCCTTGTAGGCATCGAACCGAACGCGCCACTCTGCCTGGGCTTCCGAACCGCGGTCCAGCGCCTGGTGGAAGTGCGAGTACACCTCATCGGGAACGAAGAAGGGTGGTTCGGTCGGGACGCCGAGCGCCTCCTTGGTGGCGATCACCTCGTCCGGACCGAGTGGCGAGCCGTGGACGCCGAATGTCCCGGCCTTCTTTGGCGAGCCGAAGCCGATGATCGTTTGCGCGCAAATCAGCGACGGCTGGTCGGTGACCGACTTCGCCTCGGCCAGCGCCGCCCGCACGGCATCCGGGTCCATGCCGTCGACGCTGAGGACATGCCAGCCGAGGGCTTCGAAGCGGGCGGGAACGTCCTCCCGGAAGGAGACGTTTGCCGTCGCGGCCAGGGTGATGTGGTTCTGGTCGTAGAGGTAGATCACCTTGCCGAGCTTGAGGTTGGCGGCGATCGAGGCGGCTTCGAACGCGACGCCTTCCATGACATCGCCATCGGAAACGATGCCGTAGGTGTAGTGGTCGACGATGTCGTGGCCCGGCCGATTGTAGGTGGCGGCGAGGAACTGCTCGGCCATCGCCAGGCCAACCCCGTTGGCAAGACCCTGGCCGAGCGGACCAGTGGTGACCTCGACGCCGGCCGTATCTCCCCGTTCCGGGTGGCCGGGCGTCTTCGAACCGAGCTGGCGGAACGCCTTCAGGTCATCGAGCGAGAGATCGTACCCGGTCAGGTGCAGTAGCGAATAGAGCAGGGCGGAACCGTGTCCCGCGGAGAGCACGAACCTGTCCCGATCGGGCCACTGCGGATCGTGCGGATTGTGCTTGAGGAATTCCTGCCAGAGCACATACGCCATCGGCGCCGCTCCGAGGGGGAGGCCGGGATGCCCGGAGTTGGCGGCCTGGACGGCGTCCATCGAAAGGGTGCGGATCGCGTTGATCGCCTGCGTCTGCAGGGTCGTTGCATCGGTGGTGGCAGTTGCCACGGGTGTCCTCCTTGGGCGTGCAATGGGAAGGTGGTTGATGGATCGCCACCTCGAAACTGGCATACACCTTGGGGTGATGCGGGCGGACAGCGTCGGTGATTCAGCGGTCGCTGCCCGTAGCTCCCGCCATTATCCCACGTTTTGGCAGGCGGACGGTGGCCCTATCCGAGAGGCGAGCCGTGTGGAACGGGTGTCCTGAACCGGCGGCCGACGGTGTCCAGCGCCTGGAGTGTGACCCCGGCGGCGAGGGGCAACCAGAGCTCTCCGGCGCGGGTGAGCAGGGTCGCGCCGACAGCCGCGGCCGGCGGAACGCCAAGACGTTGCAGCGCCAACGCCATGCTTACCTCGACGATGCCGATTCCCTGGAAAACAGGAGCGACCATCAGAAAGACCATGCCCACCAGGTAGGCCATCATCGGCACCTGGACCTCGGCGTTGTAGCCAACCGCCTGCAGCGCGATGAACAGCATGGCGATACCGGCCACCTTGGTGGTCATCATCATCGCGAATGGCCCGGCCAGCGACGGTATCGAGATGTCGTGCCGCCGGATCTGCGCGAGCAACCGAAGCCCCTTTCGCGGAATGCGGCTGAGGAGCCAGCGCGGCGGCTTGGCATTCCGGAGCACGAGCATCAGGAGCGCCGCCGTGACCACGACCAGCGCCACCAGCCCGATCGTCCCCGAGATGAGCAGGGGCGATGGTTCCTGCACGAACAGCACCGGCAGCAGCAGGATCAGGAAGGCGATGTTGCCGATCACGCTCTTGATCGAGACGGCGAGGAGGGCGTCGGCCGGACGCACACCCCGCTGGCGTAGGGTGTGCACGAAGATTGCCATCGATGACGGTCCGCCGACTGGGGTCACCGTGCCGACCACGACCCGTTGCAGGTGCACGCCGATGAGGGTGTCGAGCTTGATGTTGTGGCCGAGGCGGGAAAGCAGCGAGCGGTAGGTGCTGGCGACCAGGAGCAGGATCCCAACTTCGACCGCGACGAGCGCGATCAGCCAGCCGCTTCCGGCGTTGAGGATGGTGTCGCGGATGCGGAAGATTTCGGCTTTCTGGCTGAAACCGAATGAGACAGTCAGGCCGAGGATCGTGGCGAGCCAGAGGTACGAGCCATACCGGCGGAGGAAGGCGGTTAACAGGCGCATCAGGTTGCGAATGGGGACCCCAACCTTTCAATAGTTCCTGGATTGTGCGGAAACGCGTACATCGGTACAGCCATACCGGGCGCGGACCTTCATTCTACCGCACGTGTCACCTCTCAGGATCCGGCGGCGATCCCGGCGATGGTCGCGCCGATTGCGAACATCACCATCAGTCCGGCGAACATCGCGAAGGACCCGCGAGACTGCACGGCGCGTGGGTCCTTCTGGACGTACCGCTGATAGAGGAGCGTGCAGGCGAAGACGAGGGCGCCGCCCGCGATACCGAACCAGACCAGTGCCGCGCTATCCATAGGTGACGTTGTTCCTCCGTTGCCCGGGTCGGGCAGCCATCCTGTCCGGTATCCTACCGGTAGGCACCGTTCGACTGCCACTGGCGCGGGTTGCGCTCCTGTTGGCGAGGGTAACCATCGATGTCTGACAGCCAGCGACTACCGCCTTCAAGCCGGCCTCGTTACGAACCACCACAGCCGCACCGGTACACCATGGCGGATCTCGCGCGCGAATCCGGCATCACGGCGCGGACGATCCGGTACTACATCGCCGAGGGATTATTGCAGCCGGCATACGGACGGGGACCGACAGCGGTCTACGATGCGGACCACCTGTTGCGGCTTCGGTACATCCAGAAGCTCAAGGATGAGCGGCTTCCGCTCCAGGATATCCGGGACAAGCTGAACCACCTGACACCGGATGATCTCGCCGTGGCGATGAAGATCGACGTCCAACCGCTAACCGAGATGTGGAGGCGATTCCGGTTGCATCAGGATTTCGAGATCCTCGTGCGCGATCGCGCCATCGGCGATGTCCCTGCCACCCACGCCCGTGCGTTCGACCTGATCGTCGAATACGCCCGCACGGTTCTCGAAGACCTGGACCGGCGCCCGGATGAGTGATGCGTCGAACGACAACCTGTCGGACGCCATGCGCGGGTTTCGGCGTCGCTGGGCTTCCGGTGTGGCGGTGGTCACGCTCAAGACCGAGGAAGGTTCATTGCGAGGAATCACCGTGACGGCGTTGATACCGGTGTCGTTGGAGCCGCCGGTGCTGGCAGTTGCGATCTCTGCCGAGGGCGAGTTCGTGACGCACATCCAGCCGGGTACCCGGCTCGGAGTCAGCGTGCTGGACGCGCGGCACGAGTTCTGGTCGGAACGGTTCGCCGGGCGCGCGCCAGTACCGGATCGGGCATTTGCCGGGATCGGCCATACGATGGTGGCTGGTGCGCCACTGATAGATGGGGCGCTGGCCAGGTGTGCAGGACGGATCCGGACGTGCGAGGCGATCGGCGATCACTGGCTGGTCACAATCGACGTCGATCGCATCGAATCCGGGCGGGATACGGACGATCCGCTACTGGTGTACGAGGGACGCTACCGGCGGCTGGAGGCGGGATGACCTTCGAGAATCACGACCGTCCCGAGCTCTGGATACCCGACAATCCGGATGGCAGCGGCTGGGCCAATGTCGATTGGGTCAGCGTGAACCAGGGAAGCCGGTATCACTACCGTCACGCCGAGTCGATGGCGGAGTCAGTCGCGGCGCGTCCCGCCTGCTATCGGGTTGTGACCCGGTTGGAGACAGAGCGGATCATTCCCCACGAAAACACCTATTACGTGCGGGGAGAACAGCTTGCGGATTTCCTCGGCGAACTGGTGTGGCATGGAGGCGCGGAAGTGATCTGGCACGTCGAACCGTGCCAGGAACCGCCAGCCGAAGCGCGCCTTCCCCTCCCGTAGAGGCTGTCCCTGGAGCGAAGCGGAGGGTGTCGGCCCTTGCGTGTCGGCCTTGGGAACCGTCCCATGGCGGTCGGCCTGCGTCAACCGGACAGACCTGGCAGGCCGCATGCACCCTCGATAGCGCGCGACTGCACATGTGGGTGGCTGGCGAATCGGAGGTCTGTAGGGCTGCCGAGCTTGTCTCGGCCCCAGCGGTTCAGCGACGGGCCCTGGGTCGGGACCAGACTACCCATTTGCAGTCACGCCTTGGTCCATCCTCGTCACTCGGTCGTTTGTAGGGACAGCCCACGGTTCCACTTCCCGAGTCGGGAAGGGGTTAGGGGTTGGGTTAGCGTCAGCGACGTGTGGCTGTCCTTGTCGCGCGCGCTGACGTATTGCCGCCGCGTGTCCTCCCATCGCACGGTATTGCGTGATCGGGGAGGACACGCGGCGGCAGGCACCATCCGGCCATTGTGGTCGGTTGTGCCGCCTTGGTCCTCCCCTACGGAATGTCTGTTATTCGCGTGGCGGTGCCGGACGAAGCAACACCTCGATATCCTCATCGTGAATCTCGAAAACCCAACCAGCGATCGATGCGACTGCCGGGGTCGAGATCTCACCATAGCGAACCTCAACAGTGTGATCGCCAACGTCGACCAGCCGGCGCGACTGGGCGCTGTATGCCTGGCGCGGGTTGCGGTAGATCGAACGCGTACCGCCAACCTTCCGAACCGCTTCCCAGACGATTGCGGTAGCCTCGTCTTCTGTCATGGAATCTCGTACCTGATTGAGTGGATCTCGCGATCGTGGCCGTTGCCATTTGGCCCCGGCGCACATGCTACCACCATGCACCTGACGTCCGGCGTCCCGCCCGTTCCATGGAATTTCTGGTACCTTGCCGGGCAATCGGCGAGAGACTGGTTGGCTTGCGGAGAGGAGCGATCCTGGGACATGGTGGTGTTGACGAACCTCCACGATGACATCGACGAAATCCTGCCGGGGCTGGTCGCGGACCGCAGGTACTTGCACGAGCACCCCGAACTTGGCTGCGAGGAATTCCTGACCTCGGCGTTTGTGATCGACCGCCTTCGGGCGCTCGGAGTCGAGGAGATCCGCACGGGCATCAACATCACCGGGGTGACCGGATTGATTCGCGGCACTGGCGGCGGTGGCGGTCAGGTACTGCTGGTGCGGGCGGATATGGATGCCCTCCCGATCCACGAAGAGAACGCCGTCGAGTACCGATCGAAGATCGACGGCAAGATGCATGCCTGCGGGCACGACGCCCACACGGCCATCCTGCTCGGACTGGCGAGGATCCTGACGGAGCGGCGGGATCAGTTCGCCGGGACCATCAAGCTGTTGTTCCAGCCATCCGAGGAGAAAGGACCCGGCGGCGCCCGGATGATGATCGAGGAAGGCGTCCTCGAAGATCCGCATGTCGACGGCTGTCTTGCGCTCCATATGGCGCAGGACCTCGACCTGGGCTATATCGACATCCGGGAGGGACCCATCCTCGCGGCGTCGGACCGGTTCCAGATCACGATCCAGGGAAAAGGTGGTCACGCTGCCCACCCGGACAAGGCTGTCGATCCGGTGGTGGTCGGGGCGAGCATCATCACCGCCCTGCAAACCATCGTCGCCCGCAATGTCGATCCGATCCAACCTGCGGTGATCACGGTGGGATCGCTGCACGCCGGCCACGCCGCGAACGTCATTCCGGACACGGCGACGCTGGATGGCACGGTGCGCACGCTCGACAAGGGCGTGCAGGATCTGATCGTCCGCCGGATCGGGGAGGTCGCAAGGGGGATCGCGGCGGCGATGGAGGCGACCATCACGTATGAGTACACCTGTGGCGTGCCGGCCACCGTCAACGCCCCCGAGGCGGTCGATGTCGTGCGTGAGGCTGCCGCCAGCGTGGTTGGCGCGAGGAATGTGGTGGGGTCGGCGCCGTCAATGGGCGGTGAGGATTTCTCCTTCTTCCTCGACGCTCGCCCCGGTGCCATGTTCATGGTCGGCAGCCGCAACGAGGAGAAAGGGCTGGTCTGGGGCCACCATCACCCACGGTTCGACATCGATGAAGATTCACTCGGAATAGGGCTCGAGGTGATGGCGCAATCGGTCGTGAACTGGTTGTCACGCGGCATTTCGACACCCCAGGGAAGGAATAGTGACTGAATGGTGACGACGATGCGGATTCACGACGAGATCGATGAGTTGTTGCCAGGGTTGGTGGCCGATCGCCGGTATCTCCACGAGCACCCTGAACTCGGTTTCCAGGAATACAACACGGCGAAGTTCGTGGCGGAACGGCTGGCGGCGCTCGGGGTCGAGGATATCCGGACCGGAATCAACCAGACGGGTGTGACCGGCCTCGTGCGCGGGACTGCTGACGGACCGCAGCGGGTGGTGCTCGTGCGGGCAGACATGGACGCCCTTCCGATCCTGGAAGAGAACGACGTCGAGTACGTCTCGCAGCATCCCGGAGTGATGCACGCCTGTGGGCACGATGCGCACACGACGATCCTGCTCGGACTCGCGCGCGTGCTGACGGAGCGGCGAGAGGCATTCTCCGGCACCGTCAAGCTGTTGTTCCAGCCGTCAGAGGAGTTGTTCCCGGGTGGAGCGAAGGGGATGATCGAGGAGGGTGTGCTGGAGGATCCGCACGTCGATGCCTCGTTCGCCCTCCATATGGCCAATCATCAGCCGGTTGGAGCGATCACGATCGCGCCCGGACCCATCCTGGCCGCTCCGGACTCGTTCCAGGTGACGATCCAGGGAAAGGGCGGTCATGCCGCGGCACCACACCGGGCGATTGACCCGATTGTGACCGGGGCGCTGATCGTCAATGCTCTGCAGACGGTGGTGTCTCGCAACGTCGATCCGGTTGGCAGCTGCGTGGTGACGGTCGCCGCATTCAACGCCGGTGAGGCGTTCAACGTGATCCCAGACACGGCCGTCCTGCGCGGCACGGTCCGGACACTGACCCCGGAAATCCGCGACCTCGCCCAGGAGCGGGTGACGGCCATCATCGAAAACGTGGCAGCATCCATGGGCGCCACCGTGGAGATCGACTACACCCGCGGGTACCCCGCCACGATCAACGATGCGGGAGCCGCTGCCCTGATCCGGGAGGCCGCGACCGACGTGGTTGGAGCGGACAACGTGATCACCAATCCTCCGTCGATGGGTGGGGAAGATTACGCCTACTTCCTGCTCGATCGTCCTGGCGCGATGTTCCAGGTCGGGTCGAAGAACGAGGAAAAGGGATTCATCTGGGGCCATCATCACCCCCGGTTCGACATCGACGAGGATTCGCTTGCCATCGGTCTCGAAGTGATGTCGCAGACCGTGCTGGCCTACCTCGAACGTGGTTTTGGCGGCGCCTCATAGAGGCAATGGAAGGTCATGCAGATGGTCGTGGATGCAGCGTTGCGCGCCGATATCGATGAAATCCTGCCAGGAGTGGTGGCCGACCGGCGCTACCTCCACGAGCATCCGGAGCCATCGTTTCATGAGGTTGAAACCGCGAGGTTCGTCGCCGATCGCCTGCGGGCGCTGGGAGTCGAGGACCTCCGGACCGGCGTTGGTGGTACCGGGGTGACCGGTCTGATCCGGGGTGGCAAGGGCGACGGCAAGGTCGTGATGGTCCGCGCCGACATGGACGCGCTGCCGATCACCGAAGAGAACCAGGTCGAGTATGTCTCGACCGTTCCCGGTGTCATGCACGCCTGTGGGCACGATGCCCACACCGCCATGCTGCTCGGACTGACACGCGTGTTGATGGATCGACGCGACTCGTTCGCTGGTACCGTCAAGGTCTTGTTCCAACCGGCGGAGGAACTCCCGCCGGGCGGCGCGATCGCGATGATCGAGGCCGGCGCCCTGGAAGATCCGCACGTCGATGCGGCTTTCGGCCTGCACGTCGTGTCCGAAATCCCGACCGGGAAGATCGCGGTACGCGCTGGGGCGTCGATGTCGTGCGGGAACATCTTCTCGATCTACATCCACGGCAGGGGTGGTCATGCCGCGCATCCGTACCGGGCCGTCGATCCGGTGGTGGTCGGATCGCAGATCGTGACCTCGTTGCAAACGCTCGTTTCGCGCAACACCGATCCGGTGAAGTCGGGGGTGGTGTCGATCACGGCCTTCCTGGCGGGTGAAGCGTTCAACGTGATCCCGGACACGGCGGAACTGCGTGGGACGATGCGTGCTCTGGACGATGATGTCCTTGCCGACCTGGAATCACGGGCAGACGCCCTGTGCGCGAGCATCGGCGACGCGTTTGGCGCCAGGGTGGAACTTGACATCACTCCCGGCTATCCGGTCCTGGTCAACGACGACGCGTTGGCGGCGCTCGTGCGCGAGGTCGCAGTTGAGGTGGTCGGAGCGGACAACGTGATCGATGCCCCGCCGATCATGGCGGGAGAAGACTTCGCCCGTTACTGCAAAGTGTGCCCGTCAATGTTCTTCAATGTCGGTGTCCGCAACGACGAACTGGGCTTCAACTTCCCGCACCATCACCCCCGGTTCGACATCGACGAGGTGGGATTCGGCGCGGGAATCGCCACCATGGCGGAATCGGTCTTGCGGTATCTCGACCAAGGCAACGGCTGACCGCTGCCTGTGCTGTAGGGCGGCCGAGCTTGTCTCGGCCCTGAACGGGAGCCGGGGTCGCCCTCGGTCGTGAATGGTCGACAATCCCAGGTTCATGGCTATCGCGGGTCGAAGGTACAAGGGAGAACAGGAATGGTTGCGGCGGCCGAGTTCCGAACTGACGTTGATGAAATCCTGCCGGGCGTGATCGCGGACCGCCGGCACCTGCACGAGCATCCGGAACTGGCATTCCAGGAATACGAAACGGCGAAATTCGTTGCCGAACGGTTGTCGTCCCTCGGCCTGGAAGACATCCGGACCGGTGTCGGCGGCACTGGAGTCACCGGTCTCATTCATGGTGGCCGGGGCGATGGCAAGGTCGTGATGGTGCGGGCGGATATGGACGCTCTGCCCATCGTCGAGGAAAACCAGGTCGACTATGTCTCGACCAACACCGGCGTCATGCACGCCTGCGGGCATGACGCGCATACAGCCATGTTGCTTGGCCTGACGCGTCTCCTCAACGAGCGCAAGGCGGAGTTCGCCGGGACGGTGAAGGTGCTGTTCCAGCCGGCGGAGGAAGTGCCACCGGGCGGGGCGATCGCGATGATCCGGGACGGTTGTCTCCAAAATCCGCATGTCGATGCGGTTCTTGGGTTGCACGTCTCGTCGGAAACCCCGGCCGGGCAGATCGCGATCCGGGCCGGGGCGGGATCCGCTTCGTCCGACCGGTTCCGGATTACGATCAAGGGCAAGGGCGGTCATGCCGCAGCGCCGAACGAGGCGATCGATCCGATCGTGATCGGTGCCCAGATCGTGTCCGCCTTCCAGACGCTGGTGTCGAGGAACACCGATCCAGTGAAGTCGGCGGTGGTGTCGACGACGGCGTTCCTGGCTGGCGAGGCGTTCAACGTGATCCCGGACACGGCGGAATTGCGCGGCACCGTGCGCACGCTCGATCCCGACGTGCGGGAGATGATGGAAGAGCGGTTGACGGCGATCGCGACCAATGTGGCGGCGGCGTTTGGCGGCGAGGCGATCGTCCAGTACATCAAGGGCTACCCGGGAATCGTTAACGATCCGGCGATGACCGGGTTGGTACGCGAGGCAGCGGTCGCGACAGTTGGCGAGGAGAACACGATCGAATCGCCCATCGGGCTGGGTGGAGAAGACTTCGCGTATTACACGCTGGAACGGCCGGGGTGCTTCTTCAACGTCGGGACCCGCAATGAAGAACGCGGGATCGTCTGGGGGCACCATCACCCGCGATTCGACATCGAGGAAGAGGGGATGGCGGCCGGAATCGCGACGATGGGGAACTCGGTCCTGGCGTACCTGGCGTCGTAGCACGACATATCCCATGAGAACAATGGAGGGGAGGTCGGCATTTGCCGACCTCCCCTCCATTGTTCTTCCAGGTATGGGTCCACGCTTCAGCGACTCGTGGCAGCCCGGGCAATCGACACGGCTCCCCTTTTGACCGTGATGGATCGGCTTCGTAGGGTGGGGCCGGGGATTGGTTCCGAGCGGAGCGAAGGATATGCCGCCGCTCCGGGGCGACCACGGCTTCCATCCTGGACGGTGGAACTGTGCCTTGGTCTTCCCCTCCACGTGACGTACCTACCCCTTCGAGAGCGACCACGCGCGGTCGGCCCTGCAGGAACACACTCGCCCTGTCCGAGTACGAATTACGAACGCTCCTGATGCCCGCAACCCGGCCAGCCATCGCGTATTCCCGGCGGTATTTTCATATCGCCTCCCTCCAACCATGCTCCCATCACCCCCTCTCAATGCTCCTGGCCACACACCTTCGGCCATTTGTGGGAGCGGTTGCACGAAATCCCTTGACAGCATGGTGCAGGTCGCACTAGTATCGCGTCATTCCGGTGGGAGCGCTCCCACACAACTCGATCTGCCAAACCCTGTGGGGACTTTCCGCGGCCGTTTACGTGCTGTACCCGGTTCTGGTCCAAGGCGAGTGTGCTATGGCTGGTGTTCGAAAACGCCTCAACATGGAAGACATTGCACGGCTCTCCGGCGTCTCCCGCTCGACCGTTTCGCGCGTCCTGAATGATGACCCGCGCGTAAGCGACGAGGTCAGGGCGCGGGTGCGGCGGGTGATGGCAGAGAACCGCTACCACCCCAACGCGGCTGCGCGCAGCCTGGCGACGCACCGGTCCGGCATCATTGGCCTCGTCTTTCCGCGCGTGTTCACCATGATGTTCACCGACCCCTGGGCGTCGGTCCTGATCAAGGGCTGCCTCGAAGGCAGCGAGCGCGCCGATCTCAGTCTCGTCCACGTCCTGGTTTCCACCGACGACGAGGCGGCGGTCGAGCGGTTCATCGAGCGCTCGGTGATGGCGCGGCACCTGGACGGCGTCATCCTTGCTTCCCACGTCCTCGGTGACAAGCTTGTCTCCAGGCTCCAGGCCAGCGAATTCCCCTACGTCCTCGTTGGCCGTGACGAGCCGCGTAGTGCCAATTTTGTCGATATCGACAATCGTCAGGCGGCCAGGATTGCCACCCAGCACCTGCTCGATCACGGATACCGTAACGTGATGCACCTGATGGGGCCACCAGACCTCGTGACGGCACTCGACCGGTACGAGGGATTCAAGGATGCGTTCCGCGACCGTGGGCTGGATCCCGACGCGGCCAGGGTCGAGGTCGCATACTTCGAGCAGGTGACCGCCTACGAAAAGATGCTTCGTGCATTCAGCCAGCCTGGGCGACCGGACGCGATTTTCGCAGCCGACGACGCGATGGCGATCGGCGCGATCCAGGCCGCCAACGAATGCGGACTCGACGTGCCGGGCGATGTAGCCATCGTCGGGTTCGACGACATCGACATGAACCGGATGTTCCGGCCCCACCTGACCACGGTCCGGCAACCCAGCGATGCGCTCGGGCGTGCCGCCGTGAGCATGCTTTCCCGCCTGATTTCCAACCCGTCCCCCGAACCGCAGCAGCAGTGGCTGAACGCCGAACTGATCGTGCGCGGTTCTTGTGGGTGTTCGTTCGCACCCGGGCACAATGGGGTGACCCAACCGAGGGGAAAGGAGGTAGATGTCGTTGGCTCGGGGCCTGACAACCTCGTTGTCCAGGCCTGATCGGGGCTCGCTTTGCAGTGGGTTTGACGTCGCATCGATGCGTCGATGCGTTGGGTCATGGAGGACACGGAAGATGTCAACGAAGTCGCACGATGATTCCTTGCTCGCGCGCGCGATGCGTGGCGAGATCGATCGCCGGTCGTTCCTGCGGCAGGCCGGCACGCTCGCTGCGTCCCCGGTGATGCTGAAGGGCGCGGCGGTGGCGGCCGGAACGGCGGCGGCGCCCGTGATGCGGGCCGCCGCCCAGGACGAAGCGCTGTTCCTGACCTACAACAACGAGCAGCAGGCCACCTGGATTCGCAACTTCAACCCGCTGCTGGCCGAAAATGCCTCCTGCCGCTCCCCAACCTACTTCGGCATTTACGAACCCCTGTTCGTCTGGAACACGATCAAGGCCGAAGCGGTGCCCTGGCTCGCCAAAGAGTGGTCGTTCAGCGACGACAACCTGACGCTGACGATGACGATCCAGGACGGCGTGCTCTGGTCGGACGGAACCCCGTTCACGGCCAACGATGTGGCATACACGTGGAACCTGCTCAAAGGCAACGAGGCGCTTCCGGGTAACGGCGCGCGCACGGCGCTGCCGAGGCTGTCGTCGATCGAGGCGACCGATGACGCGACGGTGGTATTCACCTTCGCCGAAGTGTTCACGATCGCCCAGTACGAAATCGGCGGACAGCTGATCGTTCCTGAGCACATCTTCTCCACAGTCGATGATCCGGTGACGTTCACCAACGAAACCCCGGTCGGGACCGGCCCGTTCACCGAGGTTGCCCGTTTCGAAGACCAGATCTTCGAGCTGGGCGCGAACCCGAATTACTGGCAGGAAGGCAAGCCGGCGATCCCCGGGCTTCGCATGCCGGCGTTCCAGAGCAACGATGCTGTCCAGCTTGCCGGCATCAATGGCGAGATCGACTGGCAGGCGAACTTCATTCCCGACATCGAGAACACCTACGTCGCCAAGGATCCGGAACACCTCAACTACTGGTTCCCGCCGACAGGCGCCGTGGTGCATCTGTACCTCAACACCGACATTGCGCCGTTCGACAACGTCGATGTCCGCAAGGCCGTCAGCATGGCGATCAACCGCGAGCAGATCTGCGAGATCGCTATGTACGGCTACACGCACCCGGCGGATGCCACCGGTCTGAGCGACGCCTTCGAATCCTGGAAGGACGCGACGGCAGCGGCAGCCGAGTGGGTGACGTATGACGTCGATGCGGCGAATGCGCTGCTCGATACGGCCGGATTCGCCAAGGATGGCGACGTTCGCAAGGCCCCGGATGGCACCGCGTTCGAGTTTGAGCTCAACGTCGTCTCCGGTTGGTCCGACTGGGTACAGTCGTGCGAGATCATGGCTCGCGGTCTGGCCGATGTTGGGTTCAAGGTCACGGTTCAGCCGTACGACCAGACCACATGGCAGAACAAGGTCATGAACGGCGACTTCAAGATGTCGATCGGCTGGGCTTCCCAAGGTGCGACCGTCTTCAACTTCTACCGTGGCGTGATGAGCACCGAGACGAAGAAGCCAATCGGCGAGTCCGGCACCGAGAACTGGCACCGGTTCGGCTCCGAAGAGGCGGATACGCTTCTTGCGGCGTTCGCGGCGACGTCCGATGAGACGGAGCAGCGAGATATCGCCAATCAGCTGCAAAACCTCTACTCCACGAACGCACCTGCTGTGCCGTTGTTCCCTGGTCCGCAGTGGGGACAGTTCAATACGACCCGGTTTACCGGCTTCCCGTCGGAGGAGAATCCCTACGCGATTCTCTCGACGTATGCCAGCGAGCGCGGAATCGTGATGACCACGGTCACACCGGTCGAGGCATAGGACAGGCGGAACGCCCATGGCTTGCCGGCCATGGGCGTTCCGTTGGCTGCTGTATGATGTGGACACACAGAACCAACATCGCTCGATTGAACGGGCGGGGTGAGCCATGCGCTATGTCCTGAATCGACTGGGATTCTACGCGATTGCGGCCTGGGCTTCGCTGACCTTCAACTTCCTCCTTCCGCGCATGATGCCGGGTGATCCTGGCGACGCGCTTGCTGCACAGTTGCAGGGCCGCGTGCAACCGGAGACGCTGGCAGCGATGGAGGCGGCGTATGGGATATCAGACGATCCCTTGTGGAAGCAATATATCGACTACATCGCCAACATATTCCGCGGGCAAATGGGAATATCCACGTCGAACTTCCCCGCGCCCGTGAGCGAGGTGATCAAGACCGCCCTCGGCTGGACACTGCTGCTCGGCGGTACCGCCGTGATCATCGCCTTCCTGGTGGGGACGATCCTTGGCATCATCGCCGCCTGGCGACGCGGTTCGTGGGCGGACTCATTCCTGCCGCCATTTCTGCAATTGATTGGTTCGTTCCCTTATTTCTGGCTGGCAATGCTGGCGCTGTTCTTCCTTGGCTTCCAGTGGGGCTGGTTTCCCCTCCGGCACGCCTATAGCGACGAACTCTCGCCCGCGTTCACCTGGGAATTCATCCGCAGCGTGCTGTACCACCTCGTGCTTCCGGCTGGCACGATCATCCTGGTCTCACTGGGGGGCTGGGTACTCAGCATGCGGAACTCGATGATCTCGACGCTCTCGGAGGATTACGTGATCCTCGCCGAAGCGAAGGGGCTCGACAACCGCAAGGTGATGTACTCCTATGCCGCCCGCAACGCGATGCTGCCGAACCTGACCCAGTTCGGCATGGCGCTCGGGTTTGTGCTTGGCGGCTCACTCATCACCGAGATCGTGTTCTCGTATCCAGGTCTTGGATATCAACTCATCACCGCTGTCCAGCGGCTCGATTACCCGCTGATGCAGGGAATCTTCCTTATGATCACGCTGGCGGTGCTGGCGGCGAATCTGATCGTCGACCTGTTGTACGTGCGTCTCGATCCGCGCGTGCGGAGGGGGTAGCTGGATGGCAGTCGGAACCAATCCGGTCGACATCGAAGTTGAGCTGTCCGGGACTGGACAGCTCACGACGACACCTGTACCCGCCGAACCGGGGACGGGTGCGCCCGGCAGAACGAGCAGGAGCACGAACAAGGCGCTCCAGGGGTTGTTCTCGAACCGGAAGGCAGCGGTCGGTGCAACGATCCTGTTGATCTTCGTCCTCGCCGCGATCCTTGCGCCATGGATCACCAAATGGGACCCGAACGAATTCGTCGCCCGGCCAAACCAGCCGCCTTCCAGCGACTTCTGGTTCGGGACCGACGGCTACGGGCAAGACGTGTTCGCACGAACGGTCTACGGCGCGCGTAATTCGCTCGGAACCGGTCTGCTGGTCGGCATCGGCGTCACGATCGTCGGCGCGATGGTGGGGATGACTGCCGGGTACTTCCGGGGCCGGGTCGATGACCTGCTCTCGGTCTTCATGAACGTGATGCTGATCATTCCGACGATTCCGTTGCTGGTCGTGCTGGCGGCCTTCCTCAAACCTGGGTTCTGGACGATCGTGGCGGTGTTGACCGGTACGGGATGGGCGTGGGGAGCCCGTGTCCTGCGGGCACAGACGATGGCTTTGCGGGAAAAGGATTTCGTCTCGTCAGCCAAGGTCGCCGGTGAACGGTCACCAACCATCATTTTCCGCGAGATCCTTCCGAACATGCTCTCGATCCTGATGGGCGGCATGTTCGGCGCGGTGATCTACGCAATTGGCGCTCAGGCAGGGCTCGAATTCCTTGGACTTGGCAATCCGAGTACCATCAGCTGGGGGACCAACCTCTACTGGGCGCAGAACAACGGCGGTCTCATCACGGGCGCCTGGTGGACGTTCGTGCCGTCTGGCGCATGCATCGCCCTCGTCGCCTTCTCGTTTGCCCTGATCAACTTCGCGATCGACGAATTGACGAATCCGCGTCTCCGCTCGCAGCGGGAGACGCAGGAGATGCTGCGCAGGAACAAGAAGCGGCTCGGCACATCGCGCGCCACGCCGGTGCTTCGTGAGGCAAGTGGAGATTAGGCATGGTGACCGCGTTCCCAGAGCGCCGCGCGCTGTCGGGTGCCCCGCCCGCATCTGGCCCGCCGCTGATCGAAATCGACCGGCTCAAGGTGCAATACCTCTCGCAGCGAGGCCCGGTGCGGGCTGTCGACGGTGTCTCGTTCACGATCAGGCCGGGCGAGGTCCTCGGGTTGGCAGGAGAATCCGGCAGCGGGAAGTCGACCGTCGCTCAGGCGATCCTGCGCATCCTGCAACCACCTGCAATCATCACCGGCGGCCAGGTCCTGTTCGGTGGCCGCGACATCCTCGCGATGACCGACGCCCAGCTCAAGGAGTTCCGCTGGCGCGATGTCTCGATGGTGTTCCAGAGCGCGATGAACGCCCTGAACCCGGTCAAGACCATCGGCGACCAGATCGTGGACGCGATCCAGGCGCACAACCGCACCAGCAAGGACGACGCCCGAAAGCGCGCCGCCGAGATGCTGGACATCGTCGGGATCGAGAAGGGCAGGATCGATTCCTACCCGCACGAACTCTCCGGAGGCATGCGACAGCGGGCGATGATCGCCATCGCCCTGGTGCTGAATCCTCCCCTGATGATCATGGACGAGCCGACGACGGCGCTCGATGTGGTTGTGCAGAAGGAGATCATGTACCAGATCAGCGCGCTCAAGGAGCAGCTGGGTTTCTCGATCCTCTTCATCACGCACGACCTCTCGCTGCTGGTCGAAATCTCCGACCGGATCGCGATCATGTATGCCGGCCAGATCGTCGAACTTGCGCCAGGGCGGGAACTGTTTGACAACCCGCTCCATCCGTATACCCAGGGCCTGATGTCCTCGTTCCCGGCGCTCACGGGTGAAAAACGGAAATTGACCGGCATACCGGGTTCACCGCCGGACCTCGTCAGCCCACCGGCCGGCTGCCGTTTCCACCCACGTTGTCCGAAACGATTCGACTTGTGCGACAAGGTCGTGACGCCGTTGACCGAACTGACACCGGGACATTTCGTAGCCTGTCACCTGTATCCCGAGGTTCGCGCGAAGGCGGTGCCGAATGGTCGCTGAAGCGAAGCCAGACGCTAGTGGGGGTACGACGGCCACCGTTCATGATGAAGACAACATCATCGAGGTTCGAAACCTGACCAAGCACTTCCCGGTGGGCGGGATGATCGGCGGGAAGGTTGTCCATGCGTTGGAGGATGTGTCGTTCTCGCTGCCGCGAGGGGAAGTCGTGGCGCTGGTCGGGGAGTCCGGTTCGGGCAAGAGTACGACCGCCAGGCTGCTCGCCAGGTTGATGCCGGCAACGTCGGGCGAAGTCATCTATGAAGGCAGCGACATCCTGAAGGTCGAAGCCAAGGGCGCGTCGATGAAGTACCGCAGCGATGTCCAGATGGTCTTCCAGGATCCATTTGGGTCGCTGAATCCGGTGCATCCCGTGCGGTACCACCTCGAACGCCCCCTGAAGATCCACAAGAAAACCAGGGGACGCCGGGAAACGAGGGCGAGGGTGACGGAACTACTGGAGACGGTCGGCCTCCAGCCCGCTGAAGAAGTGGCCGCCCGCTTCCCGTACCAGCTCTCCGGTGGGCAACGCCAGCGCGTCGCCTTTGCGCGCGCGTTGGCAGTCGAGCCGAAGGTGATGCTCGCGGACGAGCCGGTTTCCATGCTCGATGTTTCGATCCGGATCGGGATTCTGAATCTGATCGAACGCCTGAAGGTTGAACGTGGCATCACCTTCCTGTATATCACGCACGATATCGCCAGTGCCCGTTATATTGCCGACCGGACGAACGTGATGTATGCGGGCAGGATGGTCGAGGGTGCCGAGAGCGTCGAGTTGATCGATCAGCCGGCACACCCGTACACGAAGTTGCTCTTGTCAGCGGTGCCGAATCCGCACGCTGGTCTGAAGACGCAGGAGGCGCCTTCACGAGGGGAGATTCCGTCACTGATCGACCCGCCGCCCGGATGCCCGTTCGAACCACGGTGTCCCTATGCTATGGACACCTGCCGTGTGTCGATGCCGGGGATCTCCTGGCTCAACACCCATCACTGGGTGCGATGCCACCTGTACCCTGAAGGCGAAGCGGCGCAGGGAACGACCTCGAAGATCCTGGATCCGGTACCGTCCTAGCAGGCCAGCTTGCGCGCGAGCCGCCGCGAGGGTAGTTTGCCAACGGCACGGACGAGGCTCCGGTGCCGTAACCTTGTTGCGATTTGGAGGAACAGCGCGTGTCAGTTCGAGTTGGCGTAATCGGGTGCGGGTTCATCGCCCAGTACACCTATCTTCCCGTGATTTCCCAGGTCGGCGCCGGCAGGGCGGATGTGGTTGCCGCATTCGACACGGTCGAGGAGCGGGTAGCCATCGCCAGGGAACAGTTTCCCAACGCGACGGGCTACACCGATCTCGATGCATTCCTGGCGCATCCCGGCGGCCTGGATCTCGTCTTCAACCTGACGCCGGCGCCGTTGCATCGCGATCTCACTGCCCGCGCGCTCGACAGTGGCGCGAGTGTCTATAGCGAAAAGCCGATCGCGTCGACCGTGCAGCAGGGAATCGAACTGGATGCAATCGCGCGCGAGCGCAATCTGCACCTGTTTTCCGCCCCAAGCACGATGACCACAGCGCGAATGGTGTGGCTGAAGCAGCGTATCGTGAACGGCGATTTTGGGCACGCCCACACGATCAAGGCCCATATCGGCGGCATGGGTCCAGCCGTCTGGCGCGAATACTCGGGCGATCCACGGGTGTTCTACAGCAAGCAGGTGGGGCCGCTGGTCGATGTCGGCGTCTACATGATGCAGACGATCACCGGATTGTTCGGTCCGGCGACATCGGTCTCCGCGGTCGGCGGCATTACCAACCCGCAGCGGGAGATCCTGGTCGAACGGTTCAAGGGAGAGACACTGACGGTCGAGTCGCCCGATGTGTACTCGATCAACCTGACATTCGACGGCAACCGGTACGCGCACCTGTTCACCAGTTACGACATGCCGGGATCGAAGGCGCCGATGTTCGAGTTATACGGCACCAAGGGCGCGGCGAGCGTTGCAGCGCGACAGTGGTACGAAGGGAACGGGACGACCGATTTCCTCTTCGTCCAGGGCGGCGCTCCAAGCGGGGGCCGAGGCGGTTGGGAGGAAGATGTCCCAACGCCGAATCCGCTGCCGATCGATGGCATCCTCGAGTCCGGCATTCTGCATGCCCTGGATGTGCTCGAGTCAGGGGCGGACAACGTGCTGACCGCGGCGCACGCAACACACGTACTTGACGTCATGCTGGCGGCGAACGCGAGCATCGAGTCGGGTCAGCCCGTGCCGATTGAGACACGATTCTAGGAGATCAGGCGAGGTCCGGCACGGGATTTTCATTGCAGGCGTAGATCCACTCACACAGGGGCTCGTCAGGCCGGAAGCAGATTCCTCGCAGGCTCGGAATGGCAGGCAATCGCGCGGATGGAATGCCGCGATGTACAAGGGAGACCGAATGCGCAAGGACCAGATTTCGATTCAGTTGTACACATTGCGCGACCTGCTCTCGAAGGATGTCGATGGCACGCTGGCGCAGGTGGCGGCCGCGGGCTACGAGAACGTGGAGTTCGCGGGGTTCTACGGCAAGACAGCGACCGAGATTCGCGCGCTCCTCGACAAGCATGGCCTGAAGACCTCCAGCGCCCACATCCCGTTGACCGATTTCCAGAACCGCTTGGATGGCGTGGTTGAGGATCTGCTCACGCTTGGTGCTGGATGGGGGATCGTGCCCTGGGTCGCGCCCGATAGCCGGTCCGAAGACGGGTTGAAGGCGATTGCCGGGCAATTCGATGGATTCGGCGAGAGGCTGCATGCTGCCGGGATCCAATTCGGGTACCACAATCACGATTTCGAGTTCTCGACCACGTCTGCCGACGGCACGACGGTGTTCGACCAGATGATCGCGATCACTACGCCCGGGCTTGTCTCGTTCGAGCTCGATGCGTACTGGGCGGCGGTTGGTGGGGTCGACCCGGCCGGAGTGATCCGGGCGAATCCGGACCGGATCGCGCTCGTTCACCTGAAGGACGGCAAGACCGGCAATCTGAGCCATGGCCAGGACCTGCCATTTGGCGAGGGCGATCTCGATTGGGACGGGATCCTCGCGGCGTCGGCGGATGCCGGTGTCGAGTGGTACGTGACGGAGCAGGACACGCCGAATGCCGACAATCCGATCGCGGACGTGACGACGGCGTACAGGAACGCGGCCAGGGCGGCGGGGTAGTCCGGAAGCGCGAGTGGCGTTCTGTCAGGATGCTGCGGGCGAACACGAAACAGCCCAGGCGCTCAGCGCCTGGGCTGTCTCTATAAACAGGGTTGACAGTCGAATTGTCGCAGGCTGTGTGCAAGTTGGAGAAGGCGTACACGACGGTTGCTGAAGTCTCTGATCTGCGGAGTTGGTGTTACTGGCGGGAGCAGGAGTCCCAGAGCCCTTCGTCGTCGTCCTGCGCGATTTCCTGTGCCTCGGCGAGGACATCGTCGTAGAGATCATCTGGTGGGTACGAACGGGCAACCGCGTATCCACCCAGAACGAGGATCTCCGAGATGAGGTAGGCGTCGCCGGTCTCCTCATCGACGATGAACAGGTGACGCAACCGCCGCCCGTTGTCGTCCTCGTCGGAGATGTCCTGCTGGGACCAGACGATCGTGCCCACGGGCAAGAGCTCGATCATGAACGCCTTGGCTTCCGGTCCGTAGCATTCCTCATCAGTCCACGGTCCATCCATTTCCGGCGCCTGGATGCCGATGATGCGCGTGTTGTAGTACCAGTCGTCCCTCGGATACGTCAGCCGAACCGTATCGCCATCAGTGACAGAGTGGACGACCATTTCCTCGGCGTCGTCGGGGAGTTCCCAGGGAAGCGCGCCGTGGGACATCGGATTGACGTCGTCTCCGGCAGGTTTCGGGTCACCGGCCGCGGCGGCCAGTGGACTCGACATCGAGACCAGCAGCGTCGAGAACATGATCGCGGTGGTCAGCAAACGTTGCCCGGGAAAATGCATGGTGGATCGATCCTGAAATATCGTGGTTCGGCTCGTCGACACGGCTAACGCCACTATACCCACCAATACGGGGTTCTGGTAGGATGCGCTCGACATATCGCGCCAGGGGTGCCCCGGAGGGGGCTGAGATTACACCCTCGGAACCTGATCCGGTTGATACCGGCGGAGGAAGGCGCGGCGAAAACGGCAGGTGCCTTTTCACCGCGTTTCCCGTATCCGGGGCGCGGTGTTTTCGTTTTGACGGGGGTGATCGAGATGGCCTCGCAACTTCATGTCCAGGTGGTATCGGGGCGATTGCGGCCGGTCGATAAGAGTCTGCCGCTGCTGCGGTCGGTCCTGGAGGCGGGTGTCGACACCGTCCGGTTGCGCGACGAACCTGCCGGCCTCCAGGCGCTGATCAAAGCCTGGAAGGAGGCAGGTGACTGGGATCGCGACCGGTTCGTGGTCAACGATGCGGCGAAGGTCGCCGGGACGTTTGGGGTCAGGTGGCTCAACCTGCCGGCTCGCTGGCTGGACCAGACGCCTCCATTCGGGAAATTCGCGCGGATTGGGATGTCCGTGCATTCCGTGACCGAGGCGATCGAGGCCGAATCCCTTGGGGTCGATGTCGTCACGTTTGGTCAGGTTTTCGCCTCGTCGTCGCATCCAGGTGAGGTGGCTCGCGGACTGGACGAGCTCGCCGAGGTGGTCGATCGCCTGAGCATCCCGGTGATCGCCATTGGCGGCGTTACCCACCGCAATGTCGACCAGGTCCTGGCAACCGGTGTGGCTGGTGTTGCCGTGATTTCGGAGGTGCTGGCACAGGCGGATCCGGCCGAGGCGGCCCGGCGGCTGGTGGACAGCGTGCGCGGGAGCGTGCACGTGCCGAAGGTTCCCATCGCGGAGTTGCCGCATTCCAGCAATACAGGGAGTTCCAGATGACAGTGCCATCCCCGGCGACGATCGCCATCGCGGTCAACCAACAGGCGCGAACGCTTGAGGCAGCCACGACGCTGGCGGATCTCGTGTCCAACCAGGTTCAGGCGGAGCGGTCGCTGGCGATCGCAGTGAACGGAGAAATCGTTCGCCGCGAGGATTGGTCCAACCGGGTCCTGTTCGACGGCGACGAGGTGGACATTGTGCGTGCGGTGTCTGGCGGAGACGATGACAGCCTTGCGATCGCCGGTGTGCCGTTCTCGTCGCGCCTCTTCGTGGGAACGGGCAAGTATCCGGACATCCCCTCGATGGTGGCGTCTCTCGACGCATCCGGCACGGAGATGGTGACGGTCGCGATCCGGTACATGGATCTCGACGGCACCGACAGTGATGTGCCCGGAATCCTTGACGGTCTGGATCTGAGCCGTTACCGGTTGTTGCCGAACACGGCAGGCGCCTACAGCGTGAAAGACGCTGTCAAAATGGCGCACCTGGCACGGGCTGCGACCGGGACCAACTGGATCAAGCTGGAAGTGATCGGCGACCGTGAAACCCTGTGGCCGGATGTCGCCGGCACCATCGAAGCGACGAAGATTCTGGTCGATGACGGTTTCGTGGTCCTGCCCTACACAAGCCCAGACCTGGTGGCGGCAATCCGGCTGGAAGAAGCGGGCGCGGCCACGGTGATGCCGCTTGCTTCGCCGATCGGGTCCGGGCAGGGCGTCCAGGATTGGGTGAGTATCCGCAGGATCGTGCATGCGGTGACCGTTCCGGTCGTCGTTGACGCCGGGATCGGGACGGCCTCGGATGCGGCATTGGCGATGGAGCTTGGGGCGGAAGCGGTCCTCGTCAATACTGCCATCGCGCGGGCCTCGAACCCGGTGGCGATGGCGACGGCGATGCGGCTTGGAACCGAGGCGGGGCGATTGGCCTGGCTGGCGGGTCGAATGCCGCGGAGTGAGACAGCACAGGCGTCGAGCCCGGCGACGGGCGTGCCGGTCGGTACGGGAGGTCGCATCGAGTAACGCGTCCTCGGGTATGCTTCTCGGCAGGAATGGCAGGCTGGAGACCAGCATCACCTGGAGACAATTTGTGCCAAAGAGCACCGTGACCGTGACGCACCAGCTCGGCAAGGACGAAGCGCTGAACCGGATCAAGGGCATCCTGGGGCAGGCGAAAGAGCAGTATGGAGACCGGATCTCGGATCTCCAGGAGACCTGGACCGCTGACGGCGGGACGTTCTCGTTTCGGGCCATGGGATTCAAGATCAGCGGCTCGCTGGTGGTGACGGATTCCGACGTTCGGATCACCGGGGACTACCCATTCGCGGCGATTCCATTCAAGGGGACGATTGAGTCGACGTTGCGCGAGCGCGCCGAGCGATTGCTGGCCTGAGTCGAACGAAACCGCCCTGATTGACCATACGTGGTCACTGGCATGACATGCGTGAGGAATCATGAGCGACGATCCAACCAAAGCCACCGTACAGACGCCCGCGCCGGAATCCGTACCCGAGCCGATCACGAAAAGCCACGTTGTGAGCATCGGCGGAACCACCCTCGAATATGACACGACCTGCGGGCAGTTGCCGATCCGTAACGACAAGGGCGAGGTGATGGCCAACCTCACCTTCACCGCCTATACCCGCACGAACGGTGGGGAGGCGTCTCCCCGGCCGCTCACCATCGCCTTCAATGGTGGCCCTGGATCGTCCTCGGTCTGGCTGCATATGGGTGGTCTTGCTCCAAAACGGGTGCTGATGGATGACGACGGCGCGATGCCGCGTCCGCCGTACCGGCTGGTTGACAACGAATACACCTGGCTGACTGCAACCGATCTCGTGTTCGTCGATCCGGTCGATACCGGATACAGCAGGGCGACGAGCGATGATTTCGCGAAGAAGGCGAAGGATGTCAAGGGTGATCTCGAATTCGTTGGCGAGTTCATCAGGCTCTACCTGACGAAGTACCAACGGTGGTCGGCCCCCTTGTTTCTGGCGGGTGAGAGCTATGGGACCTACCGTTCGGCTGGTCTGGCTGGGTACCTGGCGGACCGGGGCATCATCTTCAACGGGATCATCCTGATTTCGAGCATCCTGAACATGCAGACAGCCAGGTTCCAGGTTGGAAACGACCTGCCCTACCAGTTGTTCCTGCCAACCTACGCCGCAACCGCCTGGTATCATGGCCGGGTTTCCGACGAAGACAAGGCGATGGGCATCCGGCCATTCCTCAACGAGGTTGAGGCCTGGGTGGAAAGCACTTATGTGCAGGCGTTGTCGGCGGGAGACCGTCTGGGCGCGAAACAGCGATCGGCCGTCCTCGACGGGCTCGAACGGTTCACCGGGCTTGACCGCCAGTACCTCGAACTCGCCAACCTGCGGGTCAATATCCATGCCTTCTGCAAGGAGTTGTTGAAGGCAGACCGGCTCACCGTCGGCCGAATCGATTCGCGGTACACCGGACGAGACAAGTCGGGCGTTTCCGAACTGCCGGATTACGATCCGAGCCTGAATGTGATCTGGCCACCGTTCACCACCACGCTCAACCAGTATTTCCGCGCAGAACTTGGGTACGAGAACGACGCCGAATACCACATCCTGCGGGGACTCGACTGGACCTGGGGTGGCGCAGAGGACGGTTACTCGGACACGAGCGCGCTGCTGCGGGAAGCGATGGCGAAAAATCCGTTCATGCGGGTCTATATCGCGTCCGGCTACTACGATCTCGCAACGCCGTATTACGCGACCCTCTACACGAAGAATCACATGGGTCTGGACCAAAGCGCACACGACCGTTTCACGATGTCCGAGTACGAGGTCGGGCACATGGTTTACGTGATGAAGGATGCCCTCCAGAAGTTGCAGGACGACGTAACGGCGTTCATCGACCTGGCAGTGAACGGATAGGTACTATCAAGTCCGGGTGAAAAGGCGCGTCCTCTCGTATGGGCGACCCGAGCCTGGCCTGAGGCGAAGCCGAAGGTCACGCCCGGAGCGGCAGGCCATACAAGGTCCGCTCGACGACGGCGATCCAACTGGAATCACCCGGACTCGGTATTGGGCGAGATCATGGTCTTCCTCGACTCCGGCGGGATCTGTGTGAACAGGACTACCTGGAAGGTCGTTATCCGGCGCTGCCCACAACGTGGTCATGACAACTGAATGTGCGCTGGACTGGCCTACTCTACCAGGATGAGATCGAATGGCCGGTCGATTTCTGGATGCGGACGATGGTCTCGGTGCGGAGTTGCTGCACGGCTTCGCTCATCCGGACCGGGTAGGGCTCGTCGACGGTGAGTGCCTTGAACCGGTCCGGGAGTGATGCGAGGGACGCATCGGCGCGGGCTCGGATGGTTTTGACATCCGGCAGTTCCTCGACCAGATGCCCATCAACCACAATCGGTTCCAGCAGTCGCCGACCGTGTGGAGGCGCCGGATGACCTTCCAGGTCGATCAGGTCGTGGTCGTACGCACCGATGCGCCAGGGCGTCTTGATCCCGGGCCAGGTGCTTTTGTCGCCGCCGCCTGCCAGCTTGATGCGGGCTGCAGCGGCCTCGTCCCGGTCCCCGCCATACCACACGAGCTTGTAGACAGCTCCGATCACCCCGCCGAGCTGACCAGACTCGATCGAGCCCAGTCCCACTCCCAGGCTGCCGCCGACCCCGTATCCGGCGATCGGCGCGCCGGCGGTGACCAGCTCCGCGATGCGAAACTCGTCCATGTCTCCGCTGGCCAGCACCTGGACCTGGGGGAGTCCCTCGTCGTCGAGACGAGCGCGGCAGTGCAGGCTGTCGGCGGCGATGTCGCCGCTATCGAGCCGCACCGCGCGCAGGTGGTGACCGTAGGTTGCCGACTCGCGAGCCACCATGATGGCGTGTTCGATGCCGGTGGACACATCGTAGGTGTCCAGGAGAAGGGAATAGTTGGGGAGGGTGGTGGCCACAGCCCGGAATGCCGTGAGTTCGTCCGGAAATGCCTGGACGAGCGCGTGAGGAATGGTACCGGCGGCGGGAATGTCGTACTGGTTGGCTGCGGCCAGGAAGGACGTGCTGTCGCAGCCGCCGATGAAGCCTGAGCGGGCTGCCAGGTAGGGTTCGTGGGCGCGCCGGAACGAGAAATCGGACAAGGAGGCGCCATTGGCGGCGATGGCGAGGCGGGCCGCCTTGGTGGCGATCAACGTGGAGATGCCGATCGTGCGCAGGAGGCCGGATTCGATCAGCATTGCTTCGCCGAACGGCGCGGTGACGCGCATGAGCGGCTCGTTCGGGAAAGCGATCTCGCCTTCGGGGATGGCCTGGATTTCGCCCGTGAACCGCAGATCGCGCAGGTACTCGAGAAATGCCGGTTCGTAGCCTTTGATCCGCTTGAGGTAGTCTCGATCCTGCCAGGTGTATTTGAAGGCGCGCAGGTAGTCGATCGCAGGTTCCAGCCCGGCAGCAAGCATGAATCCGCCACCGAACGGCGTGCGCCGGGTATAGAGGTCGAAGGTTGCGATGCCGGTCTGGCCCGTTTTCCAGGCGACGTAGGCGGAGTCGACGTGGTAGAGGTCGGTGAAGAGCGCTGTCGGATAGGGGGTGATGGTCGGGTCGGCGATGTGCCGTCGCTCCCGCTCTTCGGTAATCAGTCCGCTCCGGACAGTTGGCATGGTTTCCTGCTTCCTCCGGCTGGCTCTGCGCGCGTAAACGACTGCTGGGGGTTCACGCTACGCCACTCGTAACCTCACTGACGATGCGGATGCCATTCTGGTACATGTGATAGAGGAACACGTTATGGAAGAAGTCGCCGGGGTGGGCTGACCCTGTCGTGATGAAGTCCCCGACCGGGATATCAAAGGTGTCGACGGCATTGGCCACGACCGTGACCTCGAATCCCGCGAGATTGAGGGCGTTGGCGCGCATGCGCAGGTGCATCGCCAACTGGTAGACGCAGAGATCGGTGCAGTCGCCTACGACGACGGCGGTCGTGAGGTCGCGGTTGGCGTCCCACCAGGCGTCGAAACCGGTTTCGATCGCAGGATTCAGGGAGTTCTTCTCAATCACGGTAAGGAGGTTTGCGAAGGGAAGTCTCGCCAGCTCGGGAATCATCTCCGATTCGGCGGTTCCGGCGAGGCAGTGGGGCGGGTACGACTGGAATTCCGGGGTGGCCGGATTGTGGGTGTCCTGCAGCAGCACGTATCGCCGGATACCGTGTGTGTGGGCGAGGTGGAACAGCGAGACGATTGGCGAGGTCAGCCTGTCGACCCTGGGTGAGGCGAGCGGCCCGAACCGGAAAAAGCCGTTGATGACATCGGCGGAGAATACAGCGGCCGTCGCCGGATCCGGTGCGACCTCCGCAATCGTCGCTGGGGCGAGGGTGGAAAGCCAATCCTGGATGAAGACCGGGGTAGCGACGTTCGACATACCAGGCTCCCTGGGTAGTTGAATCGGTGGCCGAGGCTTCGCGGCAACTGCTACAGTCGTGGCAATGCGATTCTCGTCATGGAGCAGCGATTCCTTGGTATTCCCCATCATCGGCGCGCGGGACTACATCGACCAGCGCGGTTTCATCATCAACGAGTGTCCCACATGCCGGAAACCGACGGTATTCTCGGTATACGACACGAAGCGAAAACTGACGCTGTACTTCGTGCCGACCTTGAATGTTCGGTCGCAACTGGTCATGGAGTGCATGACCTGTCATGGCCGGTGGGGTGTCAGCGATGTCCAGGCGGAATCGGTCCAGAAGCGGTTGATGTCGCAGATGGAACTTTCCGCGTTCCTGATGCGGCAGCAGGACACCCGTCCTGGACCGCCACCGATCCAGCAGCCGACCGGACGGACGTACTACCAGGTACTCCAGGTGGATCCGCTGGCCGACCCGGAAGTGATCGAGGCTGCATTCCGGCGACTGGCCATGAAGTACCACCCGGACACCTCGACCGATCCGGCCGCGGATGCCCGGATGCGGGAGTTTTTGACGGCCAGGGAGATTCTGGGTGACCCGCTGCGCCGGGCAGCGTACGACCGGTGGCTGGGCATTGTGAAGCGGGTGGAAGCACTACGGCCTGAGGAAGTGTGAACTACCGGGCCCGGGTAACGACCGATGGGCCGACGCGAGCCTTGCGGCCGCTCAGTGCCGGCGAGATTCCTCACGAGTTCGGAATGACTGGCCGCACCCGACGATGGATGTTCATGCCCGCAGGATGAACTCGGGGATACCGTGCACGGGATCGCGAGTCGCTTCGAGGTCCGGACCGAGGCGGGCGAGACATTCCGCCAGGGCGGTGGTGACACTGCCTGCAGCCGCGATGACCTCCTCTGCCCAGTTCGCGGGGAGACGGTCGGAGTCGATTTCCCGTTGGAATTCGTCACGATCGAGCTCGGTGATCGTGCCGTCGAGATCGATCCAGAGATCGAGTTCAAGGTCAACGTCGGCGTAGTAACCAGGTCGGACATTGCTGAGTGGTCTGGAAAAGTTGACGTAATACCCGATCGACTCGTCGACATCGGTCGTGAACCGCAGCAATGAGAACCACCGGTCGGGAAAGAACCACTGCTCGGCGGCGGCTCGCTGGACCGTTTCCACACCGTCTGTCGTGCGCCGGGTGACATCGCGCGGACGGTAGAATCTGAAAGCGTGGCGAAGGATATGCCGGGTGGTCGAGCCAACTGGTACCTCAAGCCATCCACCGACGATTTCATACTCCCAGCACGCGCCGTGGAGTTTCTCCTTGCGGTAGAAGAGGCGGTCGCCCGCCCGTCGGGTCTGGGTCGTCATCGTGTGCCTCCATTCCGTCCATTCCGGCCAGCCGGTTGGAGGCCAAGTGGTTGTCTTGCGGGAATCCCGGCCCGGCGCGGGTATGTGGACGGAGTGGTGGTTAGCTTCCGGGCGATCACCAGCCGGGTCTCGATCGTGGAACCCGCATCGGGTAACGTAGCGGTGGAGACGATCTCAACACCCAGAATGGGGGCCGCCCGCTCCGCCTGGGCCAGTTCGTCTTCGATCTCGGTTCCCTTGGGCAGCAGCATGTGCCCGCCCGTCCTGAGGAATGGCGCCGCCAGTTCGAGGATGGTGGGCAGCGACGCGACTGCGCGAGCGGTGACCAGGTCGAACTGATTGCGCCATTTCGGCTGGTGCGCGAAATCCTCAGCCCGCCCGTTCAGGGTTGTCGCGTTCCGGAGATCGAGGGCGTTGATGACCTCGTCGAGGAAGTCGGTTTTCTTTCGGGTGGCGTCGAGCAGGGTCACGGCGACGCCGGGAAACGCGATGGCGAGCACGATGCCAGGGATGCCACCGCCGCTCCCGAGGTCCAGCATCCGGAACACCGAGCCGTCGCTTTCAGCTACGAGCGCGGCGAAGGTCGGCGCCAAACGCAGGCTTTCGACGATCAGCCGACGATCGATGCCTGGTGTGTCGCGGACCGCGGTCAGGTTGGTGATTTCATTCCGGCTCTGCAGGAGGTTCCGGTACTGTTCGAATTGCCCGATCGCTTCAGCCGGGAGTTCGAACCCGACACGGCGAACCAGTTCGGGCAATGCCTCGTGGGCGAACGGAGATTCCAGGATCGTGCTGGATGGGACGGTCATGGCGCACCTCGCTAACGCGCAGAGGCGGCGATGGGACTCTCGCGCATGCCATGTGCCCTGACGACGAACTCCTTCGACGCCGCGACGATTCCCGCAACATCGAGACCGGCGAGTTCCCGCAGCCTGTGCTGCGAGGCGTGCTCGAAAATTCTGTCCGGGACGCCACGGACAGTAACCGGTGTCTGGAGCCCATGGCTTGCCAGGAGTTCGAGCACGCCGGAGCCGAATCCGCCCATCGTGGCGTTTTCCTCGACGGTGACGATGCCGTGGTGGGTACGGGCAAGATCGAGAATCAGATTGGAATCGAGCGGTTTCACGAAGCGGGCATTGACGACCGTGGCGTTCACGCCAGCGAGCGCGAGTTCGTCAGCCGCGCGCTCGGCGGCGAGAACCATGGCGCCAACCGCCAGGATCGCGATGTCGCTGCCAGACCGTATGGTCTCGGCCCGGCCAACCGGGAGTTTGCGCAGTGGGTCGGCGATGGACACGCCGACTCCGGCGCCGCGAGGATACCGCACGGCGATCGGACCACTGGTGTGGGCGATGGCGGTTGCCAGCATGTGGCGAAGTTCGTCCTCGTCCCTCGGCGCCATGATGGTCATGTTGGGGATACACCGCAGATAGCTGAGGTCATAGAGCCCGTGATGGGTGCGTCCGTCGTCGCCGGCAAATCCGGCCCGGTCCAGAGCGAAGACGACCGGGAGATTCTGGATGCAGACATCGTGCACGATCTGGTCGTAGCCGCGCTGGAGGAAGGTTGAGTAGATACCCACCACGGGACGGAGACCCGCAGTCGCCAGACCCGCGGCGAAGGTGACGGCATGTTGCTCGGCGATCCCGACATCGAAGAACCGGTCGGGATAGGCGGCGGCGAATTTGGCGAGCGAGGTGCCCGTCGGCATCGCGGCGGTGATGGCGTAGATATCCGGATTGTCCGCCGCGAGTTCGATCAGGGTATCGGCGAAGACGTCCTGGTATTTTGGCGGCTGGGGAGGTCCACCAGGTGCGGCGGGGGCGCTGACCGCGTGACTCCGTTCCTGGTCGGTGAGGGCAGGATCGTAACCGTTGCCCTTCTTCGTCAGCACATGCACGAACACCGGACCTTCGACTTCGGTTGCCTGTCGCAACGCCTGGACCGTTGCCCGGATATCGTGGCCGTCGACCGGTCCGATATAGGTGAAGCCGAGCTCCTCCCAGATCATCGAGTGATAAATGAACTCCTTGAGAGAGTCCTTCATCCGCTTGCCGAACTCGACGAGGATGTCGCCCTGCGGCAACCGTTCAACCCGCTCCGCAAGTTCATCCTTGGCGCGGTTGTACCGGCGATCGGTTCGCACGCGATCGAGATACCGGCTCAAGGCGCCGACATTGGGCGCGATCGACATTTCATTGTCGTTGAGGACCACGATGAGCGGGAGATCGAGATGGCCGGCGTTGTTGAGGCCCTCGAAGGCCATGCCTCCGGTGAGCGCGCCATCACCGATGATCGCCACCACCTTGCCTCGTTCGGCGGGATTTGCCGCGCGCTGTTCGGCGACGCACATCCCCAGCGCGGCGGAGATGGATGTGGAGGCATGCCCGGCACCGAAGGCATCGTGATCGCTTTCGTTCCGGCTGAGGAAGCCGGACATGCCGCCTTCCTTGCGCAGCGTGGCGAAGCGATCTCGCCGCCCGGTCAGCATCTTGTGGGCGTACGCCTGGTGGCCGACATCCCAGACGATCTTGTCGCGAGGTGAGTCGAAGACCGTGTGGAGGGCGATTGCCAGTTCCACGGTACCGAGGCTGGCGCCAAGATGCCCGCCGGTCTGGGTGACTGATCCGATCAGTTCGGCGCGAATTTCAGCCGCCAGATCGCGCAGTTGCCGGAGTGACTTCTCATTGAGATCTGCCGGGCCGGAGACCGAGTCGAGGACGGGCGTGGTGCTTGTCGTTGATGGGTCGCTGGATTGCGGATTGGCCTTGGGTATGTCGGGCATACGGCGTTCCTTGGCGAGGGAAGCCGGGACCGTGCGGCATGGTGTGGCGAGGTGTCCCGGATTCCTGGCGGCTACCTGTTGCTCGCAAGTATACGGATATTCGGCCGCGACCCACCGCCACACTTCGACTGCCGTGCCGCGCTGGAAGTACCGCCCGACGCGAACGGTCAGCATCGTTTCGTACGCCACTGGTTTCGGGAAGTACAGATGGAGTGTCGGACGGTATACCTTCGGATACAATCCGCCGTGTTATTGATGGGGGACGCGTGCAGGCATGCCTCCGATGGAGGTCGGCATCGTTCGTCGGTCGCACCACAGGTCGATTGCCCGGCAGAACCTGTGGTACTGGAAGGGACACTCGATGTCTGATCAGGACATGCGTTCCGGCGTAAAGAGGATTCGCCAGCGGGTCGGCCCCACCTTGCGAGGTATGCGCATTCGCCGTGGTCTGTCGCTGAACGAATTGGCGGAGGTTGCGGGGATATCGCCGTCACACTTGAGCAGGATCGAGCGCGGGTTGACCGTGCCGTCCTACGAGGTGCTCGATCACATCGCGAATGCCCTCGGGTCGGACCTCAGTTCGCTCCGATCCCGCGAACTCGATGCGCGTGCCATTGATTCCGAACTCCACACCCTGTTCGATCGACTGGCCCTCGATCCAGCCGTTCAGGAAGAACTGCTCGGGCTCAGTAACGAAACGCGACAGGCGCTCGCGGGTGCGCTCAACCAGGCGATTGGTCCAGCCGGAACATAATACCCAGGTCCGGTCGCACCCGTTAGCGGAATCGCATCCAACGATCGCGGTCGATCGACATCTCCACGATGTTGATCCACCGCTGCATCGACGCAACCCACTCTTCATGCTGACCGGTGCGCGTAAATCCGGACTTCTCGTACGTGCGATAGGCGCGCGGATTGTGCGTGAACACTTCCAGGTTGACCCGGACCAAGCCGAGCGTCTCGAACGCCTCGTCGAGGACGAGACCGGTGGCTTCGGTACCGTAGCCCTGTCCCCAGGTGCTCTTCTCTCCGATCACCAGCCGGAACATGGATGTGCCGGCTCGCTCGTCCACATCGGTGACGGCTGTCGATCCGATCAGTCGACCGGTCTGGTGTACATGAATGGCCCAGCAGGTGCCGCGTGCCGACGCCGGCAGGATGATCGAATCGAAGTAGCCGCGCGCCCGGACAGGGTGCAAGGGCGTGAGATCGTGCCGGAGCATTTCGGCGATCTCCGCATCCTGGTACCAGCGCACGAACGTCTCCCGGTGGGCCGGCAAGTGTTGCCTCAGGTCGACCAGGGTACCAGCGCGGACGAGTTGACCGCACATCGACCCAGGGGTTTCACCGTTCGGATTGGAGGAGCGTTCGATCTCGGTAGGCATGGATTCCTTGTGAACCCGAATGCGATGGAATGTCCTGAATGGCATCCGCACGTCGGTGGCGCCACCTTTCTGCCCGGAAATGCAAAGGCCGGATCAGGATACCCCGATCCGGCCTTTGGCGCAGTGCAGCGTGCCAGCTACCAGGAGTTGTAGCGATCCGAGGTGCGACGGCTGGTGAAGCAGTTTCGGCAGTACACCGGCTTCCCAGGCGTAGGATTGAACGGAACCTGGGTTTCGGCTCCGCACTCGGAGCAGGTGGCGGCGAACAACTGGCGTGGCTGGTCGCTGTAGCCGCCGGAGCGGTTGCCATAACCAGAGTTGCCGGTGCTGCGGCTGCCGTAGCTGCCGCCGTCGCCACCGGAGGCGTAGGAGTCGCCGCCAGTGTTGCGCTGGGTCTTGCGTGCATCCCGGCACGAGCGGCAGCGCTGGGGCTCGGAGAAGCCCCGCTGCTGGTAAAATTCCTGTTCGCCAGCCGTGAACACAAATTCCTGACCGCAATCGCGGCAGGTCAGTGTTCGATCGCTCATTCCGCCTGTTCCTCTCTCGCCGTGGCGAACCACGGAGCCAACCTGTGCGCGCAACGCGCGCTGTCGCCCAGCTGTCACGAGGTTCAGGCACGAATGAACGATACCGCTGCTTCGAGCTTCCCTTGTGCACTCGATTCTGGTGCCCGAAGTATAGCATGCGTCACCTGTCGCAGGACTCGATTTTCGTCCACCAAGGCACGGGATTCAGCCGGTGAAATCAAAGAATCCGTAATGCGGTCGGATATCACGCAGATCGTCGACGGGCGCGAGCCAGGGAATCCCAGGTGAGTATTCCCAATGCCAGCCAGACGAGTCCGAAGCCAACCCATCGCACGGGAGGGATCTGCTCACCCAGGACCAGGACGCCGATCAGGAGTTGAAGGACCGGTGCGATGAACTGGAGGAGCCCCATCGTCGTCAGGGGAACTCGCCGGGCGGCGGCGGCGAAGCAGACGAGCGGTGCGGTCGTGAAGATGCCGCTCAACGCAAGCAGGACCGCGTGCCAGGGGAGATCCTGGGTGAAGGTGCCGCGACCGGTGGCGTTGATCCAGACCAGGATGCCGAGCGCGGCGGGTGCGAGAACGGCACTCTCCACGGTCATGCTGGGGAGCGCTTCGACACTCACGCCGACCCGCTTCTTGATAAATCCATAGGCGGCAAACGAAAAGGCGAGCGTCAGGGCAATCCAGGGCGGACGTCCGTAATCCCAACTGATGACGAGGACGGCAATCAACCCGATTGCGACGGCAGTCCATTGGAGTGGACGCAGGCGCTCGTGCAAGACAGTGACGCCGAGCAGGACCAGCACGAGCGGGTTGATGAAGTACCCCAGGGATGTCTCCACGACCCGATTCGTGTTAACCGCGTGGATGTACGTGAACCAGTTGCAGGCGAGCAGGACGGCCGCCAATGCCAGGAGTGCGAGCCGGTGAGGGACGGCAAGAATCGGACGCACCCAGGACAGGTCGCGCCGCACGGTCCAAATGCCGAGGCAGACGAGGAGCGACCAGAGGACGCGGTGGACGAGGATTTCCATCGCGCCGGATGGGGCGAGCGCGTGGAAGTAGATCGGGAAGACGCCCCACATGCCGTAGGCGGCCAGCCCGAAGATGACCCCACGTTCGACCTCGGACCGTGTCTTTTCGTCGGACGAGTTTTCGGTCAACGCTTATGTCCCTGGATACCGCGAGGCAATCCGCGCGCCGCTGATGTTGGCACGGCGCCGCCGGCGGGGACAACCCTGGCGTGTCTCGTGGGTGCGATCCGGATAGAATCACGCCAGCGGCATCCTCGTCAATGCACCACGGAGCACCAATCGATCGTGACAGCCGAACGAATGCGCGGCCCGTGGCCGACCACCACACGACGAAAGGACGACGGCGCGCTGGAGGTTGGCGGGGTGGATCTCCGGCATCTGGCTGCGCGGTACGGAACCCCACTGTACGTCTTCGACGAAGTCACCCTGCGAGGGGCGGCCCGAGGGTTTCGTGACGGTCTGTCGGCGATGTATCCGGATTCGCGGGTCGTGTATGCCGGCAAGGCATTCCTCACGACCGATCTGGTCCGGATCCTTGCCGATGAGGGCCTTGGCCTGGATGTTGTTTCCGGTGGTGAACTCTTCGTCGCATTGCGAGGGGGAATGCCATCCGAGCGAATCAGCCTGCACGGCAACAACAAGAGCCGTCGCGAGTTGGGGGAGGCGATTGCGGCCGGGATCGGCAAGATCGTGATCGACAACGACCACGAGATCACGCTCCTTGAGAAGTTGACAGGTAATTCGACTTCGCCGCACACGGTCCTGATCCGGATCAATCCGGGTGTCGATGTCCACACGCATCGCAAGATCAGCACCGGCATCGCCGATTCGAAGTTCGGGTTCCCGATCCAGGATGGTCAGGCCGAGGCGGCGGTCACTCGCATCCAGGCGATGCCGGGACTCCACCTGGCGGGATTTCACGCGCATGTCGGATCGCAGCTGTTCGACTCCACATCGGTACGGGACGGGATCGACGCGCTCCTCGACTTCGCCGCCGCCATGCGCGACCGGCATGGATTCACGCTCCAACACCTGTCGCCAGGGGGTGGGTTCGGCATCGCCTACACGCCCGACGACCAACCGCTGGCTCGCGATACCTGGCTATCCGAAATTGCCGCGGCGGTGCGTGATGGATGTGACCGCCGCCATCTGCCACTTCCCAAACTGACCATCGAACCCGGCCGCTCTATCGCTGGTCCGGCAGGGATTGCGGTATATGAGGTCGGCGCCGTCAAGCGTCTGCCCGGCATCAGGACCTACGTTTCCATCGATGGCGGCATGGCAGACAACATTCGGCCTACGCTCTATGACGCACGATACACGGCCGAGATTGCGAACCGTCTGGCGGATGCTCCGCGGGAGGTTGTGACCGTCGCCGGCAAGTACTGCGAGTCTGGAGACATCCTCATCGACGGTATCGAGTTGCCTGCGCTGGTGCCTGGAGACTTGCTGGCGGTACCGGCTGCCGGTGCGTACACGTTGGCGATGGCGAGCAACTACAACATGGCATTGCGGCCTCCGGTTGCCCTGGTCAACAACGGCGCAGTGCGGTTGATTCGGCGTCGGGAGACCTACGACGACCTGCTGAGAAACGATGTAGCGTTTGCAAACAGCGCCGAGCAGGGGCAAGACATTGGAGATCTCACAGGACGGTGATTGCCACGTTACAGGAGTTGTGAGGCATTGTGCATGGTGTACATTTCGCCGGTATCCGGCTTGGAGCAGGTGCTTTCGAGGTGCTTGCATCGCCCGGAAGGCGCGTGTATCTTGCGCTTCTCGCGACCGTGCACTTCGCGCTTTGGGGCTCGAACCACATTCCAGGTTGCATCCAGGGTCAGGGTTATTGATCTGGACGCCGTAGGTGTGACGGTCGCCGGCACGATTCCGTGGACGCTTCGCCCGGCACAGGTCTGCCAGCCCTGGCGCCTCGATACGGAGCGCCTCGCACCAACAACCCCAGGGGTACTTGGTCAAGGAAGGAAACAGGCTTGACCGAAGAGCGTATCCGGCTCGCCATTGATGATGACTTGAACGTGCCTGGTGTCGATCCACTCAGCCAGGCTGTACCGCTTTCCGATGATGACGATTCCCTTGAGTCCCGGCTTGCAGATCTCAGTTCGCTGATGGACGACACGGTTGAGAGCGTTGACGACGACTCCGAGCCGAGTGTCCTCGACCTGAGTGACGACGAGTTCGACGACGATCTCGACACCGAGATGTCGAGCGAGATTTCCGCGACCGCAATTGCGGAGAGCGACCTGTCCGCCGTCAGCCTCGACGACCCTGTCCGCATGTACCTGCGCGAAATTGGGCGGGTACCCCTGCTCAATGCCGCTCGCGAGGTCGAGCTTGCGAAGGCCATGGAGCGTGGCGAGTACCTGACTCGCCTCATCGAACGGCTTTCAGCGACCGGTTCCGTGGAACCGACCTCGACGGAAGTCGGCATGGCGGTGTACCACGCCTTCCGAGCCGGGTACCCGATCGCCCGCGCGCTGTGGATCGATGCGCGTCCGGACGACGAGCCGGTGAAGATGGGTGAGATCGTTGACCAGGTACTGCCGATCACCAGCCTGCCCGGCGCGTCGGTGAAAGCGACCTGCGAACGCTTCGATATCCAGGCAGACGCGCTGGAAGAGCAACTCCGGCTCACCACGGTTGAGTGGGAGTTGATGCCGAAGCAGGTACAGCAACTTATTGAAGCACGGGCCTCCTGGCCCGACGATGCCGATATCGTGATGCTGTACGACCAGCGCACCGCCAGCATGACCAGACGGTGGCGTGACACCCAGGTGGCGGGCCGCCGCGCGAAGGTGGCCTTGACCGAAGCGAACCTGCGGCTCGTGGTGAGTGTGGCGAAGAAATACGGTGGCCGGGGCATGGGGATGCTCGACCTGATCCAGGAAGGCAATCTCGGCCTGATCCGGGCGGTCGAAAAGTTCCAGTACCACAAGGGCTTCAAGTTCAGCACCTACGCGACCTGGTGGATTCGCCAGGCGATCACGCGGGCGATCGCTGACCAGGCGCGCACGATCCGGATTCCCGTCCACATGGTTGAGACGATCAACCGCCTGCTTCGTACCAGCCGGCGCATGCAGCAGGAGCTGGGCCGGGAGCCGACCACAGATGAACTCGCGAAGGAGATGGAAATCACTCCGGACCGCGTTCGCGAGATTCTAAAGATCAGCCAGGATCCGGTTTCGCTGGAAATGCCGATCGGCGAGGAAGAAGACAGCCATCTCGGCGATTTCATCGAAGACCAGAAGATGCCGGCGCCTGCCGATGCGGCGAGCCGCCAGTTGCTGCGAGAGCAGGTCGAAGATGTCCTCAACACGCTCTCCGACCGGGAGAAGGAAGTGCTCTACATGCGTTATGGCCTGGACGATGGGCGAGCACGAACCCTGGAGGAAGTGGGGCGCCAGTTCGGCGTGACGCGTGAGCGCATACGCCAAATCGAGGCGAAGGCCCTCCGGAAGCTGCGGCAGCCAGGCCGGGCGAACGTCCTCCGGGATTACCTCGAGTAGTCATTTCGCCCAGAAAACAACTGCCTACGACCCGGCGGCGGCATCATGTGCGCCGCCGGGTCGCGCATTCGTGCGATAATGCCGGATTGGCGGCCTCCACCGGATCACCTCAGCGATCCCCAGGCTCATGCATGCAGCACACTGCGTGCCAGCCGCCCCTCCCACCCGATCGAACACCAGCAACCCGGTACAGTGCAAGGAGGTCGACATGCTTGTCGATCAGGCGAGAATTCATGTCCAGGCGGGCAAAGGCGGCAATGGTTCGTCGTCGTTTCGCAGGGAGAAATACGTGCCGAAAGGCGGTCCGGACGGCGGCGACGGCGGCAGGGGCGGCGATGTCATCATCGTCGTGGCGGAGAACCTGAACAGCCTGCTGCCGTTCCAGTACATCCACGAATACCGGGCATTGGATGGCGGCGCTGGAGGCGGCCGGAACAAGCATGGTCGCAATGGCGAATCCAAGGTGGTCAAGGTGCCGCCGGGTACGGTGGTATTCCTCGAGGAATCTGGCGAGCAAATTGTCGATCTCACCGATCCGGGTGAGGAATTCGTGATTGCCAGGGGCGGCAAGGGTGGCCTTGGCAACGTGCATTTCAAGTCCTCGACGCGCCAGGCGCCGAAGATCGCCGAGTTGGGCGAGCCAGGTGAGGATCGCTGGCTGCGGCTCGAGTTGCGCCTGATCGCCGATGTGGGTCTTGTCGGCTTGCCAAACGCCGGGAAATCAACCCTGCTGGCCTCGTCGACCCGGGCCAAACCGAAAATTGCCGACTATCCGTTCACCACCCTTTCGCCGAATCTCGGCGTCGTTTCGGTGGGTGGTCCCGGAGGTCAGGCGTTCGTGACCGCCGACATTCCCGGGCTGATCGAAGGCGCGGCGGAGGGAGCCGGCCTCGGGCACGAGTTCCTGCGGCACGTGCAGCGGACCAAGGTGCTGGTCCACGTCCTCGATGCGTCGGGCGGGCTCGAAGGTCGGGATCCGCTCGAAGATTTCCACACGATCAACGACGAGATTGCCGCCTTCGATGACCGCATGGCCGCAGAACCAATGCTGGTTGCCCTCAACAAGGTCGATGTCTCCGAAGCGCGGGACAATCTGCCCCGCCTTCGCTCGGTGATCGAAGGGGAGGGGTTTCGCGTGTTCCCGATATCTGCGGCAACCGGGGAGGGTGTCCCGGAGCTGTTTGCCGCCGTTGGCGGGCAATTGCAGATGCTGGCGGAGGCTGATGCCGAGGCCCGGAAGGCGGAATCGGACAAACCCAAGCGACGCGTGTACACCATCGGAAACGTCGATGAGCGCGCCTGGGACGCGCAGCGCATCGACGAGGATTCGTTCCGCGTGACCGGTGTGGGACTCGAGCGGTTCACCCGAATGACCAATTTCGACCAGCGTGAGGCGGTCGACCGGTACCAGCGGATGCTCGAGCGGAACGGGATCGCCTCGGAACTCGAACGCCTCGGGATCCAGGATGGGGACACGGTCTACATCGCCGAGCACGAATTGATGTGGGGCGACCAGCCGGACGAAGACGGTTCGTTCGTGGTGGCTGGGCACGTCGAGCCGACCGAATTCGAATGGATCGAAGGCGACGACGAGGAGGAATAAAGCCCGCCCACAACCGCATGCCCGTCGCTCCCTGCCGTAGGAGCCGATCGGCC
>CAZSUN010000001.1:81905-143592 GCA_964610045.1 uncultured Sphaerobacteraceae bacterium
GTGGCTGCCCTGTTTTCGCAATCAACCTCCCTGCAACACGTTGTAGGGCTCGACGAGCGCCAGGTGCAGGTTGTCCAGAATGCACGCGACCGTCTCCTCGACCGAGAGGGCGGAGGTGTCCAGCCAAAGGCCGATGCCAGGCGTTTCGGTTCGCATCGCGTGATCCAGTTCCACCGGTGTCCAGTCCAGGTAGCCCGTCTTGTTCCTGGCGCGGTCACGCCGGGCGGCGATCTCCGGCGCCGGCGCGAGCACGACCAGGAAGACCCGGGCCGGGGCATCGCGCAACAGGTCCAGCACGCGGGTGACATCCTTGCCGAGGATGACGTCCTGATAGACGACGATGTAACCAGCCTCCGCGTAGGTGATGGCGGCGCTGGCGGCGAGTCGCTGCCGCAAGTGGATTTGCTTCTCCGCCTCCGCCCAGTTTTCCGGGGTGACCGCAGCCTGCCCGTTGACGATGAAGCGCCGGAAGATGTCGCCCCGGAGGTGGACGCTCCGGGGTAACCGTTCGGCCATCGCCTGGGCAACGGTGGATTTCCCGGCTGCCATGATGCCGGTGATGACCATGATATCGCCGGATTCGATCACGCGGATTCGGTGTCCCTGGTCGCATAGATGCCCCGGTACGATTCGGGCAGAAGTGCGGCGACCCGTTCCATCGCCATGGTGATGGCTTCTTCCGACGACATGCGCTTGCCGTCCGGTTTCAGCGGCAGGGTGAATGGTTCCCCGATCGTGATCGTCACCCGCCAGCGTCCTCCGTGCGAATCATGCATCTGCTTGGCGCCGTTGAACGGGAGCCGCTCGGAGCCGACGATCGCCACGGGGAGAATGGGGACATTGCCACGCAGCGCGATCAGGCCGGCTCCTGGCAACACGCGTTCGATGCGCCGGCTCACACTCCGCGTCCCTTCAGGGAACATGCCAACGGCAATACCCTGTTGCAGCCGGTCCGTCGCCATTTGGATGGCGTGACGATCGGCCTTCCCCCGATCCACAGGAAATGCTCCTCCGAATCGGAGGAACCTGCCGATGACCGGAACCGTCATGAGTTCCTTTTTCGCCATGTAGTGCATTGGCCGGGGCAATGCCGTGGAGATCAGGACCGGGTCGGCGTTGTGCAGGTGGTTGGACACCACGAGCACGCCACCGTCACGTGGGACGTTGTTCAACCCATCGATACGCAAACGGACAAGCACCCGGAAGAGGATGAGCAGGATGACCCGGAGACTCGTGAACATCCAGCCGTTGAGCTTGCCCTCCATCAGGTCGGGTATGGGCTTGCCTGGTGATGCTTTCGGCTCGGTCATGCGGTTCCTCCGGATCCCTGCCAGCTCGACCGTGCGCGCTGCTCGATCTCGTTCACGATGTCATCAACCGATCGGCCATCGGTGTCGACGACCACGGCGTCGGGAGCGGCAGCGAGTGGCGCGACCTCACGGCTGGAGTCGTAGGCGTCACGGGCTTCGAGATCGGACAGAACCTGCTCGAATTGCGCGTCGACGCCCCGTCCGTGCAATTCGGCCAGCCGCCGTCGCGCTCGCTCCTCCGTGCTGGCAACCAGGAAAATCTTGAGCCCGGCAGCTGGTATGACCACGGTACCGATGTCTCGGCCGACCATCACAATCCGGGCGCCATCGGCGATGTGTCGCTGGGTAGTGAGCAGGTTTTTGCGGACGCCGGAATGAGCCGAAACCTCGGAGACCGCGGCATCGATCTCGCGGGTACGGATTGCCCAGGTCACGTCCTCATCGCCCAGGAGCACATCGACCTGCCTGCCGTCTGCGACTGACGGCGGCCGGATCCTGATATCGAGCTTTCGCGCGAGATCAGCAAGGCACTCACCGTCGCTGCCGGCGATTCCGGTGCGGATCGCCGCGAGCGTCACCGTTCGGTAGAGGGCGCCAGTATCGAACAGGATTGCGCCGAGCCGGTGCGCGAGCTCTCGCGCGACGGTGGACTTACCGGCCGCGCCCGGTCCGTCGATCGCGATGACTTGACGGTGGTCGGGTTGCATCAGGTTTCCTTCCCTGCGGCGCAGGCGTTGACGCGGTTCCTCGAGAGGACGTCGAGGCATCGTCGGAGCGCGTGCCGTGGACAAACCCACCAACAGGCTCGAGTTGGAGCGTTCGCGTGGCATTGGCCCGAGCGGCAGCCTCCGGGGAGATGCCGATCGCCTCGAACAACTGCCCGAGCTCGCCCGGCGTCAGGTCGCGCCAGGCGCCGGGCGGAATGCCGCGCAGGACAAGGGGACCGAGCCGCTCGCGCCGGAGGAGATCGACTTCAATACCAACCTTGTGCATCATCTCGCGGACGACATGGTAAATGCCTTCGTGGAGCACGATGCGGATAATGATGCCCTTCGGGGTTTCGCGAAGGATCCGGCACTCGTCCGGCACGACCAGGCGGTCGTTGATGAGCAGTCCGGCTCGGACATCCGCGAGTTGCTCGTCGGTCGGCCGCCTGGTGGTGTAGACGTGGTACTCCTTGGTCAGGCCGTACCGCGGGTGCATGACGCGGTTGGCGACGTCACCGTCGTTCGTCAGCAGGAGCAGTCCCTGGGTGTCGCGGTCGAGCCGGCCAACCGGATATACCCGCTCCCGCACCTTGACCAAATCCATGACCGTCCAGCGTTGCCGCTCGTCATTGGTGGTGGTGATGAACCCACTTGGTTTGTTCAGCATCAGGTACCGCGGTTGCTGTTTCGGCAAGACCCGCCCATTGACGCGAATGACATCCTTGACGGGATCGACCCGGGTTCCGAGTTCGGTGACGAGCTTGCCGTTGACCGTCACCTTGCCGGCGACGATCAATTCCTCGGCTGCCCGGCGGCTCGCAATCCCGCGGGATGCGATGACGCGTTGCAGGCGTTCGCCCGTTGGGGGGGTGGCGTCGTTGGGCATGGCTCAAGTGTCCTGTTGTCCGGGGATCCGGGCACTGGCGGTCCTGGCTGACACGGGGAGACTGCCGGCGAGGATCTGGTCGTAGTAGAGGTCGACGGTGCCGGCGCCGGTGTTGTCGATCACCAGCTGGTACCCTGTCTCGACCGCTTCGCGTGGGTAGGGCACGATCGCCTCGCCTTCGAAATCGACTTGCCAGACGGCCATCTCATCCGGCAAGCCGGGGAAGGTGCCGTCGCTGCCAGGCACGAGCCAGGCATACTGCTCGTCCATGGCCGAGAAGATCGCCCGAGTGTCGTCCCACCGCTTGTCGGACCCATCCACAATGATGCTGTTCTCATCGTATTCCACATCGGACCCAAGCACCGAGGTAATCACCATGTTGGTGCCGCCGTTCATTTCCCGCGCCAGCACCACGCAGGCGCCTGCGGCGTCTGTGGTGCCGGTCTTGCCGCCGACCACGCCAAGTTGGCCAAGCAGGAGGTTGGTGGTGCTCTTTTCGTAATGGGTGGCGCCCGGCCCGATCGAGTAGAACGAGTAGGCGGGCTGGGAGACGATATCGGCCAGGTACTCGTTCTGCATCAGTTCGCCAAACAGGATGGCGATGTCGTGCGCGGACGAATACGCGCCCGCGGCATCGAGCCCGTCGGGGCGGGTGAACCAGGTGTTTTCCAGTCCGAGGTTGGCAGCGTAGTCGTTCATCGCCTGGACGAACGCGTCGATGGCCGCGTTGTCGCTTTCGCAATCACACAGCTTGTAGCCGACGTACCGGGCAATGGCGTGGGCGGCGTCGTTGCCAGATGGCAATAGCAGTCCATAGAGCAACGTGCCGAGGGTGAGGGTATCCCCGCCGACCAGGCCCATGTTCGAATACAACGTGACATCGACGGTGTCGGATTCGAGGGTTTGGACCTCCTCCGAGGTGCTGGCGTTTGCAACTGCCACCAGTGCGGTGGCGACCTTGACGGTCGACCCGATCTGGATTCGCTCGTTGGCATTGAGTTCGTAGAGCACGATCCCGGTGGTGAGATCGTAGGAGTACACACTCTCGGCCGTGACTGGTGGCGGTTCGAGCCCTGCCTGCGATTGGGGTGTTGTGGTTGAGGTAGGCGCAGCCATGCCGGGAAGGGCCAACGATAGCAGCAGGATGATCGAAATGGTGAGCGCCAGAAGGCGGCGCGCGGCGCAGGTGAGAACTCGTGGCACGATGGCAACTCACTGGGTTCGAGGTTCGGCAGGCCGCGATGGACCGGCACCAGTATAGTGCGTAGCCCTCGCCGATGGACGGCTACAGATCCAGCGCGATCTCGATCAGCGCCTGCTTGAGGGCGGAAGTGGCTTCCAGCGAGACCCCGCTGATGCGGAGATGGTTCGCCAGGCGAGGGTCATCGACCCGGTAAACGACGATGCCCCGTTCGGCGAGCCGTGGCACGAAGAAGTCCGCCGTTCCGCGTTCGATCCGCGCCAGCAGGAAGTTCGACCAGGACGGATAGGGCGGACTGATCATGCTCAGTTTCCGCAGTTGACGGAAGAGCCGACCCTTCTCGTAGGTCACCTTGCGGACCGTGGCGCGAATGTCCGCATCCGCATCGAGGGCAGCGTGTGCAGCGACGATGGAGACCCTGGCCAATCCGGAGGGGCGCTGCTGGGCGGCGATGGCGCGCGCGATCCGGGGCGGGGCGATGCCCCACGCGAGCGGGAACGCGGTCATCCCGGCGAAGGTTTCGAAGGTCTGGAGCAGGACCAGGTTGTCGAACTCCCGAACCAGCGGCGTCAGCGAACGCGAGCTGTATGCGGCATGACGTTGATCGATGACGACCAGCGAACTCTGCCGCGAGAGCCGGACGATGTCCTGGACCGTGGCGATCGTTCCGGTCGGATCGTTCGGCGAGAGTACGATCGAGGTGGCGCCGCGAGGAAGTTCGACCCCTCCGGGATTCACGGGCAAGGCGAACATCCGTCTCCGACCGACCGATTCAACCTGAGCGCTGTGATGTTGGAGCCATCGTTCCAGGGCTGGATCCGAAGGTGGGAAGACGACCAGGGGCCCATGACTGCTTCGCCACTGAGCGATCATGGCGTGGAGTTCGTCGATACCGTTTGCAGTAACTACCCAATCGTCACCGACACCGGCGAGGGCTCCGAGCCGGCTTCGCAACCGATCACCAAGGTTGTCGGAAGAGCGCCCCCAGTTGTCGAAGCGGGATACCGCATCCACCACGGCATCGACTGGACCATACGGGTTCGCGACGAGATCGAGTCGAACCAGGCGTTCAGACGCCGCCGTGGATCTGATCGTGGCCTGGAATGCACCGTGACTCATGGCACGGTCCGGAACGACGTGAGGTTTGCCACGATAGGGTCCGTACTGGCAGTAACCTCGGAGATGCCGCCGTTGGCCGCGATGTCGAAAAGCATGGGCCGACCGACGACGTGGGCCGCGACGTTTCGGACGGGAACGCCGCCGGGCGTTTGACCGACGTAGTTCCCGAGGTGTGCGTGACCGTGCAGGACAAGATCGACGTGATGATCGTCGATGACCTTGCCGAGCAGGGAGTTTCCGAGCATCCAGTACTTGATTGGCGGTTCGTGGCCAAGTGTGGAGACGGTTGGCGAGTAGTGCATGACCACCAGGTTGGCGTCAGTCGTGTCGCTGGCCAGCGATGTCAGGGCAGTTTCCAGGCGGACGGACTCCCGCCTGGCACGGAGAGCAACCGCCTTGCTGAGTCGGGCAGAAACGATATCGGGTACTTCTTCAGGCCAGAAGCCGCCGCCATAGCCGCCGACTCCCGCGAAGCCGAGTCGCAGGCCGTTCGGGAACGCCAGGGTGTACGCATCGCCATCGAGCAACGTCGTCCCGGCCTGGTCGAGCAGATGCCGCATTTCCCGCCGGCGCAGGCCACGGCGATCGTGGTTGCCGAGGACGGCGATCTTGGGCATGTCGAGTTCGCCGAGCAACTCAGCCGTCAACCGCATTTCCGGGATGCGGCCGCCGTCGGTGAGGTCGCCCGCGATGATCAGTGCGTCTACCTGGCCATTGAGGGCTCGCAGACCGTTTGCCAGGTCGACGGGAATGTCATTGTGAACGTGCAGGTCGCCAATGGCGGCGATCCGGACAATCCGGTCGGCCACGCCGGCTGCACCCAGTTCGTGTACCACGAGCGCGGTGACCTTGGGCGAGGGAGCGCGTTGGCGTCTCCCGAGGGCAGGACGTTGGTCAGGGTCGATGTCGACACCCTGCGACCGAGTGTACCGCAGCCTGTCACCTGAGGACGTTCGAATCAGCCCGTCAGGTCATCGTGTGTCACACGGATTGTCCAGCGCACCTGGCTGCGATGGGTGATTCGCCTGGCGTTCAGGCCGGCGCCTTCGTCTCACCTTCACGGCGCTCCCAGCCAGGCGCGAAGAGGGGCAGGAAATTCGACTGCTGGTACGGGTGCTTCTCCAGTTCCGGCCAGTTGAGATCCACGCCGAGGCCCGGTGTTTCCGGAATCTGGAGCCGCCCGTCAACGACGGTGGCGTGGCTGGTCACGATATCCTGCTCCCACCCGACGTTGAACTCGTCGAACAGTTCCTGGACGAGGAGGTTCGGCGTGGCCGCCCCAATCTGGATGCAGGTCGCGGTTGAGATCGGACCCTGGGCATTGTGCGGGGCGACGGTGGCGTAAAAGGCGTCGGCCATGGCGCAGACCTGCCGCGTACGCCAGATGCCGCCCATGGCGCCGGGCTCGGGCTGGATGATGTGGACCGCGTTTCGCGACAGCAGTTCAGCGTGCTGGTGGACGCTGGAATAGCTCTCGCCGGTTGCGACGGGAACGTTGATCTTCCGTGCCACTTCCACCGTGGAATCGATGTTCTGGTGGGGAGTGGGCTCCTCGAACCAGGTTGGTTCGAATTCCGCGATCGCATCCCCGACGTAGACCGCTTCCGACACGCTGAAACGGGAATGCCCTTCGATCATGATCTGGACGTCCGGTCCGACGGTTTCCCGGACCGCCCGCACGATGTCGATCGAGAGATGGCGGTCCTCCATCGACATCGTGCGCCAGGCCGCGCCGAACGGGTCGAACTTCAGGGCGCGATAGCCCTTGTCCATGACCATCTGGGCCCGCTCGGCGAATGATTCCGGTGTCCGGGGACCCGCATACCAGCCGTTTGCGTAGGTATGGAGCGATTCGTGATAGCGGCCGCCGATGAGGTCATAGATCGGACGCCCGAGCGACTTGCCGATGATGTCCCAGCAAGCGACCTCGATCGCGGCGACGGCATTCATGTGGATCTGTCCACCCTCGGTGTACAGGTCGCGGGACATTCGCTGGAGGATGGTCTCGATCTGGAAGGGATCGAACCCTTCGTACCTGGTGGCAAGTTCGTGGACTGCGGTTTCGACCGTTTTCGCGAATCCGTTGATGGTCCCCTCGCCAATTCCATAAAGGCCATCGACATCCGTATCCAAACGGACGAAGAGCCAGTTCTTCCAGGGATTGCCAACGACCCAGGTCGAAGCGCGCGTGATCTTCATGGGGGTACTCCATTATCGAAAGGCGGAACGTCGCTTGGTACGTATTGTCGTCCGGAATCGCTGGATTGGGGAAGACGCGAACGCCACCGGAGTGATTCCCGGTGCCGAGGCGGGACTGTGCGGGGCGGGAACAACCTTCCAGACGGCCCCGGTTTGCCGGTCCGGACCGGTCACCGGTGTGATGTCGTACGTCGAGGCACACGTACAGGTCGTTACGTACACGTTGCCGGCGATATCACCACCGCCGCCTGCCACCTGGCGGTTTGGTGCGTAGTGCGTGGCTTCCAACAGGGGTGTCACCTGCCACTCGCCATGCCGGAAATCAAGGGCCGAGATTTCTCCGGAACAGAAATCGGAGAACAGGAAAGCACCGTCGAGGACTGGCATCGCCGCCGTGCGGGAGACACCGAGACCGATCACCGCGCACTGGCCGTCCTCATGGGAGTAGGCATAGACGGGCGAAACGAAGCTGACGCACCCGGGATCGGTACAGACCGTCCCTTCGGCGACACTCCATCCATAGTTCTCGCCGCCGCGACTGGCAGCCGGTTGCCAGTTGATCTCTTCCATCTCGGCCTCACCGACATCCGGGATGTAGAGATCTCCCGTCACCGGATCGAACGTCAGGCGCCAGGGATTGCGCAGGCCGTACGACCATATCTCGGGAAACGCCTCTCCCCTGAGCATGTCCATGTCGGCGCGATAGGCGAACTCCCGCGAGGCTGGTCCACCGAACGGATTCTGCGGAATGAGGTAGGACGCGACCGGTACGCCGTCGACATCGCGCGGGACATCGACATCGATGCGCAGGATCTTGCCGTCCAGGTTGTCGGTCGTCTGGGCAAGATTGACGATCGGCGCCCAGGTGTACTGGTAGGGACGCCCCTCACCGACCCCAATGTACAGGTACCCATCAGGTCCGAATCCGATGGCGCCACCGTTGTGGAACATTGCCCGGCGCTGGATGGCAATGATCGGCCGCCGGTTGGTGCGGTCGGCCAAATTGGGGTTGCCAGGATCCACATGATATTCCCACACAACCAGCGCGCCGTTGAGGTAGCGTTCGGTGTGGGAGACGTAGAGCAGTCCATTCGTGGCGAAGTCCGGGTGGAAGGCAATGTCGTACATGCCCTGTTCGGGCGATGCCGAGATCGTGGTGGTCTGGATATCGAGAAATGGTTGGTCCAGGAGGACACCGTGTTCGATGATCCTGATCCGGCCGATCTTCTCGACGACGAAGAGTCGATCGGAGCCGTCCGGCGGCTGGCGGACGCTGAGCGGGTCGACCAACCCGGTCGCTACCAGGTTGAGCGTTAAGGATGAGGATCCTGACGCCTCGACGCTTGCCATAAGCGTCGAAACTGCCAGCAGCATGACGGTAAATGCCGTCAGGACACGGGTTACGTGGAGAGTGGCGCACGTCACGTCGCGGGGGTCGTGAGAGCGAAGTCAGTGACGGCCGCCAACGCGATATCGCCGATCCAGGCATCGGCCGAATAGGAACTCTCGAAGCCGCTGGTCAGGACTGCGATGGCTAACGTGCCGCCCGGTCCCGAAAGCACACCGCAGTCGTGCGCGTACCCGGTGAGGGAGCCGGTTTTGCCGGCATAGGTGAGTGACTCCGGCAGGTGCCGGGGCAAGCGGTCGAGGTATTTCTGTTCTGCCAGGAGTGAACGCATCCACGCACATGATGCAGGGGATGCGGCGGTGTCCAGCCAGATCGCGCGCAGGACTTGCACCAGGTCAGACGCGGTGGCCAGGTTCTCAGGTTGGCCGGGGTTCGGCAAGCGGCCGATGAACCGCCGGTTGAGCGAGGTCGCGTCGAGCCCAAGCGATGCCTGGCAGTCTGAGATGGCAGGGAGTCCGATCGCGTCGATCAGGACGTTCGAGGCGGTATTGTCGGAAATGGCGATCATGAGCCAGGCATGATCGCGCAGTGTCAGTTCAAGGTCGGTGGACAGCCAGTTCAGGACTCCACTGCCGCCTACCCTGGTATCCGAACCGGCAGCTGTCCTGTCATCCAGCGAAATCCGTCCACTGTCGATCGCCTGGGCAAGGGCGGCCAGGATGACGATCTTTATGGTGCTGGCGGATGAGAACACCGTGTTGGACCCGTGGTTGAAGGACCGGCGCCCGTCGAGGGTGGAGACCGATATGCCGGCCTGAGCGCCCGGCGGTATCGACCTCGCAACCTGGGAGAGATTCGCGAATCGCTGCCCAGTTACTCCGGATTCCGGCGACATGGCCTAGACCTTCCAGACTGATGGCCACCCAGGGGCCAGGCGACCCTATGCTATACTCGCGCCGATTCCGGGCGGGTACCGGCTCCGCGTTCAGCGCACCCAGCGGGTAATGCCTGTTCCGGAAATGTGGCCGAATGGCATCTGGTCGTCAAGAGGGATGGCGAGCGGACAGGGTCACATCGCCTGGGCACAAGTGCCCAACCTGCCGCAACACCGTCGCCACCATTCCGTTCAGTTCTCCACCCACTTGACCGAACTCGCGGAGGTCACCGGCCTTGTTTCGTCCGCTTTCGTCCCTGTTTGGCATTTTCAGCCGCGATCTTGGGATCGATCTGGGGACAGCCAATACCCTGGTCTACGTTCGCGGCAAGGGTATCGTGATTTCAGAACCGTCGGTCGTGGCCATTGATGCCAAGACGAAGCGGGCCCTCTGGGTTGGCATGGAAGCCAAGGCCATGGAGGGGAAGGCGCCTGAAACCATCATCGTGATGCGGCCGTTGAAGGATGGCGTCATTGCCGACTTCGACACCGTGGAGATGATGTTGCACCACTTCATTCGCAAGGTCCATTTGCAGCGCTTGATGGCGCCGCACCCGCGCGTGGTGATCGGGATTCCGAGCGGCGTGACGGAAGTCGAAAAGCGGGCGGCCAAGGATGCCGCGCTGTCCGCCGGCGCGCGCGAGGCGTATACGATCGAAGAGCCGATGGCGGCGGCGATCGGGGCCGGGCTACCCATCAATGAACCGATCGGCAGCATGATCGTGGATATCGGCGGTGGAACCACCGAAGTTGCGGTGATCTCGCTCGGCGGTATCGTCGTCAACCACTCGATCCGGGTCGCTGGTGATGAAATCGACGACGCGCTGATCCAGTATGCCCGTCGCGATCACAATCTGGTGATCGGCGAGCGTACTGCCGAGAATGCCAAGATCGCGGCTGGTTCAGCCTACCCCCTCGAAGAAGAAGTGCGGGTTCCGCTTCGTGGCCGGGATTTGCTGACCGGTTTGCCCAAGGCCGTCGAGGTGAGTTCCGTGGAACTCCGCGATGCCATTTCGCAGCCAGTCAACACGATCATCGAACTGGTGAAGACGTCGATCGAGGAGACGCCTCCCGAGTTGGTCGCCGATATCATGGAGCACGGGATTACCCTGGCCGGTGGCGGGGCACTGTTGATGGGACTCGATCGCCGTCTCCAGAGCGAACTCCGGATGCCGGTGCATCGCGCCGAAGACCCGTTGACGTGTGTTGCCCGGGGCACCGGCCGGGTGGCGGAGAATCTCCACCTGTACCAGCGTGCCCTTGCCAGCGGCCGGGAAATCCGGCGCTGACCGAGGTTCGCATGCGATCAAGTCATGTTCGACGGAGTCACCCGGGAGCGACCAATTCGATGCAGTCTCGCAACGTGATGCTGCTTCCAGATGTGACATGACCACGATTCCCTTCCGCCGGGTGCTCGCCTTGCTGGCCGTGTTCGTGTTGATCGCGTCCACCCTGATCGTCCTTGACCGCCGCAGTTACCTCGAACCGGTCCGGACCGGGCTCGACGAGGTCGTTTCACCGATGAGTTCGGCGTTGTACGACCTGATCGATCGCGGAGCAAGTCCGTCGGAGATCGAGGCAGAGCTTGAAGCGCTTCGCAGGGAGCGGGATGCGCTGGTTGCCGACAATGCTGAGCTCCAGGCTGAGAACGATGCGTTGCAGCAGCAGGTTCGGGAAGAGGCGGCGGAGAGTCGCTACGAGAACGTCGATCTCGTCAAGGCGAACGTGATCCGGCGCGATCCGACCGGAACGCAGATGTTCGTCGTCATCGATATCGGCTCGAATGACGGTGTGCGTCCAGGGATGGCGGTCGTGAATCCGGATTTGCTGGTAGGCCAGGTGGTTGAGGTGACGGAGACCACGGCGAAGGTGATGCTGATCATCGATTCGAGCCAGCAGGTTGGCGCGATGTTGCTCGAAGAGAAGGCGGACGGCATCGTCTACGGGCAATGGCAAGAGGGTGGATACCTCGTTATGCGCCACGTTCGCTCGGATACGGCGCCGAAGGAAGGCGACTGGATCGTGACATCGGAGTTTTCGCAGACGCAGACACGGCAGGTACCGCCGAACATCCCGATCGGCATCGTCACCGGCGAACCGTTGCACGATGAGCAGACCGACACGCTGGTGATCGAGGTGCAGCCGGGGATAAGCGATTTCAACAGTCTCTCGGTTGTGTACGTTGCAGTGCTGGCAGATGACGATGGTGCTTGACAGGATTCGCCTCACTGCGGCGATCGGGACGGCGCGATTGACGGCGTTCGCAAGCCGGGCGGCCGGCAAGGGCGGCGGCACGTCTCTTCCGGGCCAACTCGCGCGGCGAGTCTATCCGGATCTCCTGTCCCGGCTCTCATCCGCATTGCCGCAGGGATCGGTCGTGGTGGCGGGTACGAACGGCAAGACCACGACGTCGCGCATGTTGGCCGGCATGCTCGTCGCCGACGGAAAGCGGGTTATTCACAACCGGGCTGGGTCGAATCTGGTACAGGGAGTCGCCACCGCCTTCGCGACCCAAGCCGCCATCGGGGGTACACCTCGCGGCGATGTTGCGGTGATCGAGACAGACGAGGCAGCGTTTCCCGAGGTGGTGCGCCTGCTGCAACCGCGGATGGTGGTGCTCAACAATCTTTTCCGCGACCAACTTGACCGCTATGGCGAGTTGGACTCGATCGGCCGGGCCTGGACGAGCGCACTCACTGCGCTCCCGGACACAACGGTCATTGCCTTCAATGCCGACGATCCTGGTCTTGCCTCTGTGGTTCGGGACGTGCCCGGACGGATGGTGCCATTCGGCCTGACTGATACGACCCACACCCTGGAGCAGCTCCCTCACGCAGCCGATGTCCGCGCCTGTGCACGGTGCGGTCATGATCTTGCCTATCACGAACTCTACCTTTCCCAGCTAGGAAACTGGTATTGCCCGGCATGCGGTCTGGCTCGCGATGTGCTGGCGGTCTCTGGACGCGAGATCGATCTTTCCAATCAGGAATCACTGTCGTTGACCGTGGAACGGGATACGGGATCAACGAGGTTCGACCTGGGCGTACCGGGCCTCTACAACGCGTACAACGCTGTTGCCGCGATCGCGGCCGCTGGGCATCTTGGCGTGTCCGGCAGCGCGATCGGCGAGGCTCTGGCAGGGTACCGGTCGGCCTTCGGCCGGGCGCAGCGCCTGGATGTCGAAGGCCGCCAACTCACGCTGACGTTGGCCAAGAATCCGACTGGGTTCAACGAAGTCCTGCGGATGTACACCTCCGGCGGTGAGGGACTGACCGTGCCGGCGATGATCGCGATCAACGATAAATCGCAGGATGGGCGCGATGTCTCCTGGCTCTGGGATGTGGACTTCGAACTGTTGGCCGATGGCGACGGGTCGCTCTACACGACCGGTTTGCGAAGCCCGGATATGGCCAATCGCCTGAAGTACGCTGGTGTGCCTGTCGACAGGATTCACGAATTGCCGGCTGACCTCGCGGCCGGACTCGATGCGTTTGTGGCGACGGTGCCCATCGGGGGGCAGGGGTATATTCTGTCCACGTACACCGCGATGATGGAGCTGCACGCAATCCTGGCCCGGCGCGGCGCAGTCGAACCGTTCTGGGAGCAGTGACGGAGGGAGAGACGTGGAATCCCGGGAACTCACCATTGCCTGGTTGTACGGCACGAGGATGAATATCTACGGCGACCGTGGAAACGTGGTTGCCCTGTCACGGCGCGCGCGCTGGCGCGGGATCGAGGCGACGGTCGTAGACATCGATCTTGGTGACCCGATTCCAGCCGATGTGGACATCTTTTTCTTCGGTGGTGGGCAGGACTTGTCCCAGGTTGCCGTCGCTCACGATCTGGTCGGCGCCAAGGGTGAGGCCATCCGCTCGGCGGTGGAGGACGGGGCCGCACTCCTGTCCGTCTGCGGCGGTTACCAGTTGCTGGGCCATGAGTACCGGCCGCACGATGCCGAACCGCTACCGGGAATCGGGGTGTTCGATGTCACCTCGACCGCTGGACCGGAACGGTTCATCGGGAATGTCGTGATCGATTCACGATGGGGTCCGCTGGTCGGCTTCGAGAACCATAGTGGTCTGACTTACCTCGGTGAGGGGGTGGAACCCTTGGGAACCGTACGTGTTGGCCGGGGCAACAACGGGAAGGATGGTACTGAAGGGGCTGTCTACCGGAATGCGATCGGCTGCTACCTGCACGGCTCGCTCCTGCCAAAGAATCCGGTGCTGGCGGATTGGTTGCTGGAAAGCGGGTTGACGCACCGGTACGGCGAGGCCCGGTTGACCGGCCTGGACGACCTTCACGAGCGATCGGCGCACTCCAACGCGGTCGCGCGAGCCGTCGCCACACGCTGATCCACCGCATGAAACCGGTTGTTGCGCAGTAATCGTTTTCGCCTGTTTCTCCTAACTCTTTATGGCAATACTTCCTTGCGATAGGATGAGTGTCGCCGTAAACTCGCTGAGTGGATGTTGGTTGCGTCCTGTGATTGTTGCAAGCACAGGTCCGGAAGTGAATTGGCGTATTCAATGCAGGTTGTATCACGTACTGAGGATAAGCCGGCCTCTTCTTCAATCGACACCCTTGACGAACGAATTCTGGCAGAGTTGCAGAGCAACGGCCGATTGACCATGAAAGCCCTGGCGGAGCGGGTTGGATTGTCCAGCCCCGCCATGATCGAGCGGGTTCGACGCCTGGAGGAACGAGGCGTCCTGGCGGGTTACCGGGCGGTGGTGGATCCATCGGCGATCGGGCGGCCCTTGACCGCGCTGATCTCGATCGATATCGATCGCCGTCACCACGATGTGTTCCTCAACCGCCTGCGCTCCGAGCCTGCGGTGGAGGCGTGTCACCGGGTCACCGGCGACCACTCCTACTTCGTCAAGGTGCATGTTTCGTCGACGGACGAGCTGGAGGCACTGGTCGACGACCTGGCCGATACAGGCGCCAGGTGCTCAACCAGTATCGTGCTCTCGACACCGATCGAGGGTGCGCCGATCGTGCCTCCTGAGGGGACCGTCACCCAGCGCACCCGGTTGAGCCGGCGGCGACGACGGGCGACCGTATCGCGACCGGACGACGTCAAGGCTGAGACCGCCACCCGCCGTCGCCGTGGCCGGAAATCGCAGGCCGACGAGGCGACAGATATCTAGTCCGGGCGCTTGCCGGAGGCGTCAGGCGGGTTCAATCGGGACCTCGGTTGGACTTCCAGTGTCGCCGGACGGTGGTTCGGTGTCGACCGGGACTTCCTCGATGGGAACATCATCGTCGGGTTCGCCCGACTCGGCCGGTTGGTTGTCGGCCGGCTCGATCACATTGTTCGAGTTCGAGGAATTGCGTTCGTCCTCCGCCTCCTCCTCCTGGACGCTGATGCCCCTGACGCCGGCCGCTGCCGCGTAGCGTGCGATGCTGTTGACCGCATCGCCGACCCAGTTCACGCCGCCCTTCCGGGTCGCCTCGATAGCCTGGTCGAGTTGCTCGCGTTCCCACTCGGTGAGGTCGCCGCAATCCTGTGTCGGACCCTGGTCGCGTACCAGCCACTCCTCCGTGGTTTCTCCCTTACCCGGCTTGTGACCGGTGACGGCGCAGATCTCCCCCTCGTAGGCATCGTCCGGCACGGGGAATGCCTCGGGCACGGCATTACCGTCGGGCCCGACGAGGAGGGTGGAGAATTCCGGGTTGTCGTGCAGTTCGAGCATCATGTCCTGCCAGATCGGACCAGCCGCCTGGATGCCGTCGACTTCCGGCAGGCCGACGGTGCTGCCGCTGCCGCTGGTGCCGGTCCAGACCCCGACTACGACATCGGTCGTATAGCCCATGGTCCAGAGGTCCTTCCAGTCGTCCGTGGTGCCCGACTTCGCGGCGGTGGGGCGACCGAGTTGGCTTTGGGTTTCCCCGAACCGGTTGTTACTTCCGAACACCATCGATCGTGCGTCGTTGTCGGTCAGGATCGAGGTGACCTGGTAGGCATTGCCGGCAGGGATCGCCTGGTTCGAATCCTTTTCGACCTGGTCCTGATCGAGCGCGAACAGTTCGTTCCCCTGTGAATCCTTGATGCTGAGAATGGGATGGACATCGACATGTGTGCCGTTGTTGGCGAGGGTGGCGTAGGCATTGGTGTGTTCAAGCAGTTGCACTTCGCCGGAGCCGAGGCCGAGGGCGAGACCGTAGAACGAAGCGTCTTCCTGGAGGCTGTTCTCAAGCCCCATCGCCCTGGTCGTGTCGATCACATCCTGGACACCCGCATATTCGGTCGCCTTCACCGCCGGGATGTTCAGTGAATTGGCGAGTGCGTCACGAATCGTGATCGCCCCCCGGAAATTGCCGGAGTAGTTCTGCGGTTCGTAGGGATCCTGACCGCCACCGACATCCCAGGTTGTTGGCACATCGAAGAGGATCGAGCCGGGATTGAGCCCTTCCGAGAAGGCCGTGGCGTAGACCAGCGGTTTCATCGACGATCCGGGCTGGATGAGGGAGGTCGCGTAGTTGACCTCACCATTGATGAGGGCGTTCTCGAAATCCGCCGAGCCCACCATCGCCAGGACCTCGCCGCTCCACGGCACCATCACCACCATGGCGGCGTTGTTCCGTCCGTAACCACGTTCGAGCATGTCGGCTACACCACTGGCGACGATCTGTTCGGCACGGTGCTGGAGGTCGAGATCGATGCTGGTGGTGATTTCGAGCCCGCCGTACAAGGCATCTTCGCCGTAGTGCTCGATCACATAGTTGCGGACGTACTCGGTGAAGTGCGGGGCTGAATCGACGGAGACGGCCCCGGTCCGGATATCTTCGCGGAAGGTGAGCGCTTCGGCGTAGGCGGCGGCGGCTTCGGCGCGGGTGATGTAGCGGTACTCGACCATCTGGTCGAGGACGTAGCGCTGCCGGATCTTGGCCTGGTCGAAATTTTCGGCGTAGTACGAGGGCGACTGCGGTAACCCCGCCAGGAAGGCCGCCTCGGCCAGGGTCAACTCGGTGGCGTGCTTGTCGAAATAGGTGTTGGCGGCGGCCTCGATGCCGTAGGCACGATTGCCGTAGTAGATCAGGTTGACGTACATCGAGAAAATGTCGGTCTTGGAGTACTCCTGGGCGAGCGCGTAGGCTGCAAGAGCCTCGCGGAACTTCCGGGAGTAACTGATGTCCATTGGATTGATCTGGTCCGGGTAGATTGCCCGGACGAGTTGCTGGGTGATGGTCGATCCGCCCGAACTGCCCGCGCCGGTGATGTTGATGAAGGCGCCGCGGACGATCGCGTAGGGTTCCACTCCCTCGTTGGTCCAGAATGTCGCGTCTTCAGCGGCGACGGTGGCGTTGATGAAGTTGTCGTCCATCTGGTCGATGCCGACGTACGTGCGCCAACCGGCATTGGGGTTGGGGTTGTCGACTTCCTGAAGCAGGACGCCGTTGCGGTCGTAGATCCGGGTGGTCTGGAAGGTATCGACCGCGATCTCGGCGGCGTTCGGGAGCTCGGCGTTGACGTCGCGGTAGGCGTCCATGGTGCCGGCTACGCCGATTGCCGCGCCGATGGCAGTGATGACACCGGCCGCGATCGCGAAGGCAGCAACCATGACCGCCAGCGTGCTGAGGATGACGACCGGTCCACCGAGGAACCTGCCCTTGATGTCGCGTTCGGATGCCGAGGGAAGCAGGTTGGGTGGCAACGAACGGCCGATGCGCCCATAGCGACTCCGGCCGTATAGCCTGGCCCGTCGTTTGGCATCCGGATAGCGGGCGCCGGCGCGTGAAATGCGGCCTTGAGCCATGATGAAGGGAACTCCCTGTCGCACCGGGATCGAATCGAAGGCGATGTTGGGCGCGACGGATGGTGACAAAGGAACCGGGAAACGCGGCCAGCCATGCCGCTGTTCTTTCCCTGACGCGGCAACCAGCCGTCCGGTTTCGGACGGAGGAACCTGCAGGAGGGAATGCTACCAGACCGACCTGTGCCGGACTCCACGCGCGGGAGGGTGGTAGTGTCACATGCAATCATGGATATGCGACGTTGGCGATTGTGTAGGCTCGTCACCACGAGTGCTTGATCCGGATCGTGGTACGGTCCACGCAATGGATGTACGGTGAAATCTGTCTCGTCAGATTGCTTTCCGGGGAGAGATGGTGTGAGCGAGAATCCGGCGTTTGTGCAGTATTCGGGCGGTGGCGCTGCGGCAGTGTTGCCAGAGACGCCTCACGAGCTTCCGATTGACCGGGCGAAGGTGGACGCGCTGCTCGATCGCGTGCGCAAGGGCGAGCAGGTGACCCTGCTCGACGAGTTCCTGGCGGCGGTTGACTGGAGATCGGCGTTCGCGTCGGACGACGGTGCGCCGCTGGATGTCGAGGACATTACCCGTCTGATCGCCTACTATGGCGAAAAGTTCGAGGATATCGGGCCGGTCTACCTGGCGGAACTGCTGTCGACCGAGTTCATGACCGAGTTGCGCGCGCGTGGCGACGTGGTGTTCTCCGACCGGTTGCTGGAGATCGGCCGGAACGACCCGGAGTTGTGGAAGGAGATCCGGGCGTTCTTCCGCCGCAAGGAGTTCGCAACGGCGCTCCTGGTCAACGCGAACAGGGATCGGCCGGAGGAAACCTGGAAGGAAAGAGATGAGGGAAAACAGGAGTGAGCAGAGGCCCATCGTCGCGCTGATTCCGGGAGGGCTTTACCGGCGCGGTGACTGGCGTTCGGGTTGTCGAATGTGCGCCGGAAGCCCTCCTCTACCCACCAGCAATCGTTCTACGAGGCGGCGCGGGCGGCGGCGGTGAGGACTGCGCGGCGGACGAGATTGCGGGTGACGCGGGCCCGATAGCTGGCCGGGGCATGGACGTCCTCCAGCAGGTCGCGGCCGTCGACAGCAGTGGCCGCGGCTGCCTTCACCGAAGCGTCGTCCGGTCTGACGCCGGCAAGTGCCGACTCAACCGAATCGGCGCGGTAGGCGACGTCGGCAGCGCCGGTGATGCCGATCCGCGCCTCCGCGATCGTGCCGTCGTCCGCCAGGGTGACGGTAGCCGCAACGCCAACGAGTGCATAGCCCGAGGCAGGGTTGGCGAGCTTCTCGTACCGGTACCCACAGCTGGCAGGAAGATCGGCGATGCGAATGGCCGTGACCAGCTCATTTGGTTCGAGTGTAGTCGTAAACAAGCCCGCGAAGAATTCGGAGACCGGGATCACCCGTTCGCCGTCCGGGCCACGGGCCACGATGTCCGCGTCGAGCGCGAGGACGACGGCGGGATAGTCACCGGCAGGGTCGGCGTGGACGAGGGTGCCGCCGATCGTGCCGCGATTGCGCACCTGAAGATCGCCGACAACGTGCGCCGACTCGGCCAGGAGTCCAGCGTGGGCGGCCACGACCGGGTTGGTCGCGATCTCGTGATGCGTCGCAAGCGCGCCGATTTCGACTCCGGCTCCGGTTTCGCGGATGCCGGTGAGTTCCGGGATGCCGGCGATGTCCACGAGGTGACCTGGTGCGGCGAGCCGCAGTTTCATGGCTGGAAGCAGGCTCTGGCCTCCGGCGATCACCTTGCCATCATCGGCATACTCCGCGAGCATCGCCAGCGCTTCGCTCACAGATCCGGGGCGATGATAGGAGAAGGGATAGGTATACATGGCACTCCCGTTTCGTGATGGCTGCGGTCCAGGTCAGCGCAGGGAGACTGGCGGTTCACCGGCGGCAACCCGCCTGGCAGCCGCCTTCACCGCGGTCACGATGCCCTGGTAGCCCGTGCAGCGGCAAATGTTCCCTTCGAGAGCGTGGCGTATCTCTTCCTCGGTCGGGTCCGGCGTTTCCGCCAGCAAATCGAGGGTGGACATGATGACGCCGGGCGTGCAGTAACCGCACTGGAGACCATGCTCTGTCCAGAACGAATCCTGGACGGGATGGAGGGTTCCGGAGGGCGCGAGGCCTTCGATGGTGTCGACCGCGTGGCCATCCGCCTGGGCGGCGAGCACCATGCAACTCTTGACTGCGTGGCCATCGAGATGGACGGTGCATGCTCCACACTGGCCTGTTTCACACCCGGTGTGCGTGCCGGTGAGGCCGAACTCATTGCGCAGCAGGTGAACGAGCAACGTCCGGGATTCGATGGTGACCGAACGTGGTGATCCATTGACGGTGAGGTTGACCGAAACCTGGTCGCTCATGTGCGTGCGCTCCCCGGATCCCACCTCGTTTCGAGCGTGGGATCGGCAGTTCGACAACGGTTCAGGATTCCGTGGCGGCGACGGTGGTCGCCTGTTCGAGACACTTGAAGAACTGGCCGACAATCATTTTCGCCGCCGGCTGGATGACCCGGCTGCCGATGCGAGCGAGGGTGCCTCGCACCTGCGGATCGCCCGACCAGGTCACCCGGCTTCCTTCGCCATCGGGCTCGATGCTAATGACGCCCTCGCCGGAAACCTGGCCTTGCGGACCCTTGCCTTCGATCAGCATACGGAACGACGACGGTTCGACCTTGTCGCTGATCTTGACCCGCCCTTCGTACTTCCCCTTGATCATGGCGACCCCGATGGTCATGGTCGCGGCATATTCGTCTTCGCCAATGACGTCCAGACGTTCGCAGCCTGGCAGACAGGCCATCAGGGTGTCGGGGTCCAGCATCAGGGCGTAGACGCGTTCGGGTGGGGCGGCAAACGTGTAGTCACCAGACAACTGCATGCGTGATTCATCCTCCTCTGCCAGAACTGTAGCCGAATGGCGGCAGGCTGCATAGGGCCAGGATGGGAATGGCCAACGCGCGAGTCTCTACCTCCGGCGAGACGGACCGGGTGGGGAAAACTGGTGGCGTTTGCGCGGCGTGCGGTCGATAATGCGCGGAAACCGGCCTGAAATGTTGCCTTGAAGGGAGCCCGGGATGTCCAGCGAAGCCCATTTTGTCGCGGCGGTCTATGATTCCGAAGATGATGCCAAGACCGTGCTCGACGGTCTCAACCGGATGCACCGGAGTGCGGCGATCAACCTGATGGACGCCGCGATCGTTTCCAGGGATGCATCCGGCAAGGTCCATGTCAAGGAAACCGATGAGTTGACCACTGGTGAGGGCGCAGTGCGAGGTGCCGCCATTGCCGGCGTGTTCGGGCTGATCTATCCGCCGAGCCTGATCGTGTCGGCGGCAATCGGAGGCGGGATCGGTGCCCTGGTTGGGAAGTTGCGGGATACCGGCCTCCGCAACACTACCCTGGACAAGGTGGGGAACGACCTTGAGGAGGGCAAGGTTGCATTGGCGATCCTGGTCAAGGATGCCAGCCTGGCCGCGGTTCAGCAGACGATGGAAGGCGTGAGCGGCAAACTCACGGTGCAGCCGCTCAACGAGGAGGCCGTGAAGCACTTGTACCTCGGTGAAGACAAGGCGTCGTGATCGAGTAGCAGAGAAGGCGACGGTCGGCGAGCGGAGGTGGGGCCGGTTCCGGAGTGAATCGGCTCCCCTTCGTTTGCTTTCCGGTGATGGTGCGGCGGGATAAGGGCAACGGTAGTGGAATCAGGACGGTGTGTTTTCACACCTGCATGTATCCATTCGCTCCTGTTTGGCCCGGAATGACGTAGGATCCTAGATGCGGAATTGATGAGAATGTGTCCGGTAATCTGCATTCAATGGGGTGGTTGGCTGGCGCGGGGTGTGAGGCGGGCCGAGACAAGGTCGGTAGCCCTGCGAGGGGACGAGTTGGCCGGCATCCTTCGGCTAACCATCTCCCTGACACTCCCTTGGCCCCTTCTCGCCCCGTTTAGCTGGGGGTATGGTTTCCAGTGGCCCTCGACGACACCCTGGCTTCCTCCCGGAAGGGCCGATCGGCCCGAGCGTCAGCGAGGGTCTGTCGGGCACTACGAAGCACAGCTGACCGGCGACAATGCGCCATCCCTTCCCCTGTGAGTCCCCGGCACCTGGAGCGGAACCGTCCTGGACACGGAAGGTGGAACCGTGGGCTGCCCGACGAACGACCGACGATGGCGCAACCATAGGGATATTCGCTGTTGTTGCACCTGGATGCGAGATCCTCATCGATCCATACAGGAAAGTCTGGGGCCGACTCACGCGATTGGAGGCGCCGCGCGAGCCGGGTTCCCGTGTGAGGGGCTACATGAAATCCGGGTAAACCGTGATGATTCTGGTTTTCGCGCGGTGACGCCTCTCCCGCGAACATTCGCGGGCGGAGCAAGCTCCGCAGCCCTACCGAGGACCGAGAGACCATCCGAACCCGATGTTATCCCTTGATACCGGACATGCGGACGCCCTGGACAATGAGGCGTTGCAGCAGGAGGAAGACGACAATCAACGGCGCCGCGCCGATGGCTGCGCCAGCGAACAGCCGCGTGAGGTCAATGGTTTGGGCAGTGAGATAGCTGCTGAGCACGACCTGGACGGTTCGGGTCTCGGGTGACTGTCCAACGATGACCGGCCAAAGGAAGGCATTCCAGCTCGCGATGAAGCTCAGGACGCCGAGGGCTGCCATGATTCCGATCGAGTTGGGAAGCAGGAGCTTCCAGTAGACGCCGAAGTAGCTGTTGCCGTCGAGGCGGCCGGCTTCCTCGATTTCTGTCGGGAAATCGAGATAGAACTGCCGGAAAAGAAAGGTTGCGAATGCGCTGAACAAACCGGGGACGACGATACCCCAGAGGGTGTTGATGCCGCCGAGCCAGGAGACGACCACGTACGTTGGCACGAACGTCACCGCGCTCGGGATCATGAGCGTCATCAGGATGATGAAGAACACGATGTCCCGGCCACGGAATGGAACGCGTGCGAGGGCGTAGCCGGCCATCGAGGCGAACAGCGTCTGGAAGACAAGATTGACGATAGCGAGGAAGGCGGAGACACGCAGTCCGGTGGCCATCGATATCGACTTGTCTTCGAAGACACGCTTGTAGTTACCCCATTGAGGATCGGCGGGCCACCAGGTCCACTCATTCATGTTGGTGATTTCCGGCTGCGTCATGAGCGAGTTGCGGATGATCATGTAGAACGGCAGCAGGAAGATCAGGGCGAGAACGATCAGAAGGCCGTAGCGGAGGACTGTCATGACGACGGAGAGCGCAAGGCCGCTGGACGCCTTTGGATGCTTGATCTCTCCCCATTGCTCGCGTGACGTGGCCTGGCTCATGCTCGCCTCCCGAACCCGAAGAGCTTGCCCTGGATGATGGTGACGGCAATGATGATCGCTGTCAGGATCAGCGCGCCGGCCGAACCCCGTCCGTAGTCCTGTTGCTGGATGGCGACCTGGTAGAGATAGACGAGCGGTGGCCGGGCCAGGCTGATGTTCCCGACCGATCCAACTCCACCAAGGATGTTCATGAATTCGTCAAAGGCCTGGAAGGCGGCGATGAGGTTGAGCATGAGCACGGCAATCGAGGTATTGCGCAGGAGCGGGAAGGTGATGGTCCAGAACGTGTTCCAGCCGAGCTTCGCGCCGTCAACCTGGGCTGCCTCATAGAGGGTATGGTCTATTTCCTGAAGCGCCGCAATGAAAAGGATCATGTAGAAGCCAACCTGGAGCCAGAGTCGACAGGTGACCAGCACGAGCCAGTAGTACGGCGGGTTCGTTTCGCCGATCCAGGCCACCACCGGCGCGTTATGGTCGAACCAGTACCAGACCATGTTGGCGAAGCCGTAGGCTCCGCCATTGAAGATGCCCATCTTCCAGATGATCGAGGCAATGACGTAGGAAATCGCGGTTGGGATGAAGAAGATCGTTCGGAAGATTGGGGTGCCGAAACCCGCCGAATTGACGAGCATGGCCAGCAGGAGCGAAAAGAAGAATGTGAGGGGGACGATAAAGACAGAGAAGACCAGGATGGTGCGAAGGGAGCGCCGGAATTCCTGGTTCTGGATCATCGCGACATAATTGTCGAAGCCTACCCAGTCCCCGATGCTGACCGTGTTGCGAGCCTCCGAAAAGCTGATCAGCGTGCCCCACACGATCGGGATGAACGTGAAGATCGTGAGTCCGATCAGCATCGGCGCCACGAAGACCATAAAGGCGATCGTCGATTCGGACTTCGTTTTCCGGTACCAGGGCACCTTGACGGTATGGACGTTGCCGATTGATGTGCTGGCGAGTGGGGCGCTCATCGCGTAACTCCGGTGCGCAGATCGGAGGCAGGTGGCTGGGAAATGGGTGAGGGGAGCGCCGGTGCGCTCCCCTCATTGACCAGGCCGGGATCAGCTGCCGAGCAACCGGTCGAGTTCTCCCTGAACGGTCGTCTCCAGCGCGGCCAGTTCGGACGCAGCGTCCGCGCCGTCGCGCACGACGCGCGTCAGCGCATCCGTGTAGGCGCTGCCCATTGAGCCAATCCAGAACGGGTTGTTGCCGACGCCATAATCGTAGAGATTCTGGACCAGGTCGGCCGCAGCCCCAACCTGGAGCTTCTCGGCTGTCGCAGCGGCGCTCTGACGAGGTGGAACGTGGAAGCCGTAGCCGACATTCCAGTCGGTCTGGATCTCGGTATTCTCGATCCAGAGGAACGAGACCAACTTCTTTGCTTCTTCGATATGGGCGCTCTTGCCATTGACGCAAGAGCCCCAACCGCCCCAGAAGGTGGACGACGTGCCTTCAGCATCGGACGGAGGCCAGGCGAACACGCCGACATCGTCACCGAGGGCCTCGTTGATTGCCGGGAACGCCCAGAGGCCGGTCCACTGCATGGCGGTCGCACCCTGAATGAAGGCGGACGGATCCCAGTAGTCCGTCGTAGACCCCATCAGGAGCGAGCCGGAGTCGTTGAGTTCCTTGAGCTTGCCCCACGATGCGGCGACTCGCTCGGTGTTGAAGCCCGGCTTGTTGTCGGCGGTGAGGAAATCGGCACCGGCTGACCAGAGAAGCGGTCCACCGAGCGCGCCGATGCCACCATCATTGCCGACGAAGAGGCCCTTCTGGCGACCGGTATCGAGCGCCGTGGAGGCAGCGATCAGCTCGTCGATGTTTGTCGGAACGGCGAGTCCCGCACCTTCGAGCAGGCTCTTCCGGTAGTAGACACCACCGGTATCGGTCAGCATTTTGACCCAGAAGATGCTGCCATTGATGGTGGCCGGGAGCAGGTTCTGGTCGCCAAAGTCGGCCTTGAGCTCATCGGTATAGAGGTCATCGAGTGGCGCGACCTGATTTTGGTTCACCTGGTCGAGGGTGACGCCATTCTGCTCGAAGACATCCGGACCATCATCAGTGAGAAGGGCAGCCGAGAGGGTGGCGCCGTAGTCACCGAGCTGCCAGACCACTTCGACCTCGATGCCGGGGTTGGCTTCGGTGAACTGGGCGGCATAGCGCATGACGGCGTCCTGCGTGCCTTCCTCGCCGTACTGGTGATACCACTGCGTCAGGCGGATGGTGTCCTGGGCGAGCGCGCCTGGCGCCCGGCCATACCCGGCAAACGCGATGGCGCCACCGGCAAAGAGCATGCTCCTGACAAGGTCACGACGATTGACCCCGGAGATAGAGACCCGTTGATGCGACGACATGTCACGGACCTTTCCAGTTACCTTGCGGTAACCGTACGCATTGGGACAGGTGCAATGATTGCGGCGTGATTGTACGATGTTCTGTGCAATCTGCAAGTTACGTGGCACGAACGCACAAGAAGGCAGATACGAACCTGATGGTTTCGCGCCGTCCGAACTCCGTATACTGCGCACATCGGCCAGCCATGCCGGTTCCGCGGACATGGTCATCCGGTCGCCTCAACCTCTCGGTGGGTCCCAGTAGTTGCCGGCACAGACCGGCGACGGTGTGTCAATTGTTTCATTCAGTGCGGCCGCCATGGCTGGTACTGCAAGGAGTATTGGTTCATGCGTCCCGAATCACGGAACACAACGCTGGCTTCGCTGCTCGCCGACGTGGCGAGCGGCAAACTGACGCGGCGGCAGGCAGTCCAGGTTGCCCTGGCGACCGGCGTGGCCCTGCCAGGCATGGGCGCGGCAATGGGATCGGCACTGGCGCAGGATTCGACCCCGGCTGCCGAAGGCAAGCCGGGCGGAACGCTGCGGGTGGCGTTGCAGGCTGATCCGGCCGAACTCGATCCGCACCTGACATCGCTGACCGCCGCCTGGCACGTACTGGAGCATATCTACGAGGGACTCGTTGCCCCGGATGCGAGCCTGGCTCCGATTCCAGTCCTCGCGGAGTCGTGGACGATCTCCGACGACGGCCTGACGTATACCTTCGCGATCCGGCAGGGTGTGAAGTTCCACAATGGCCGGGAAATGACTGCAGATGATGCGGTCTTCACCTTCACCCGGATCATGGACCCGGCGACCGCCTCTCCATATTCGTCGGACTTCACCGGCGTGACCTCGGTTGAGGCGCCGGATGCTGCGACCCTGGTCATCACCCTGAGCGCCGCCGACGCCTCCTTCCTGGCGAAGCTGATGGGGACATCGATCTCGATCGTGGCCCAGGAAGAGATCGAGGCCAACGGCGGCGACCTGATGCTGACCGCGGCCGGCGCGGGGACCGGGCCGTTCAAATTTGTGGAGTACATCCCGAACACGAGCATGTCCGTCGAGCGAAACGCCGACTACTGGGATGCGCCGCTTCCCTTCCTCGATGGGATCGAGTTCACCGTCACCTCCGAGCCGACCTCCCGCCGCACCGCCCTCATTCAGGGTTCGGCTGACTTCATCGAATACGCCCCGTTCCAGGACATGGCGATCTTCGAGGAAGACGAATCGATCCAGGTGTTCGGGAACCAGAACACGAACATCCGCTACATGGGCGTGAACGTCCTGCGCGAACCGTTCGACAAGCCGGAGGTGCGGCAGGCGATCGCGATGGTGATCGACCGCGCGCCGATCATCGAGGCGGCCATGTTCGGCGCCGCCACGCCGACGGAGACGATCTTCCCTGCCTCGTTCTGGGCCGGAATGGAGCACGAGATCGCGGCACCCGACATCGAGGGCGCGAAGGCGCTGCTGGAGTCGGTCGGACTCGGCGATGGGTTCAGCTGCAAGATCCACTCCTGGGCGCAGTATTCGTTCCTGAACAACGCGGCGATTGTGATCATCGAGCAGCTCAAGCAGATCGGGATCGAGGCGGAAACCGACTTCCAGGAGAACACGATCTACCTGGAGAACTACTTCGCCGGGAACTTCGATCTTTCGGTGACGGGCACGAGCGCCTACGTCGACCCGAATGATGTGATCGAGAGCAACTTCCACACGAACCGGACGAACCTCGCGACCGGGTACAGCAACCCCGATGTCGATGCGTTGATCGAGCAAGGCATCGCGACCACCGACCAGGCGGCGCGGGCCGAGATCTACGTGCAGATCCAGGAGCAGTTGCTGGTGGATCTGCCGTGGATCAACCTCTTCATCGCCGACCAGTACGAGGCCGCGAAGACCTTCGTGATGGGGTACGAACACCTCGCGACCGGGTCGAACCGGTCGTTCCGCCAGGTCTGGCTCGACCAGTAGGACCATCATCCTGCCCGCCCGGCTGATCTGGCAGGAGGCGGGCAGCGATAGAATCCGAGGCACGAACCGGTCCGCCTGGTTCGTGCCTCGTTTTCATGGGTTCAGTGGTCACCAGGAGTTCAGGTCATGGGTCACGAGTTCACGTTCTCACGTCGTCAGGCGGTCGTTGCCGGCACCGCGCTGGCCGGTCTGGCTGGATCTGTCGACTCGCTCGCTCAGGCTACGCCCGAACCGCAGCCGGGCGGCACGCTGCGGATTGGGGTCCAGGGCGATCCGACGAATCTCGACCCGCACCTGACAGTACTGGCTGCCGCCGGGGTGATCGTGCCCTTTGCCTACGAAGGCCTGGTCACCGTCGATTCCGGGCTGAATCCGATACCGTCACTGGCAGAATCGTGGACCGTGTCCGACGACCTGCTGACCTACACCTTTGCACTCAAGACCGGGGCGGCATTTCACAACGGCCGGGCCTTCGTTGCGAATGATGTGGTGTACAGCTTCAATCGCGTCCTCGATCCGGACGTGGCCTCGCCATCGGCGTCGTACGCGTCGGGGATCGCGGAGATGACTGCGCCGAACGATGCGACGGTCGTCATCACGCTGGCGGCGCCGGACGCCTCGTTCCTGACGAAGCTGGCGTGGTGGGGGATGTCGATCGTTCCCCATGAAGCGGTCGATGAGCACGGCGACCTGGCGTTGACAATGGTTGGCACCGGACCGTTCGTGTTCGACGAGTACATCCCCAACACGAGTCTGACATTCAGCAGGAATGCGGCGTACTGGGACGCGCCGAAGCCGTACGTCGAAACGCTGGAAGTCCTGATTGCGTCCGATGACACGGCGAGGACTGCAGCGCTGATCTCCGATACCGTCGACATCATCGAACAGGTGCCGCACCGCGACATCGGTGCGCTCCAGGCGAACAATGCGGTGAACCTGGCTGGATCGAGCGCAACGAACCTGCGGTGGATCGTGTTCAACCTGCGGCGTTCGCCCTTCGACATGCTGGACGTTCGGCGGGCGATCGCGGCGGCGCTCGAACGCCAGCAGATCATCGACTCATCGGTGTTTGGCTATGGCGAGCCGCTGGTTGGACTGTACCCGCCATCGTACTGGGCAGGATACCAGGGAGACGTGCCGGAACAGGATCTCGATGGGGCGAAGGCGCTGATGGCGTCCGTCACCGTACCGGAAGGGTTCCGGCCGGGTTTGCTGACCTGGGCAGAGTACGACTTCCTCTCGAACGCCTCGGTGGTCGTGCAGGAGCAGTTGCGGCAGGTTGGGATCGAAGCGGAGATCGAGCCCGAGGAAAACGCCACCTACATAAACCGGTTTTTTTCGGGCGATTTCGACATCGCGGTGATGGGCGCTTCAGGGTACATGGATCCGAACGAGTGGCTGGAACAGAGCCTGAAGACCGACGGCCCGAACAACGCGGCCGGGTTCAGCGACGCCGAACTCGATTCCCTGATCGAACAGGGACTGCGGGAACACGATCGCGAGGCAAGGGCGGAGATCTACCAGCAGGCGCAGCAACTCGTGATCGACCAGGCGCCGTGGGTCAGCCTGTTCACGTCAGACACGTATGAGGGATTGCAGCCGAGGGTGCAGGGGTTCGTTCATTACCTCAATGGCAGCATGCAATCGGCGCGTGATGTCTGGCTGGACGAGGGGTAGGCTCGCCAACTGGCGACCGGCATCGCGAACGATCCCCTGAGTCCAGTGCCGGGATGGAGTCGGCCCCGACAAACGACCGAAGGTGGTGAGGTCGCAGCCAAATGGCGTAATTGGCAGCGGATCGCCCGGAGGTGGGATGTGAGCTTTCCTCCCAGACTGTTTGGGGTCGCAGACCCCGCCTCGTCATCTCGAGTTTATCGAGACACCCGTCGGAGAATCTGGTCCGACGAAGTCGGACGCCATGTCGATCAGGTTTGGCATCGACCTACGGTCGATCGCGCTTCGCGCAGGGATGTCTCGACACAAGCCCTCGGCTGGCGCCTCGGACTCGGCTCGACATGACGGTTGGATGGGGTATCACTGTACGGTCCGGTAGATAGGAGTGGGGGAATGCTGAAGTTCATCCTTCGCCGGGTGCTGTTGATGATTCCGGTCTTGCTCGGGGTGACGTTGATTACGTTCATCATCGTGCGCTCGATTCCCGGCGATCCGGTCCAGACGATGCTCGGCGCGGATCGCCGGACGACGCCCGAGCAGATCGAGGCGATCCGGCACGCCTACGGGCTGGACCAATCGTTGCCAATGCAGTACCTGAAGTGGCTCGGTCATGTGTTGACGGGGGACCTGGGGACATCGCTGCGGACGCGGCGAGACCTGGTCGATGAGCTTGCCCTTCGATTGCCGGTGACGATCCAGTTGACGATGATGGCCATGATCATGGCCGCCATCCCGGCGATGGTCCTCGGCGTGCTGGCGGCGCTACGGCGAAACTCGACTGCGGACTACGTGGCGACGATCGTGACCCTGGTCGGCGTTTCCGTACCGAACTTTTTCCTGGCCACCCTGTTCGTGCTCCTGTTTTCGTACAAACTGAAATGGCTGCCGCCGGTCGGTTTCCGGCCATTCCTCGATGACCCCGGGCAAAACCTGAAGTCGATGATCCTGCCGGCCTTGAGTCTCGGCTTACCGCTGGCCGCGATCCTGATGCGGTTCACGCGTTCGTCGGTGCTCGAAGTATTGGGGCAGGAGCACGTGCGGACCGCGCGGGCGAAGGGCCTGCCTCGCAGCCGGGTGCTGATGCGGCACGTGTTGCCAAATGCCGGGATCCCGATCCTGACAATCGTCGGGATCCAGATCGCCAACCTCCTGGGCGGAACCGTCATCATCGAGCAAATCTTCGGGTTGCCGGGCGTCGGCAAGTACGTCTACGACTCGATTGCCAACCGGGATTACCCGGTCGTGCAAAGTGTGACCCTGGTGCTGGCGTTCATTTTCGTCCTCGTCAGCCTGATCGTGGATGTCCTCTACGCGGTTCTTGACCCACGGTTGCGCCGTTCGTAGCGCGCGTTCCGGTTGGAGCCGGAGGGAGGGAAGACCATGACAGATGCGAGCGCAGCGACGGTGACGCGGGCAGGATTCGATGCTGCGGGCCAACGGATATCGCGGCGCCCTGGCTTGTTTCGGGTCATCATGCAGCAGCGGCTGGCGGTGTCCGGGATCGCGATCGTGGGTTTCTTCCTGATCGTGGCGCTGATCGGCCCCTGGGTGGCCCCACACGGCGCGACCGAGCAATTCGCCGGGCAACAGTTGCAACCACCGAGTAGCGAGTTCTGGTTCGGCACCGACGAATTCGGGCGGGATGTGTTCAGCCGGTTGCTGTACGGGGCGCGGATCTCGTTTCAGGTTGGCATCATCTCGGTCGGGATTTCAGCGGTAATCGGGATCGTGCTGGGGCTCGTCGCCGGGTATTTCGGCGGTTGGCTGGACAACATCATCACGTTACTGATGGACGTGTTGTTCGCTTTCCCCACCATCCTGCTGGCGATCGCCATCATGACCGCACTGGGCAACTCGATCACCAACGTGATGATCGCGATCGGCCTGGTGAACGCGCCATCGTTCATGCGGGTGGTGCGGGGATCGGTGCTGTCGGTGCGGACGAGCACGTTTGTGGAATCGGCGGTGGTCGTCGGCGCACCGGTCCCGACGATCCTGCGGCGACACATATTCCCGAATATCACCGCGCCGCTGATCGTGCATGGCTCGTTGAACTTCGCGTTCGCCGTGCTTGCCGAGGCATCCCTGGCATTCCTGGGTCTCGGCAACAAGCCACCATCGCCGTCATGGGGGTCGATGGTGTCGTCGTCGTACCCGGTGCTGCAGATGGCGCCGTGGGCAGCGATTTTCCCGGGCATGGCGATCGGATTGACGGTCCTGGGGTTCAACCTGCTGGGTGACGGGTTGCGGGACGCGCTGGATCCGAAACTGCGGCGGTAGGACGGAAAGAGAAAAGAGGAAACAGGAAATAGAGAAGCGAGACGGAGTTATGGGCGTTTGACTGGCATTCCGGGCACGACGTATACTTCGCCGGTGCGCCGGGTTCTACCCGGCGTCTTCGTGCGCATGTCCGTCAATCCGCGCCTCGTGCCGGATGGTGGACGATGGAACGGGTGACAGGATGACAATCGATGAGCGTCGCGCCACCCAGGTGCAGAACGACACGCGCATCAATGTCGCCTCGTTGCTCCAGGAGCCCGTGGGTAGCACGCGCGAGTTGCTGGTGCATCTCGACAGATTGCCGCTCGATACGGACCTGGCTGCGTTCGATGTGCGGGCGTCCCTCGAGTTGACGCGCATCAAGGGGGCGATCCTCGTTGATGCGGATCTCGAAGCGGTGATTCCGCTGGAGTGCGTGACCTGTCTCGCTGAATATGAACAGGCGGTGGCGGAGTCGTTTTCGGAACCGTTCCGGCAGTTGGTCGATGTACGGACCGGCGCCAGTCTCGCGACCGACGAACGGGTCGACGAGCAGATCGACGACGAACCGGCGTTCACCATCGACGAAAGTCACGAACTCGATTTGCGGGAGGCGTTCCGCCAGTGGTTCGTGCTGGCGATCCCGATGCAGCCGAGTTGCGGGCCGAACTGCCCGGGACCGGTTGAGATCGGCGACGGCGGTGACGCAATCGTCGATGAACGGTTTGCAAGCCTCGCGAGCCTGCTTGACGATTGACGCTGGAAGGCCAGGGCGTGGTTGCCTGGGGCCATGACGATGCGATTTGACGCCATCCGGAGGTGGAAACACCCGGCACGGCGAATCTATAGAGGAGAACGAGATCATGGGCGCACTTCCGAAACAGCGGGTCAGCCGGGCCCACCAGGGCAATCGGCGCCGTCATCACTTCATCCCCGAGCTGCAACTCGTGACCTGCCCGCAGTGCGGTGGCAAGCGCCGCCCGCATCATGTGTGCCCGAATTGCGGTACCTACCGCAATCGCCAGGTCATTGAAATCGAGAGCACCCGCCGCGCTTCCGAATCCTGATCGGGATTCGTGACAACCGGTGAAGGGAATCCCCCGCAGGTTCAGTTCCACCGACAGGGTGGGACAGCCTGCGGGGGATTGTCATGCCTGCGAGTTGCGTGGTGAAAACCCGCCGGCTCTGGCACACTGCACTATCGACACCAACGGGCAGGAGGTATGGCTGCGCCTTCGACCGCCCACGTACGCACCGCAATCCGTGCGCCATCAATGATGAGGACGTGGCATGCCGTATGCAGCGGTAACCGGTTGGGGCAAGGCAACGCCCGAACGGGTGCTGACCAACCAGGATCTCGAACGGATGGTCGAAACGAGTGACGACTGGATCGTCTCCCGGACCGGCATCCGTCAGCGCCACGTCGTCGGCAAGGATGACTCGACCACGTCACTGGCGACGGCAGCCGCCCGAGAGGCGCTTGCCAGGGCTGGGCGGCGGGCAGACGAGATCGACCTGATCGTGGTCGGTACCGCAACCCCGGACGATTTCCTGGTTTCGCAGGCCTGCCTGGTGCAGGCAGAGCTCGGTGGCTCGGGTGGCGCGTTCGATGTCGGGGCGGCTTGTGCGGGTTTCGTGACCGCGCTTTCGGTCGGCAGCCAGTTCGTCAACAGCGGCGTGTATCAGCGGGTGCTGGTGATCGGGGTGGATACGCTGACCCGGTATGTCGACTACACCGATCGCAGTACTTGCGTGCTGTTCGGTGACGGCGCGGGCGCGGTTGTGATCGAGGCGACCGACGAACCGCGCGGCCTGCTCTCGACGGTGCTGGGAGCGGATGGCGCCGGTCACAAGCATCTCTACGTGCCGGGTTGGGGAGCGCTTGTTCCCGAATCAGCGGATTTGTTCCCGGAGTATCGTCCGTATCTTCAAATGAACGGCAAGGAAGTCTTCCGATTCGCGGTGCAGGCCATGGGCGATGCGGCCGTGGAGGCAGTCCGCAAAGTTGGACTGACATTCGAGGACATCGACCTGCTGATCCCGCACCAGGCGAACCTGCGGATTATCGACGCGGCAGCCAGGCGGCTGGAGCTTGCCCGCGAGAAGGTCTGGGTCAACCTCGACCGGTACGGGAATACCTCCGCAGCATCGGTGCCGATCGCGATTGCCGAGGCGGCGGACAGTGGCGTCCTCAAGGAAGGCATGAACATTGTGCTGGTCGCCTTCGGGGCCGGGTTGGCCTGGGCGGCTGGCGTGGTCAGGTGGGGTGTGGCTGGGGTCCAACCCTGACGGCGCGAGGCCGGACCATGACGACGGGGTCAGAAAGGACAGGACATGACTGAATCGACCGATCGCAGGATTGCCGTGGTTACCGGCGGAACGCGCGGAATCGGCCTGGCGATTTCGCAGCGCCTGGCGCGCGACGGCTGGGATCTGCTGGTGACGTACAACCGTGACGCAGATGCCGCGGCGGCAAGCCAGGCCGCACTCCAGGAATTCGGCGGACGTGTGGAAGTGATCTCCGCCGATGTCTCCACCGCGGATGGCGCCGGCGCGACGATCGAAGGCGCCGTGACCCAGTTCGGCAGGATCGATGCCCTCGTCAACAATGCCGGCATCACCCGTGATGGTCTGGTGCTCAGGATGTCCGAGAGTGACTGGGACGCCGTGCTCGATACGAACCTCAAGGGTGCGTTCCTCGCCAGCAAGGCAGCGTTCCGGCCGATGATGCGCCAGCGGTCTGGCCGGATCGTCAACCTCACCTCGGTGATCGGCCAGGTGGGCAATGCCGGCCAGGCGAACTACGCTGCGGCGAAGGCGGGTCTGATCGGTCTGACCAAATCGCTGGCCAAGGAGTTCGGCTCCCGGGGGATCACGGTCAATGCGGTCGCGCCAGGGTTTATCGAAACGCGGTTGACCGATGTCCTCAAGGATGACGCGAAAACGCAACTGTTGGCCCAAACGCCGCTCGGGCGATTTGGCTCGGTCGACGATGTCGCGGGCGCCGTTGCGTTCCTGGTTTCGCCAGACGCGTCGTTCATTACCGGACACGTCCTGACGGTGGATGGCGGATTGTTCATGGCCTGATCGCGGGCCGGTGCCGTCCGGGCCAACCGGTGGGGACGACGAGGTGGGCGCGACACGGGTACCATAGGCGTCATGTGGATGGTCGCCTGCTGGAGGCATGGGTGTTTCGCAAGGTCCTGATTGCCAATCGAGGTGAAATCGCGCTGCGCATCCTGCGAGCTTGCCGGGATCTGGATATCCCGGCGGTCGTCGCCTACAGCGACATCGATCGCGAGTCTCTCGCGGTGCGGCTGGCCGATGAAGCAGTGTGCATCGGTCCAGCACCGGCGGCGCGCTCGTACAACAACATTCCGGCTGTGATCAGCGCGGCCCTGGTTACTGGCTGCGATGCGTTGCACCCAGGGTACGGATTCCTGGCTGAGAATTCCTTCCTCGCCGAAATCTGCCAGCAGGTGGGCATTACCTTCATCGGTCCATCGGCGGGCGTCATCGAGAGCATGGGCAACAAGGCGGAAGCCCGGCGGGTGATGCGGGAAGCTGGCGTGCCGATGTTGCCGGGCACGCAGGGCACGGTGAACTCGCTGGCAGAGGCACGGTCATTCGCCCGGGAGATCGGATTTCCCGTGGTGATCAAGGCGGTGGCCGGTGGCGGTGGCCGCGGCATGCGGGTGGCGATGAACGAGCCGGAGCTCGTACGTGGCTATCCGATGGCACAGGCGGAAGCCGAGGCGGCGTTTGGCAACGGCGCGGTGTATATGGAGCGTTTCCTGCTGCAACCGCGGCACGTCGAAGTGCAGGTGCTGGGCGATAACCACGGGAATGTCGTGGCGGTCGGCGAGCGCGACTGCTCGTTGCAGCGGCGTCACCAGAAAGTTGTGGAAGAAGCACCAGCGCCGAACCTGTCGAAGAAAGTGCGCGACAACCTCCTGAAGACGGCGGTCAAGGGATCGAAGGCGGCGGGGTATACCAGTGCCGGCACGCTCGAATTCCTCCTCGATGCCGAGGGCAGGTTCTATTTCATGGAGATGAACACGCGGATCCAGGTCGAGCATCCGATTACGGAGGAAACGGCGAAGATCGATCTGGTCGCCTGGCAAATCCGGGTTGCGGCTGGGGAGCGGATCACGTTCCGGGAGGATGACCTGCGACCGCAGGGGCATTCGATCGAGTGCCGGATCACGGCGGAAGACGCGAGGAACGACTTCACGCCATCGGTCGGAACCGTCGAGACCTATGTCGCGCCAGGAGGGCCGGGGGTGCGGGTCGATTCGCACCTGTTCAGCGGCTATTCGGTGCCGCCGAACTACGATTCACTGCTCGCCAAGATCATTGCATGGGGCAAGGACCGGAACGAGGCGGTTTCCCGGCTGGAACGGGCCTTGCAGGAAACCATCATCACGGGGGTGACGAACACCATCCCGTTTCACCGGCACATTCTGGCAGACGAAGCGTTTCGCCGGGGAGAGGTCCACACCGGATTCATTCCGGAGTTCTTCGAACGCTCCGGGCATCTTCTCCAGGCCGACGAATAGTTCGTGAACCACGCTGGAGGTGACCCGATGAGCAGCGCGCTCCGCGGCGAACGGCCAGAAGGCCATGCCGCCGCCGATGTGGACCTCGATGGCCGGGATGGCGCCGCAAGGTTGCACGGGACGGTGCGGATCGCACCGGCAGTGCTGATCGAGCTCATCGATCTGACGCTGGCGGAAATCGACGGTTTCGCCGGACTTCGGAACCACGACACGGATCCTGATCCTGGCGAAACCGGCCGCCGGTTCTCCAATGGCAGGATCGCCGTGACCGTCGACGGTGATCGAATCGCCGTGGCGGTTGGCTGTGCCATCGTGCGCGGCACCAAGGTGGCGGAATTCAGCCAATCAGTGCAGCAGGCGATCGGGTTCGCGGTTGGAAACATGCTCAACATGACCGTGAAATCGGTCGATCTCATCATCCAGGATGTCTCCCCTGTCCGGGGATCATCCTGAACGCCCAGACAAGGACCACATTTCCACATGACGGAACCAGAACAGCGCCAGTCGCCAGCCAGTGGCAAGGGCGGGCAGCACGCCCGGAGGGGACGCAGGAAGCCTGGCCAGCAGCGAAACGGACAGCCCGGTGCGCCATCGCGGAGGGCGCAGTCGATCCAGCAGGCGCGGGTCCTGGCGATGCAGGTCCTGTTCGAGGACGATCTGACCGACCACCGGCTCGACGACATCCTTCAGCACCTCGGCGAGCAACAGCGCGGTGAGTTGACCGAGGCCTACGCGCACGTCCGGACGCGGGCGAACGGCATCATTGAAACCATCGACTACCTGGCCAGGAATGCGGACCCGGACGGGAGCGACGCGGTGGTTGCGCAATTCATCAGCGCCTCGGACAAGGCGATCGCCAGCCTGTCGGAGCCCGAGCAGGCCGATGAAGGGGAGCGAGCGGACTATGTGCCTCCCGTGCAACTTCGTGCGGAGGAGATCACCCTTCCCGTCCTGACGCGCTATCGTGATGCCGTCGCCAGCGAGGTCAGGGAGGGGCGCTCCGAAGTCAGCGAAGAGGATGAGGCGCGTGAGGCTGCCGCCTTTACCGCGCGACTTGCAGCCCTTCGAGGGGAGATCGCACCGGATCCTGGCGAGCCCGACGGTAGTGGCCTCGACTCGTTGGCGACCCTGCGGCACGAAGCCGCGCATACGGTGTCGTCAACGCTGTCCAACCACGAGCGCGCATCCAGGGCGACCATGATGGAAATGGTCCAGCGAACCGGCACCCTGGCCCGCGGCGTGGTCGCGCACCGCTCGACCATCGACGCGGCAATTGAGGTCGCGGCGCCCGCGTTCCCGATCGGGCAGATCGCATCCATCGATCGAAGCGTACTGCGCGTGGCGGTCTACGAGTTGTTTCACGAACCCGATGTGCCGTACAAGGTGGTGGTGAACGAGGCCGTCGAGATCGCGAAGCGGTACGGTGGGCCGAGTTCCGGCAAGTTCGTCAATGGCGTGTTACGGACGATTGCCAATGGATTGCCGGCATCGAGAACCCGCGTGCCCACGAAGCAGTGAGGAGGCGACTGGTCCATGCGGCCCCAATCACCTTCCGGTGACCGTAATTCCCTACGAAACCGGCCGTGCCTCGTGTAGAATCGCTCCGGAATGCCCAGTTCATGGCGAGCTGGCGTCCCGGAGAATTCCCGGGGCGATATCCGAGGCAGGAACGTGCACCATCAGATGTGCCGGTCGGGTGACTGGCACACCATCGCTGGCGGGCAGGGAGCCATCAGGCCGGAGACCGCCTGGCGATGACAATCCCGGAGGAGGGGTATCACTTGGCAAGTACGCTGGAGCGAGTGCAGGCGATCGTGGTCGAGCGGCTGGCTGTAGACGGCGAGCAGGTCGTCGAGTCGGCCGAGTTCATTGGCGACCTGGGTGCGGACTCGCTCGACCTCGTCGAGGTCATCATGGCGATGGAGCAGGAGTTCGACCTCGAGATCAAGGATGAGGACGCCGAGACCATTCGCACGGTTGGCGATGCGGTAAAATACATTGACGAGCATAGCCAGTCCTGACGCTTGCGTCCTGACCTGGCAGAAATGCCTTGCGAAAGCAGCCCGGCATGAACATGCTCGGCTGCTTTCTGCGACCCGCCCACCGATTTGGGCAGCCGGCGAACCGTGTATCCATTCTGGTCGCCAGGTTGGTCGCCAATGAGTCCAGGCGTCCGTAACGGGGTGCCTGCGTAACCGGTCACCGGGCAGGCATCCCGGTGCCAGAATGGAGCCCCCACCATCATGGCTCGCACGATCAAGGTTCCCGCCTGGAAATTCAAGATTCCGCGTCTGCCGCAGGTTGATCCGGAGGTTCCCGACGTCTTCGAGGAGATGACGCTCCAGGAACACCTGATCGAACTGCGCGACCGGATCATGAAGGTCTGTATAGGGATCGGTCTCGCCTTCGTCATCGGCGCGATCTTCTCCAAGTCGCTCCTGAACCAGATGATGCTGAATGCAAATCTGGAAGGCACGGGGTTCGACATCCGGAGCCCAACCGATCCCCTGACCCTGTTCTTCAAGGTCGCGCTGTACATCGCGATCGCAATTACGATGCCCCTCATCGTGTACCAGATCGTGGCGTTCCTTGCACCGGGGTTGACCAGGCGCGAGAAGCGCGTCCTGTATGGCTCTCTCCCGTTCGTTTCGATCCTGTTCATTTCCGGCGCGGCCTACGGGTATTTCATTGCCGCTCCCAGGGCGTTGTGGTTCCTGTCCGGTTTCCTCTCCGGCATCTTCTCCTGGACACCGGATGGCGCGGAAATCCTGAGCTTCTTCCTTGCCTTGATGATCGGGCTCGGGCTCGCGTTCCAGTTGCCCGTGATCATGTTCATCCTTGCAAAGATCGGCATTGTCTCGCCGAAAAAGATGCGCGAATGGCGGCGATATGCCTATCTCATGCTGACCGTGGTGGCTGCCGTCATCACCCCCAGTACCGACCCCATTAACATGGCGATCGTGGCGATCCCGCTCGTGATCCTGTATGAGGGTGGCGTGCTGATTTCCGCCATCTTCGCCAAGACCGGATTCAGGACGGTGACCGTGGAGACAGAAACGGCCGCCGACGTCTAGGCGGAGGCCAGTCCGGCGTTGAGCATGCAGTAATCGCCGTCGCGCACGAGTGTGGAGATCGGGTCGGGCCCTGAGTTGACATCGGCAGACACCTCGCTGTCAGTCACGTCCGATCAGTCCCGTTGCGCGTGCGTAGTGGTAGGGAAAGCCTTCCGAGCCGTCAGGCGAGGTCATGGACTTCCGAATGGCTGATACAGGAAGGCCGATATCCGGCACGGAAGATTCCTCGCACGCGATCGGAATGACAATCACGGGTGTTCGCCGGCCAAGCCTTCCCTACCGTGGGCCACCGGGTCACGACGTGCGGCTCCGCATGCTACGCAAGCCGGCCAGACGCTTTCAGGGTGGTTTCATCCTGAGGACGGATGGCGATGGTTCGCTCATTGCGGTAGGTGACCATGCCAGGCCCGGCGCCGTGGATCTTGCGCACGTTCCGGCGGCGGGTGACATCGACCTCAACCGAACCGCTACCGCGTGAGCCGCTGTAGTGGGCGGCCAGGGCGGCGGCGGTTTCGACGGCTTCTTCGTCCTCGTCTTCCGACGGGCGTAGCCACCGGACAATCACATGCGATCCCGGCACGCCCCGGGCATGGAGCCAGGTGTCGTCCGGACCACCGATATCGAACGTCACCTGATCGTTCTCCCGGCCCGATCGCCCAATGAAGATCAGGTTGCCGCCTGCCTCCGGTATGCCGGTGACCCGGCGATGCTCCTTGCGACGGGATCGGGAGCCGGCTCGTTCGCCAACGTCCTGCCGCCCACCGGTGTGTTCCTCGAACTCCTGGCGCAGCGCCTCGATTGCGGCGAAACCGTCTGCCTGTTCGACCTGGATCCGGAGCTGAGCAAGGTAGGCGAGTTCGGTGTCGGCTGTCTGGATATGCTCCGGCAACTGACTCCCCGCCCGCTGCGCCTTCCGGTATTCGTCGAAGTAGTGTTGGGCGTTGTCCTTTCCCGACATGGCCGGGTCGAGCGGGATGTCGTCCATGCCTTCCATGGCAAGGATCGCGTCACCGGGCTTGATCTGCCAGAGGTAGGCATAGATCATCTCGCCCCAGGTCCGCAACGTTTCCGCCTGCTCGACGCGGCGGTGCTGGTCGCGCAGCGCGTGCAGGCGCTGGCGGACCCGGTCTTCCTCTCGGCCGATGGCGGTCACGATGCGGGCCCGCCGCTGGGCGTGATCGCGAGGTCCCAGCGGCGCGTCGTCCACGGCAAGCGTCTGGATGGCCTCGGAGATCGTGTCCACCTCGCGTTCATCGGCGATGGCGGCAAGGTGGTGCATCGGGGCGGCGGCGTAGGCGATTGGTTCGCCGTCCTGCTCGTAGACGGCAGGTTGCCAGGTGTGGGTCAGCATTGGTTCGTAGAGGTTGCGGACAGCCCGTGCGAGGTCGGTACCGTGTTCGGGTCCTACGGATTCGATGATAGCGTCCGGCGTACCAGCCACCCGGAATGCGACCTCCCGGGCAATCTGGGGACTGACGCCGCGCAGGCTGCGCACGAGCATATCTGCCAGCCTGGCGTCCGGCTTGCTGGATGCGACGATGGCGCCGGCGGTAGCAGACGTGAGGTGACGTGGGTCTGGCCGGTCGGGGACAGGTGGCGGAACGTACGGGAGACGCGGCAGGATGGGTCGGACACGGCTCATCCTTGATGTCACGCGCTTCGCGCTCTCCATGATCGAGCCACTGGCGTCGACAAGGATGAGATTGCTGTGGCGTCCCATGATCTCAACGACCAGGTCGACCCGGGTTGCATCGCTTCCCCAGGCTTCACCCTCATCGTCTGGTTCCTGTGCCGGTTCGTCCTCCTCACCATGCTCGCTGTGGGGACCGATGCGCTTGACGACACCCAGGCGAATGATGCGCTCCATTGGCGGCTGTTCGATGCCGATGAGGTAGCCGCCACGGACGTACTTGCGAAGCTGCAATCCGAACGGCGTGATCAGGCTTGGATCGGCTGAAGGAAGGCGATCGACGATCGACAGGCCAGCATTCGTGCTGGAGGCGCTGGCCACGACCGGATGCCGGCGATGATGGGCGTAGACCTCCATTGCGACTTCCAGCTGATTGATGAGTCCGATCTTCTGGACCCTGCCATCGAGGATCGTGGCACTCAATTCGTCCGTGACCGCGGCGACGGTCAGCACATCGAACATTCAGGTGCTACCCTTTCCAGATCGGCCAGCGTGCCGCTCATGACCCATCCATCGTACGCGACACCAGTTCCAGGAGACAGGCCGCTTGGCATCCTCGACCGCAACGGATACTTCGACCGGGGCCATCCGCTCGCTCCTCGCCGATCCGGACATCGTCCAGCAATGCGCCGAGGGCGACGGCGGCATCTCGGCGTTGCTTGCCGGACGGTCGCCCAGATTGTTCATCATTTCCGGCCCATCTGGCGTGGGGAAGGATTCCGTGCTGGAGCAGTTGCAGCGGATTCACTCCACCGCGCGCTATGTGGTGACCGCGACATCGCGTCCGATGCGTACCGGCGAGCGTGATGGCGTGCATTACCGGTTCCTGGAACGCACGGATTTCGAGCAGCAGATCGAGTATGGGCAGTTTATCGAACACGCGCTGGTGTACGGCAATCTCTACGGGGTGCCTCGCACCCCGATCGAAGAGGGGTTGGCGAACGGTCAGGATGTGATCGTCAAGGTTGATGTGCAGGGCGCGGCAACGCTTCGCGAGCGGATTGCCAACACGATTTCGATATTCCTGATGCCGGAGTCGATGGAGTCGTTGCTGCAACGCCTGGTCGATCGCAAGACGGAAGATCCGGCGGTCGTCAAGCGGCGGTTCCAGACCGCGAGCCAGGAAATCCGGCAGGTCGAGCACTTCGATTACGTGGTGTTCAACGCATCCGGAAAACTCGATGCTGCGCTCACCGGCATCCTCGGCATCGTCGAGGCGGAACGGGCGTCGGTCCGGCAGCCGGCTGTCGTCGTGCGGTAGCCTGACGAAACTCGCTGCATCTGCACATACGCCTACCGCTCATCCCGTATCTCCCGCGCGACAACCCTATATATCTTCGTCGCCTTCATCGTCGCCGACAAATCGAAGGGTCGACTTGTCTTCGACCCGGTCGGTGAACAGGATCCCGTCAAGGTGGTCGATCTCGTGCTGGAAGACACGGGCGAGGTAGCCGGTTGCCTTGATCCGCACCGGCTTGTTGTCCATGTCGACCGCCTTGACGGTGACCGATTCCATTCTGGGCACTTCACCGACCCAACCAGGGATGCTCAGGCACCCTTCGAGCGCGAGTAGCTGGCCGTTGCCGCGCACGATTTCGGGGTTGGCGAGCCGGTAGGTGATCTCCTGGGCGTCACCGCCGTCTTCTTCCTGCTCGTTGTAGCGGATCACAATGAGTCGGCGCGTCACCCCGACCTGCGGGGCGGCGACGGCAACTCCTTCAGCGACCGGGATGGTCTCGTACATGTCGGCGGCAAGCGACCTGACACTGTCGTCGACCTGGCGGATACGTGTTGCCTTCTGACGGAGGCGCGGGTCGCCTTCGATCACGATGTCGAGTATGGACATGCGGGGTGATGCTCCTGGAACATACGGGTAGGTGCTCATCAGCGGGGCGATCGCGGAGGGTCGCCCCTACGGCTGCCGGTGCCGGAAAGCGTCGATCAAAGCATACTTTGCGGGTCAACGTCGACAACCCAGCCGGCGCGAATCGGCAACTCGTCCAGCAGACGATCGAGGTCTCGCGACCGCAGCACGATCTGCCACTGGTGCTTGCCCGCGACCTTGGCGGCAAACGCGGGGGTTGGACCCAGCAGATCCATCGAGGCTTCCAGCTTCCGGGCGTGGCGGACCAGTTCCCGCGCCATCATCTCGGCTTCGATCGCCGCCGCTCGTTCCTGGTCGTGCCGGTAGAGGAACCGAGCAAGGCGGACGAATGGGGGGAAATGGTGCTGCCGGCGAAAGTCGATTTCTTCCGTGTAGAAGGCGTCGTAATCGTGCTGGGCGGCGGCGGTGACGGCGTAGTGACCAGGGGTGTATGTCTGCACGACCACGCGTGAGCCAGGCGCGCGGCGCCCGGCGCGCCCGGCGACCTGGGTCAGCAACTGGAAGGTGCGCTCGCTACTGCGGAAGTCTGGTAGATGCAGCATCGTGTCGGCCTGAATAACCCCGATGGCGGTGACGTGAGGCAGGTCGAACCCTTTGGCGACCATCTGGGTGCCAACGACGATATCCACGTCACGATTCTCGACGCGGGCAAGCATCGCCTCGTAGCCGCCGTGCTGGCGGATGGAGTCCTGATCCCACCGGAGAACCCTTGAGTCCGGATAGGTTGCGCGGACTTCGTCTTCGACACGTTGGGTCCCTGCCCCGAAGTAGTCGAGCCGGCCGCCGCAGTCGGGGCAGCGCTGGGGTGGTGGTTCGCGGTAATCGCAACGGTGGCAGACCATCTGGATGCGATCGCGATGGAACACCATCGGAATGTCGCACAGGGAACAGACGACCCGGTGCCCGCAGTCGCGACAGAGGACTACGGTCGACGTACCGCGACGATTGAGCAGGACGATTGCCTGTTCCTGCCGCGAGAGCGCGTGGCGAACAGCCTCGTCGAGGGCGCGGCTGACAAGGCTGGTGTTCCCGTCGTGCAGTTCGAGTTTGAGGTCGACGATTTCGACTTCGGGGAGTTCGAGGGACGCCGATTGCCCTGACAATGCGGCTCGCCCAACCGGATTGACGCGGTCCGGCAAGGAGATCCGGCGATAGTCGCCATTGGCGGCATGCCAGGTGGATTCGATGCTCGGGGTGGCGCTGCCGAGCACGACGGTTGCGCGAACCCGGCGCGCCATCTCGATGGCAAGGGCGCGCGCATGGTAGCGAGGTTCGCTCTCCTGTTTGTAGGTTCCCTCATGTTCCTCATCGAGGACGATCAAGCCCAGCCGCTCGATTGGGGCGAACAGGGCGGAGCGAGGCCCGACGACCACCCGGTACTCGTTGGCTTCGAGCGCGCGCCAGATGTCGTGGCGCTGGCTCTCGGTGAGCTGGGAGTGCAGGACTGCCACCTGGCCCGGAAAGCGGTCGACAAAACGCCGGACGACCTGCGTCGCGAGCCCGATTTCGGGAACGAGGACGATCGCGCCGCGTCCGTGCCGGAGGCACCAGGCGACCCCGCGCAGGTAGATTTCGGTCTTGCCACTGCCGGTGACGCCGAAAAGCAGGTTTGGCGTTGGATCGCCGGTAAACAGCGCGCGCTCAACGACCGACCACGCGGCCGCCTGCTCCGGTGTAAGGACTGGGGCTGGCGCAGCGGAAGGGACTGGTGCCTCGGAGCGGCCCAGCTCGACCACCTCGATAATGCCCTTCTTTTCCAGGGAGGTGAGCGTCTGGGCATCGACATCGACAGATGAGCGTAGATCCGGCAACGCCACGAGGTCATTGGCGCCATCGCGCCGGAACCGGGCACGGGTGGTGAGTTCTTCCACCACGCGCGATTGCCGGGGAGAGCGAGCCGTCAGGGCAGGATTGCCATCGAGTAACCGGACGAACCGTTCGGTACGGCGGGCGGGCTCCGATTGGTCGACCCGGATCTCCTGGTGCACCAGATCCAGGGACTGGAGCTTCTCCATGACGGTGGAAAGCGATTTCCCGGTGGCAGCCCGCAATTGGTCGATCGACATCGTCCCGTACTCTGCCAGCAGGGCCATCACTCTCCGCTGGGCGGGCGTCAGTTCGGCAGGCGAGCGATCCGGGTTGTCGACCATGACGTAGGTCTCGACCATGCGGGTCTGGAGACCGGGCGGCAGGAACGGGGAAACAGCGGCGTATACCGAACTGGCGGTTTCACGGGCAAGCCACTCCGCCAGATCGAGACGGTACGACGGGAGCAGATGGCGCGGCTCCGGAACGGAGTGGAGCGGACGTACGGAGAAATCCGGTGGGTCGGTTGTGAGCCCGAGCACGATGCCCGGCACGAGACGGCGCTGGATCGGCGCGACGACGAGTACGCCGCGCTGGACGTCAGCCGTCAATTCGGGCGGAACAAGATAGGTGTAGACGCCACGCAACGTACCCGGAAGGACGCGCGAGAGCGCGACTTCTGCGTAGAGGGTTTCGATGTGCGTCGTGGCAGCCGGCGACTGCGAGACGGGTTCGTTCATCTGCGCAGTGTAGCGGTCGTTTCGAGACACCGGCAGGCAGCTACCGGGCATCGGAGTTACTGCTCGATGGGTTGACCGGACGCGATCCAGTCGAGCATTCCACCAGCCATGCTCTTCGCGTCAAGAAAGCCGGCCTGGATGAGGATACCCGCGCCGGTGAGGCTCCGAACACCGCCCCGGCAGACCACAATCACAGGCAAGTCGGCATCCAGCTCACCGGTACGCGCCGGGAGTTCGCCCAGGGGGATGTGGATTGCCGCAGGAATCCGGCCTTCGGCCCACTCATCGGGCTCCCGGACATCGAGCACCTGGATAGTGCTGGACCCGAGTGCCGCGACTGTCTCCGCGACCGAAATCTCGGGAGCTTCCGGACCACGATTCAGGAACGAATTGAACATTGTCAGTTTCCTTGGTGAAGAACCGGCCAGCCAGGCGGGGGGTATCGAGCGCGGCCACATCGACCGCGCCTCATCCACCAAGTATGAACCAGATTGGGTTTGGCGCACTCCGGCCACCTGGCCCGAATTCGTCGACTGTAGGTACGTACGTGGCGAGTCAGATTGGCCGAACGCTTCGGGAGCGAACGAGTGCCCGGCGTGACGCGAACCAACCCATGAACGTCGTCGGCACCAGCACGGCGAGCATGAGGAAGATCGAGGCGGTCCAGTCTCCCGTGAGGTCGTGAGCGAGCCCGCCGAGGAACGGCGCGAATGCCGCGATCGTGTACCCGATTGCCTGGGCCATTCCGGACAGAGAGGCGGCGTGAGCGGTATCCGGTGAACGGAGGACGATCAACATCAGGGCGAGGCTGAGGGCCGAACCAGCGCCGAGCCCGAACAGGACCATCCAGGCGAGGGTGAACGTTGCCGGTGCGATGAGGATGCCGGCGATCCCCATCGCCCAGATCGCAATCAGGCCCACCAGCAACGGGCGTTGGTTCGGGATTCGCTGGGCCACGATCGGCACGACCAATGAGGCAGGCAAACCGGCCAGGTTACCGATGGCCCACATGGTTCCGGCGGCTTCGCGGGAAAGCCCGGCATCGTGGAGGATGGTTGGGATCCATGCAGCCAGACCGAAATAGACGAACGACTGCAATCCCATGAACAGCGAAACCTGCCAGGCGAGGGCGTTCCCCCATAACCGGGGTGCTCGCCGGGTCGCCCTCTGATTCGCCGCCGGACGTTCCATCCGCAGTCGCGGCAGCTGGACGATAACGGCGACGAGCGCAGGAATCGCGAGCAGTCCGAGCGCCTGCCGCCACCCGTACCCGGATTCATGGATCGGCACCATCAAGCCGGTTGCCGTGGCTCCGCCGATCGAGATGCCCATCGTGTAGACGCCCGTCATCAGGCCGAACTGGCCCGGGAAGTCGCGCTTGATGACGGCCGGTGCGAGGACGTTGGCGATGGCGATGGATGCACCAATCACGATCGTGCCGGCGAACAGCATGGCGATGGAAGGAACGATCCGGATAAGGATGCCAAGTGTGAGGCCGACCATCGTCAGCCAGAGCATCCGATCGATCCCGAACCGGGTGGACAGGCGCGGAGCAAAACCGGCGAGCAAACCGAAACAGACCACCGGAATGGTGGTCAGGAGTCCCGCGACGGTCGTCGAGATGCCGAGGTCGAGCCGGATCACGTCGAGGAGTGGACCGACACCGACGATGGCGGTGCGCATGTTGATGGCGACGATGGCGATGCCGATCCCGAGCAGGATCGATCGCGATCGTGAGGTGGTGCGACTGGACATCAGGTCCCCGGAACTCGTACTGGGGTGAGCCGCATCGGAACGGTGCGGGCCGGGACATGGTAGCCGTTTGCGTGGCGTTGTCGACTGCCGGGAACGGGTGCGACTCACGGTTTTGCGCACATGACTGGCAGGAGACGGGCCGACTAACCCTCGCTGCTCGGGAGGCCACCCTCGACAACCGGAACGGATGGGTCCCCAGCCGCCGCAATCAGCCGAGTCACACCCATCGAGTACCGCCGGTCTTGCCCTTGACATGCGTGGCGGGTACATTCGCGGCGTTGACGCGTGGGTGGATGGGAGGGCATAGCGGATATGGCGGACTGGACTTTCGACGAACTCCTTCCCAATGGTTGGCACCCGCACTGGAGCCCCCTGGAATCCGAGGAAGCACCCTATTCGCTGGAGTTCACGTACTACCGCAGCGAGATCGCCCGCCATTCGGTCGAAGCGCAAGGGTCGACCGAGCGGGAGGCGATCGAGAGCGTCGTCGCAGCGGCGAATGCATGGCTGAGGGATCACCCGGAGTACGCCCCAAAGCGGCCACCCGCATCCAGATCGTAGCGACCGGCTTCGAAGGGTTCCGGCGTTCATTCCACGCGATCGTGTACGTAGGCGTATTGCCATTATTTGACAATACGTAGACCGTCTCTACGTGACCGCTTCGGCCAACGCGGCGATTACACCTGAATCTCCGTACCTTCACTGTCGTGTCCGGGGCATCGCCGCGGCATGATCAAGGTGCGGCTTCCGGATGGAAGTCACGGACTGGACGCATCGAGGCACGGTCATGTTCGAGTATGCGCTGAACGATATGCGGCCCTTGATCGGTATGGCGGCGTTGGTGATCCTTATGGTGGCAACGCTCGGATCGCAGTTGCGATCGCGCAGAGAAGATGATCTCCTCGAGCGAGCCGTTCGCGGGTTCCCGTCCGCGGAGACTGCACCACGGTTGGCGCGAGGCGATCGCGTCACCCGGTTGATTCGGACAGCCGTTCAGGACGCAAGCGCCTCGTAGGCGAAGCGCCAGAATTCGCCGGCCGCATCGTCGGGTCCGCCGATGTGAACCTGCATGAGCAGGAGACCGGTCAGGTCGTTGGCAGGATCGTTCATCCAGTGCGTGTGGAAGCCGCCGGACCACCCGTACGCGCCGATCTCGGGTCCTGGAGCCTCTCCTGTACGTGTTATCGGGCTGACACCGTATCCCCAACCCGCTCGATCCCAGAAACCCGGAAAGAACGGATATGCCTGCTTGACCCGCGATGAAACGTGATCGCTCGACATCAGATCGACGGATTCCTGCGAGAGCAGCCGCGTTTCGCCGTGCACTCCTCCCGACCGCAGCATCCGGGCGAAGACGAGGTAGTCGGACGCGGTCGAGACGAGTTCACTTGGAAACGCAGGCGGGCGTGACCACACTCCCCCTTCGGCGGGATCGGAAAGGACGAGTTTGCCAGACTCGGGGTCGGTCTCGTAGCAGTATGCCAGCCGTTCGATCGACGCCGCCGGAACCTGGAAGGCCGTGTTGACCATACCCAACGGCTGGAGGATGTGAGACTCGAACACCTCGCCGAGTGGCCTGCCGGAGCGTCGTTCGAGCAGCACATTGAGCACATCGAATCCTGTGTGATAGAGCCATCCTTCACCGGGCTGGAATGCAAGGGGGAGCGAGCCGATCGCGGCCATCCACGCATCTGGCGAAGCTTCCGGTGGAAACGCACCCGGGGTGACTCCGGCCGCCTCCATCGCGCGTTGCAGCGGAGTGGGATCGCTTTCGAAGATCATGCCCAATCCCCATTGATTGGTCATGAGGTCGTGAATGGAGATAGCCCGGTTCGCGGGAACCGTATCGTCGAGGTCGCTTTCCGGTGTGCGCAGGACCTGTCTATCCGCCAGTTCCGGCAACCATCGATCGACCGGCGCGTGCAGATCGAACTCGCCCCTCTCCACCGCCTGGAGGATCGCTGTGGCGGTGATCGGTTTGGTCATGGAGGCGATGCGGACGATGGTGTCCGCCGTCATGGGATCGCGTGTGACCAGGTCCCGGTAGCCAACCGACTCGCACCACGTCTCACCGCCCCGGTCGAGCAGAAGGACGGCGCCCGGAATGCCACCGCGTTGCACGCGGGAAGCGAACGAGTCTCGAAGGGCATCCAGCGTGGTGCGGTTGAGGCCGGTTGGTGTCTTCATGGTCATTCCTTTTCGTCCAGAAAAAGTGCCTAACGGAATTTGCATACGACGTCCGCGAAACGGCTACGGCACCGAGCATACCGGCAGAAACCAACCCCGGCTTCTCCAAGGTTGCGCCGTCCATAGGTACGGAGTTTTCTAGAATTCATCCGGATTCCTGATCTTCAGCCTCCCAAAGCGCTCGCATTTCCGGGCTTGTGGAAAGCAGGACATCGAGCCTTCCCTGGGCTTCTATGCGGCCATCCTTCATGACCACGATGTGGTCAGCCAGGGTGAGCGCGGCCCGCCGGTGGGACACGGCAAGACAGGTTGACAGGCGGCGATCGCGAATGCGAGTCCAGAGCAATTGCTCGGTTTCCACGTCCAGCGCGCTCGACAGGTCGTCCATCACCAGCAGTTCGGGTTGACGAACGAGCATCCTGGCGGCAGCCGTTCGTTGCATCTGCCCGCCAGAGAGCCTGATACCACGGCTACCGACGGCAGTGTCCAGTCCGTCCGGGAACGTCGCGATGTCTGGTTCGAGTATTGCGTCGTGGATCACTCGATCAAGGACTTCGGTGTCCGCTGTCAGGCCAAGCAGGAGGTTGTCGCGGATCGATTCACTGAACAGGCGGGGTGTCTGCGGTGTGTACGCCACCCGGGGAGGAACCATGAATTCCGCGGGATCGGCAACGACCTCGCCATTCCACCGGATCTCGCCGGCATCGAGTGGCAGAAGACCAAGGATGGCGCGCAGGAGGGTCGTCTTCCCGGCGCCAACCCGGCCAGTCACGACCGTCAGGGAGCCAGCGGACAGCGACAGGTCGATGTCCTCGATCGCGTGACCGCTGCCTGGGTGACGGCAGGAAACACCGAGCATCTGCATGGATTCAAGACGGTCGGATTCAGCCCGCACAGAAGTTGTAACCGGTGGTAAGGGACCGGTGAGGTGGAGGGATGCGGGCGCGACGAGCGATTCCGGCGGCGCGCCGCCAAGCATGTCATGCATTCGCTCGAAGGCGGTCTTCGACTGCCGGTATTGCGCGAGATACTGTCCAAGGCTGTTGGTGAAGTTGGTGATGTGACCCATATAGGCGGTAAACAGGACGAACTCGCCAATCGTCAACCGCCCGTCGTGGATGCTGACGGCGGCCAGCAGCATCACCAGGCCCGCGCCGATGCCGACGAGGTTGGAGGTGACGCCGTTGTAGGCCTGGGTCATCACCCGGTCTGCAAGGACGGCGTTCCGCCGATCCGCGTTCAGGCTGCGTAGGTGATCGACCGCGCGGCCTTCCGCCCCGGCCGCCTGGAGGATGACCGCAGCCCCGAGGAGGTCGCCGATCGCACCGGTCACCTGACTGGTTGCCTCGCTGCTGGCTTTTCGGTAGCGATCGAGGGCGGATCGAGCCCGCCGCGCGAGAAGGACGACGATCGCCAGCGGGACCACCACCGAAAGCGTAATCACGGCATCGATCCGGACCAGAATGACGACCGCCCCGAGGGCGATCAGTCCCTGGGGAATGATCTCGTCCGTCCAGTCGAGCGTGTCTTCTCCGATGTATGCGTCGTCGCGGAAACGGCTGATCGCCTCACCAACGGAGAATGGCAGCGCGGCCGCTCCAGGCAACCGCAGGATGCGTTGCAGCATGTTCTGTCGCAGCAGCCCACTCATCGTGAACCGCATCGTAATCTCGGCGTAGCCGGCGGCGATCACCAATAGCGCATCGATCACAGCCAGTGCGATGCGAGCCACCACGAGCATGCCGATACCCCTGGTGACGGCAGCTTCGCCAGTGAGGGTGTCGAAGAAGCGCTGGGCGATCAGCCCGGGCGCGAGCGACAGGAGGCTGGAGGCTGCCCACAGGACCCCGTGGGCGAGGCAAATCCAGGGGGCGAACCGAATCATCCGGAGGAGATAGCGCCAGGTTGGGAATGGTGACTGCCCGCTCATGCCAGTGTCCTCCCGGGTTCCAGACTCAGGAGGCGGCCGTAGGTTGATTGGGGGTCGGCGGCGAGCGCTGCTCGTGGCCCAAACTCCTGGATCCTGCCATCGCGCATGACCAGGATGTCATCCGCGTGGGACAGGGTCGATAGCCGGTGGGCGACGATGATGCCGGTGCGGTGCGCAAGGAGCCGCGTGAAGGCGCGGTGGAGGAGTCGCTCACTGACTGGATCGAGCCGGGATGATGCTTCATCGAGGATCACCACATCGGCATCGGCGAGCAGGATGCGGGCGCAGGCAAGCAACTGGGCCTGTCCGGCGGAGAGCCCGGCGCCACCGGGACCGATCCGTGTGGTCAGTCCCTCGGGTTGTTCGCGGAACCACTCGCCGAGCCCGACATCGTTCAGGGCAGCGACGATTTCCGGGTCCGAAATGCCGTCGTCGAACAGGGTGAGGTTGTCACGGATGCTGGCGCCAAACAGGCTGACATCCTGCGTGACGAGACCGATGCGGGAGCGAAGGCCGTCGAGGCTGACATCGCGGATATCCACCTCCCCAAGGCATACCCGGCCGGCCTGCGGATCGTGAAACCGCGGAATGAGGCGAATCAGTGAGGTTTTCCCGCTGCCGGTTCGTCCGAGGATGCCAAGGACACGCCCCGGCGCGATGCGAAGGTTAATTTCGTTCAGGACAGGAGGTCCATCGCCGTAGGCGAACGACACCCGGTCGAACGAGACCGACAGCGGCCCGTCTGGCAAGTCCAGGTTCGGTCCGTCCACGATGCCCGATTCCGTATCCAGAAGGGTCTGGATCCTGCCAAGGCTGGCTCCCGCTACCTGGAAGTCCTGGACCTCGTTGCGCAACTGCTCGGTGGGTTCGCGCAGCATGGCGGTATAGCGAACGACCAGGTACACCGCGCCGAGGCTGATTGCACCGTCCCTGAAGAGCCATGCCGAGCAGGCAAATGCGAATGCTGTCGCCAGGCCGAACAAAAGGTCACTCGTGGCGACAAGGGCATACCCGCGCATCTGGGCACGCCGGATGGAGTCCAGCCAGGATCGCATCGATTGCGCGCACCGTCGGAGGACGAACGGTATCGCGCCATTCGCGCGGATGTCTTCGAGTCCTCCGAGGTATTCGCCAAGGAAACCATAGAAATCCGCGCTTCCCTGGCGCTCGGCAGCCCATTGGTGCGTCGAGGTCGCCCGGATACGAAGCATGGCGAGAAGTGCTGTCACGGCGAACGCAGACAACCCGAGACCGAGTCGCCAGTCGACCTGGACGAGGAGTACGAGGACGCAGGCCATCAGGAGCAGGTTGCCAACCACGCTGATGACGAACCGCGAGAAGAACCGGGCCAGCATGGCGACGTCGCCATCGACGCGTTCGATCAGCTCGCCCTGGGTGCGGCTCGTGTGAAAGCTTGCGTCGAGGCGCAGCAGGTGCCCGAGGAGGTCGGACCGGAGTTCGTTGGTGGCGTCCCAGCTCACGCGCTCCGCGAACCAGGTTTCGACGAGTGCCAGCCCCTGCCCGGCAATGGCGAGGGCGATGGTGACCAGCGCAAGCATGACGAGTTGCCGGAGCGTGCCGTCGCCCACGGCCTCATCGATGAAGCGGCCGGCGATGAGCGGCGTGGCGATCTGAATACCAATGATTGCCGCGACGATCAGCGCGAGCGCGACGATCGACCATCGGTGGGGAGCGAGATACCGGGAAAGAAACCGTGAGGAGCGGCTGGGTGCGGGGTGAGTGCGTGTCACCTGATTGGGCCTCCGAAGACAGGACAACAACACGTTCCCGCACCGGAAGGCGGTACGGGATGTTCTCGTGCGCTGATCGGAGGTCCCCGGTCGTGGTCGTTGCCACGTCCGGCAGCATGCAGTGCCTAGTGGAAGGTGCCTGGCTCGATCGTCCGGTCGGCGCGGTGGGACGTTGCGGCAGTCATCGGAGCAAGCCTCCAGTCGAAACCACGGTGCTGGTTTCTGAGAATCCAGTAATGACAGCGCCAACCCTACACACCATGCGAGGGGGTGTCAAACCGCTGCAGCGATGACACGCCCCTGGTATGAGGCCTTTCCTTTCCCCAGGACGAGATGGTAGCGTGATGTGTATCGACGAACCCATGGAGGATGGCCCAATTGATCGACAGTCCCACCTACCCGGATCGAAATGCGACCCACGATGAGTGGCAGTGGCTCGAAGACATCTACGGCCCGCAACAGCTTGCCTGGGTGGATGCCCAGAATGACAGGACGGTCCAGGCATTCGATGCAGCCTCATTCGACTACCTGCGCGCGAGAATTCTCGAAGTGCTCGATTCCAGTGACCGGATACCAGCCGTAAGCCGTCACGGAGACTGGCTCTACAACCTGTGGAAGGATGCGGACCACCCGCGTGGGCTGTGGCGGCGGACAACGCTTGACAGCTACCGGACCGACGATCCGGATTGGGATGTCCTGCTCGATGTTGATGCCCTGGGACGCTCCGAGGGCGCCGAGCTCGTGTTCGTGGGTGCCGACCTTCTCTACCCGGAGTATGACCGGGCATTGGTCTTCATTTCGCCCGATGGCGGCGATGCCTTCGAGGTCCGGGAGTTCGACCTGCTGTCCAGGACTTTCCTGGATGATGGATTCCGGGTCCCCAGCGCCAAGACCGGTGCATCCTGGGGCGATCGGGATACCGTGCTGATTTCCACCGACTTCGGCGATGGCACGATGACGACGTCCAGCTATCCCCGGCAGGTTCGTCGCTGGCGACGTGGAGAACCGCTGCTGGACGCGACACTGGTTCATGAAGTGCCCAGCGATCACATGGGAGTCTGGGCGACGCACGATCACACGGAAGGATACGAGCGTGACCTGATTGGCGATCGTGTCGATTTCTGGCGTGGGGAAAACCTGGTCGTACGTGGCGGTCAGCCGGAACGCATCGACGTACCAGTCGATGCCGAGATCGACGTGCATCGCGATTGGCTTCTGGTGTCGCTGCGATCCTCCTGGGAGGTGGCAGGTAACACCTGGCCTGCCGGTGCGCTCCTGGCCACCCGGTTCGATGAGTTCCTCGCTGGTGGCAGGGATATGCAGGCGGTCTTCCTGCCCGACGAACGGACCTCGCTGGTGTCATTCAGCTGGACCCGCAACCAATTGTTGCTGACCCTCCTGCAGGATGTGGCGTCCCGGATCGAGATCGTCACACCAGAGGAGGACGCCTGGACGCGGCGGCCACTCGATGCTGTAGGTCGGTATCAGACCGTGCGAGCCGCCGGGACTGATCCGGATCTCGATGACTCTTTCTGGTTGTCGTCCGCCGGGTATACGCAGCCGGAGACGCTTTCAGTTGGCGATGCCCGGTCAGGCCAGATCGAAGCGCTCAAGCATGCCCCTGCGTTCTTCGCAGGCAGCGATTTCACCGTGGAGCAGTACTTCGCACGCTCCGAGGACGGCACCGCGGTCCCGTATTTCCTGGTCGCGCCGGTGGGGCTGACGCGAGACGGAAATACTCCGACTGTGCTTTACGGGTATGGGGGATTCGAAATCTCCATGACTCCCGGGTACAGCGGGGTGATCGGCCGGGCATGGCTGGAGGCAGGTGGGGTTTACGTTGTCGCGAACATCCGGGGCGGCGGCGAGTACGGTCCTGCCTGGCACCAGGCTGCGTTGCGAGAGAACCGGTTGCGCGCGTACGAGGACTTCGCGGCTGTCGCACGCGATCTTGTCGCGCGTGGAGTCACGTCAACGAAGCGACTCGGCTGCGTCGGTGGCAGCAACGGCGGCCTTCTGGTGGGCAACATGCTGACCCGGTCCCCCGAGCTGTTTGGGGCTGTCGTTTGCGAGGTACCGCTGCTGGACATGAAGCGGTATACGAAGCTCTCGGCCGGAGCTTCCTGGATCGCGGAATACGGGGACCCCGATAATCCTGACGACTGGGAGTTCATCCAGGAGTTTTCGCCGTACCACAACTTGCGGGACGGAATCGGTTACCCGCCGGTGCTGTTCTACACAGCGACCAGTGATGACAGGGTTGGACCGGTCCAGGCGAGGAAGATGGCAGCCCGGATGCAGGCACGTGGAATCCCGGACGTGCTGTTCTACGAGAACCGTGAAGGCGGACACGGTGGCGCGGCTGACAACGCGCAACGCGCGCACATGGAGGCGATGGCGTACGAGTTCTTCCTCAAGCACCTGATGACTGGCGACTGAGAGCGGAGTTCACTGCCTGACCGCACGCGATGACAATCGGGCATCGGGCCGGATGCGTGCGCCCGTACCGTTCCCGGAATCCACCGGATATACCGAAAGCAGCGATCGATGACCGAAAAACCTGCGGTATTGCGGAAACCCGCGTTTGTTTCCTTGCCTCTTGGCGCCATCATCCCTGCCGGGTGGTTGCGTGACCAATTACGGACGCAGGCGGACGGCCTGACCGGTCACCTCGATGAGTTTTGGCCGGATGTGGCCGACAGTGGCTGGCGCGGCGGCAGCGCCGAAGGTTGGGAGCGGGCACCCTACTGGCTCGATGGCCTGGTGCCGATCGCGTTCCTGCTCGATGACGAACGGTTGAAGGCAAAGGCCACCGGATGGATCGATGCGATCCTCGAACGCCAGCAGGAGGATGGCTGGTTCGGGGATGTTTATGACCGCCAGGTGGGCGATCCGGCCAGGGTCCGGCCGGGTGGTTCGGCGTACAACGCCATCGCCTACGATCCGTGGCCCCGGTTCATCCTGCTCAAGGTGCTGATCCAGTACCACGAGGCAACCGGCGATTTCCGGATCCTGCCCGCGATCCTGCGGTTCATGCGGCGGCTGGACGCCGTGCTGGAGACGAGCGTGCTGCGGTCGTGGGCGCGCTTTCGCTGGGCCGATCTGGTGGTCGCCTGCCATTGGCTGTACGACCAGACGGGAGAAGCCTGGCTGCTCGACCTGGCTGCCAGGGCGCACGATCAGGGGTTTGATTGGCGCCGCCATTTCGAGCGATTCCCGTTTCACGAGAAGTTGACGGGATCGGAATGCGATCTCAGCAGCCACGGCCCCAACAATGCGATGGGGATCAAGGCGGGTGGTGTCTGGTTCCGCCAATCGGGCGACGACGGCGATCGACTTGCGACGTATCACGCAATCTCCGAACTCGACCGCTATCATGGCCAGGCGACCGGGATGTTCTCGTGCGACGAGCATCTCGCCGGCCGCAGCCCGTCACAGGGCAGTGAACTCTGTGCTGTCGTTGAGTACATGTACTCGCTGGAGGTGCTGGTATCGGTACTCGGCGACATCGACTTCGCCGACCTGCTGGAATCGCTGGCCTTCAATGCCTTGCCGGCGACGATCAGTCCCGACATGTGGACTCACCAGTACGACCAGCAGGTCAACCAGCCGTTCTGTAAGGCGGACATCGACCGGGTCTACACCACGAATGGCCCCGACGCGAATCTGTTCGGCCTGGAGCCCCACTTCGGTTGCTGCACCGCCAATATGCACCAGGGATGGCCAAAACTGGCGAGCAGCGCCTGGATGCGGTCGCCGGATGGCGGTCTGGCGGCGATCACCTACGTTCCCTGCGACATCCGGTGCGAGGTTGATGGCGCGCCCGTTCGGATCGTGGTCGAGACCGGGTACCCGTTCGAGGATCAGGTCCGGATCGCCATTACGTCCGAGGTGAATATCCCGCTGTCGCTGCGGATTCCGGCCTGGGCGACCTCGGCCACGGTTTCGGTCGGAGACGGCGCGGCACAGGCCGTCCCGGCCGGACGTTTCCACATATTGAGTGTCGAGGGCGGTTCATCCATCGTGCTGGACTTCAACCCCGCATTCCGGATCGTTCCCCGGGACCGAGGTGCGGTGGCGATCCGGCGTGGTCCGTTGCTCTACGGTCTCAGGATCGATGAATCCTGGCGGATGGTCGTCGAACGGGACACGGTCAGCGACTTCGAGATTGACCCGTTGAGCGCCTGGAACTACGCCCTCGCGATCGATCCGGACGATCCGGACGCCGGGCTCGACCTGACCGTTGGTTCAATGGGTGAGCGGCCATTCTCGCCGGATGGCTCCCCGCATCAGGTGACGGCTCAGGCGGTGAAGGTGGCCGAGTGGGGAGTCGCGCATAACGCGGCTGGTCCGGTGCCGATGAGCCCGGTCGACGCTGGCTTGGATGTGGAACGGGTGACCCTCATCCCGTACGGGTGCACCAACATCCGGATGGCGGAGTTCCCGTTGGTGTCACATGGAAACTGGGTGAGCAGTCGAAATTCGTCGTAGAGGCGACCCTCCGTGGCTGCTCGTAGCGGTGGAATGTGTGGACCGCCGCTGCGACCGCACCGCCCCGGCAGAAACCTGCCGGGGCGGATACGCGACGTGGTTTGTTCCGGCAGTCTATCGCAGTGACGCCGGTAGCGGATCCTGGCTGCCGGGCGCATCGATGTGACCGCGCTTGCCGCCATCCTGCCGTGGTTTCCGGCCGGGTTTCTCCGGAACATCACCAGCACCGGACGGCGGAGTTGCGACCCGCCGTCTCGGGCGGTCCGGATCCTGGACAAACGCGATGTCGAGTACCTCATCCAATGTGCTGACCTGGACGAGTTCAAGGTCAGCCTTAACGATGTCTGGCAGTTCAGACAGGTCCTTCGCGTTGCGCTTTGGCAGGATGAAGGTATGGATGCCACCGCGGTGCGCCGCCAGCGTTTTCTCCCGCAGCCCGCCGATTGGGAGGACCTTGCCACGGAGAGTGATCTCGCCGGTCATCGCGACATCGCGGCGAACCTTGACGCCGGTCATCGCCGAAATGAGGGCGGTCGCCATCGTGATGCCCGCCGATGGCCCGTCCTTGGGGATCGCACCGGCGGGGATGTGGACGTGGATGTTGCTCTTGTCGAAGAGCGCGGGATCGATCCCGAGCCGGTCCGCCCGCGAGCGGGCGTAGGACAGCGCGGCCCGCGCCGACTCCTGCATCACGTCGCCGAGCTTGCCGGTGAGCGAGAGGTCGCCCTTGCCCGGCATGATCGTGACTTCGATCGAGAGGAGATCGCCGCCCACGCTCGTGACGGCGGCGCCGGTGGCGACGCCGACCTCATCCTGCTCCTCTGCGAGCCCGAACTCGTAGCGCGGGACGCCAAGGCTTTCGTGAACCTCCGCGGTGTCGATGGTGATTTCCTCGGGAGGAGTGGAGCCGGCGAACTTCCGGGCGATCTTGCGACACAGTGACCCGATCTCACGTTCGAGGTTGCGGACACCCGACTCTTCGGTGTATTCCCGGATGACGGTGCGCAAGGCATCTTCGGTGATCGTCAATTGCCCGGGTGTGAGGCCGTGGTTCTCCAGTGCTTTCGGCACCAGGTAGTTCTTCGCGATCTCCAGTTTCTCAAGCTCGGTATAGCCGGACACCTCGATGATTTCCATCCGGTCGCGGAGGGCTGGAGGTATCGGGTCGAGCATGTTGGCCGTGGTGATGAACATCACCCGCGACAGGTCGAACGGAACTTCGAGGTAGTGGTCCGAAAACGTCGAGTTCTGCTCGGGATCGAGGACTTCGAGCAAGGCAGACGACGGATCTCCCCGGAAGGTGTCCGAGCCGAGCTTGTCGACCTCGTCGAGGACGAGGACCGGGTTGCGGCTCTTCGCATCGCGCACGGCCTTGATCACCCGGCCCGGCATGGCGCCGACGTAGGTGCGCCGGTGGCCACGGATTTCCGCCTCGTCACGAACACCGCCGAGTGACATGCGGACGTACTGCCTGCCGATGGCGCGAGCGATCGAACGACCGAGACTGGTCTTGCCGACACCCGGAGGGCCGACGAAACAGAGAATGGGCGCCTTCAACCGGTCGCCGGCCAGCTTGCGGACCGCGATGTACTCGATGATGCGTTCCTTGGCCTTGTCGAGACCGTAGTGGTCCTCATCGAGGATGCGGGCGACCTCGTCGAGATCGAGCCGGTCCTCGGTCTCCGCCGACCAGGGAAGCTCCGTCAACCATTCGAGATAGGTACGGATCACGCCGATTTCCGGCGAGAAGGGGTGTTGTTGCTCGAGGCGGTCGACCTGGGTCAACGCTTTCGCCTTGACTTCGTCCGGCATGCCCACTTCTTCGATCTTCTGGCGCAACTCGTTGGCGAGGGCTTCCTCGGAGGAGCCCTCGCCAAGTTCCTTCTGGATGGCGCGCAACTGCTCACGCAGGAAGTACTCGCGTTGCTGGCGATCCATCCCCGCCTGGGCTTCGGACTGGATTTCGTGGCGGAGATTGAGGACGTTGAGACGCTTCTGGATCATCACGCTCAGTTGGCGGAGACGGTCGACCGGGTCGAGCACCTCGAGCAGTTGCTGACGCTGGGCGGACGAGAATTCCGGCGAGAACGCGATGAGGTCGGCGAGCCAGCCTGGCTCCTCGACGCTGCGGACCATCGTCAGGACTTCTTCCGGCACATTCGGGAGCATGGAGATATAGCTCTCGACCTGCTCGAGGACGGCGGTCATCGCGGCTTCCGTGCGCGAGGGATCGCCCGGAACGTCATCCTCGCGGACGACCCGGGCGGCTACGAATGGCTGCTCCTGGATCAGTTCCTGGGCTACACCGCGCGCGATGCCTTGCAGGATAACGTGATCCTGCCCGCCCGGCCGGGAGATGTACTGGCCGACCTCGGCGATTACGCCAACCTGGCAGAGTTCGTACTGGGCGTCATCCTCGACCAGGACCTGCCACTCTCCGGCCGGCTCGTCGTCGCCGGCGGGAATCGCCTGGTCGTATCCGTCCCCGACATCCTCAGCGAGGAGGTCCGTCATCATGTCGATGAGATCGGGATCGGGTAAACCGGACTGATCGCCCTTGCCGTCCGATTCCACCCGCCGCTCGGTGAGCACGAGGACGAGACGCGGTTGCATGCGCATCGCGCGGTCGATGGCTCGGGCGGTTTCTTCGTCCTCCACCGGGTACGGGATCGACATGTGCGGCAGGAGGATGGTCTCGTCCGTAATCACCACCGGAAGGACGAGGGTGGACTTCTCCGCTTTGCGCCGCTGGGACGGCTTCCTTTTCCGGGGAGTCGCAACGGGCTGGTCATCGGCGGCGGCGGTGGTTCGCGGCTTTCGTGGGCGCCGGGCCGATGTTTGTTCCTCGCTGGGCGCTTCGGGCGCCTGAACGACAGGCTCCTCCTGAGTCTCCGGAGTTGGCTCGTTGGTGCGCTTGCGAGCTGGCATGGTGATGGAGTCTCGACTTTCCTGCTGTGGGGCGTGGATCGGCTGTACCGAAACGGCCAATGATGTTGGTGACAAACTTGATCCGAAGACTGCCAGCGTGTGATCGTCAAGGTTGAACAATGAATAATGTGGTCGGGGTAAGTCCCGTCCTGTGCACGCTGCTCGGTCCTCGCGGGGATTCGCTACGATACCACACTACGGTACGCGGTAGCCGGACGAAAGTGTACCCGTCGTCGTCGCAACAGAACACTGCGCATCTGACCGGGTATACGCCTTTGCTACACTCCAGCGAGAGACGATTCGCGATCTTTCGGTGTTCCTGTAGTGAGTTGCTGCCGGATCGAGCGGTTGCGCTACCCGCGTTGCGATATGGGCAAGGCTGCCGATGGATTGACGGCAGGACAGTGACGATTCCGTGGCCATGTACGTCGATCAGGAGCAGATCAAGAGAATGAATGCGGGAGAGGGAGAAGTTTCCTCGGAGACGGAACGGCTGAGGGAAGCCCTGGCTGCGGCGAACGAACGCCTGGCGTTATACGAGGGGTTCGATCACCTGATCGAGGACCAGGTCAGGCGGACAGGGGAGGCCTTGCGAGAGGTTGTCGAACTGCGGGAACAGGCGGCGAATGGCATCGTATCCAGTCGACGAGCTCGCGTCGAGGCTGGACTCGTTTCGATCTCGTCGGAAATCGGCCGAATATCCGCCTCGCTCGATGGCGTCTCGCATCAGGTGCAAGCGATGCTCGACGCTGTGAGGACAGATTTCGCCTCATCCGCCGTACCCGTGGCACCTGTGTCGACACCAGGTGATGGATCAGCGGTGCCGCAGGTGGGGTCGGCTACCGATCTCATCGTTCACGACGTGATCGATACATCGATGGCCGTGTCCATCCAGCGTCATGTCCTGGGACTCAGCGCGGTTGATTCGGCAGAAGTCCGTGAGTTTGCCGAGGGGGTGCTTCGCCTGCGATTGGCGCTCGATGCACCGCTGCATGCCTCGGATTTCGAGGGGTGGGAGATTATGCCGGGACTGCGCCCCCTTTACCTGTCGTCCGGGGTAATCGAACTGGTGGTTGGCGACGACACGACGGCTGCCAGTACGGGTACCAATTCCAGTGAATGATGGGGCATACTGATCGAACTTCCCGGAGTGCTGGGATTCGCACAAGAAATGAGTTCGAACGCGATTCGAGGGAGCAGGCAGGATGTTTGGCACTGCCTGTGGGGTCTGGCTCACGAACATGGACCGTGGGCTGCGGGAGGTAGCATGCGACTCACATCATCGAACCGGCACGGGGGCATCCTGCGCTGGCTGACCCTTCTTGTCCTGATCAGTGGGTCGCTCTCCTGGATGCCGGCGTTGGCGGGCGAGACGGATGTGCCGGTCGCCACGACGATAACGTCGGTGGAGATCACCTGCCCCAGTGCATCGGCAACCGTGCCGGGGACCCTGATCGTCGTCACTCCTTCGGAAGGCGTTGTCGTCAACGTCGAGTTGCTGGCCGGCGACACGTCCGTCGACTCCGAGACGGTCACACTCGCCGCGGCGTCGACCTCCTACAGCCTGGAGTTTTCCCTCGAAGCCGGCGACATTGCGCTCGGATCGACGATCAAGGCAGTCGCGACGTTTGCCGGAGGCGGCACGTCGACCGAAAGCACCCCGCGCGCGATTGGAAGCTACCAGGGAACGACCGTGTGCGTTCCGGATGGTGGATTACCCGTTGCGCCGTCGCCAACCCCGTCGCCAGTGCCGAGCCCCACACCTTCGCCATCTCCGGTGCCCTCGCCAACCCCGGTACCTGGGCAGTCGCCGACGCCGACGAGTCCGACAACTGGTACGGGCACGGTCGTGAACACCGGCGG
>CAZSUN010000002.1:0-22427 GCA_964610045.1 uncultured Sphaerobacteraceae bacterium
AGAGTGTCTGCTTCCCAAGCAGAATGTCGTGGGTTCGAGTCCCATCACCCGCTCCAGCCCATTTCCCCACCAGTTCAGGGAATCGTCCGCACGGTACGAGGCCTCACCGCCAGTGTTTCACCGTACGCACTGTGGGCCAGTATCGCGCCGTGCAAGCGTGATACTGGCCCACAGTGCCGATCTCCCGTCCGCAGCGATCAGTCCCGCTGGTCCTCGATCACGTCGCGGTCATTGACATCCTGCGGTGGCCGGGCGTTCGCCGCGAAGATCCCCTGGAAGATGCCAATCTGCTGGGTGCTCGCCTGGATCGGCTCCGCAAACACAATCCACTGCACGGACTCGCTGCACGGTGGGGTCGTCAACGATCCATCATAACGGTAGGTCGCCCCATCGATGGGGACCAGATCGGGAAGATTGATCGTGAATCCGCCGACTTCGTGCTCGGCGTGCTTCTCCTCAACGTACTGCATGTTGTCGAAGACCGGCTTGAGGGCTTCGCTTTCCTCTCCTTCGACGATGAACACCGCCAGCACCGCCCACTGTCCGCGATCCTCGAGCTTCATGTGAAGCTCCATCGCCCGGTGTTCGTCGCCGATCGTGTGCTCGCTCGGCGTGTGGAAGTGAAACGAGTCCAGCCGGTAGTCAAACCCGTCGATGGCGGCAAAATGGTCCGAGGCGAACTCGACATCGATGGTATGCCCACTGTTGACGAGCGTCATCTCCGTCAGGACATCGAAATGAACCTGAACATCGGGAATCTCCGCCGCACCCGCCCCGCCGAGGTCGATGGGCGACTGCTCCTGTCCCTCTGAGCACGCCGCAAATGTCGGGTCGAGATCGCCCCAGTGATCGGGACCCGTCTCACCCTCGTACGTCCATTCGGTGTGACCCTCCGAACCGGAAACGATGCTCCAGGTTACGGTTCCAACGGCAACGCTTCCCACACCCGCCAACATCGTCCGCACCGCACGACGACGACTCATTCCGAACGCACGGTCACTCATCGACGTGAGCCTCCCTGTCATGCTGGATACCAATATCCCGGCACATGCGAAACTCGACCACGTGCGGGGGCGGCATCGAATGGTGTTGTTTGAGACCCGGAATCTACTGGTGCGAATGCTAGGCAACGACGACCGCAGCGTCAAGGCTTCCGGCGACCTTGGTTCGTTGCCGCATTCGTCTCTGGCCCAGGATGATGGTGAGAGACTATGCCCACTGTGCAACTACTCATTGCTACGAGGCAGTTTCGGAATCAGCCACCCCAGGAACGCCTCCTGGCTCCGCGATTGCAGGAACACCTGACCCGGCCCCGTGAACTCAACGATCAACCCTTCCCCACCGAAGATCGTCGATTTCCAGGATCCCGCCTTTCGCACCGAATACGGCATATGCGCGTCGAACGCGACGATGTGCCCGGTATCGACCACGTAGGTCGCCCCGGCCGGAACGGTGACAGGATGGATCGCGCCATAGCTCGTGACGATCAGCGTCCCGCTCCCCTCGCAGCGAAGCATGAAAAGACCCTCGCCGCCGAAGAACGAACGCGCCCCGCCCCACTTCGTATCAACGGTGATGGTGGTGGAACTTGCCAGGAAGCTCCCTGACTGGACCAGCAGTTCGCTTGAACTGAGCGTCCAGACCGCGATGTCTCCCGGCAGGCTCGGCGCCAACGTCAGTTCGGCGCCATTCCCGGTTGCTCTGAAGGTATTGGTGAAGAACGACTCTCCACCCAGGACCGACCGGCGAAGCGACTTCATGAACCCGCCGGTGGCCTGGGTTTCGATCTGAATCCCGGAAGTCATCGATACCATCGCGCCTGCCTCGGCGCGAATCTCGTCTCCCACGTCCAGCAACACCTTCGCCAGGGCGTACGCCGGCTGGTACATTAATTCGGTCCGGATCATTGGTTTCATCCTTTCCATCGGGCTAAATGTCGCCTGTGCGGTCCCTTTCTCCCGAGTCAGTATGTCAACTCACGGCGATTGACGCACGCTCTCGGGCAAGCGTATAATCCCACTCGCCCGGGGACGTAGCTCAGCTGGGAGAGCGCTACAATCGCACTGTAGAGGTCGGGGGTTCGAATCCCCCCGTCTCCACCACGGGAAACGGCTTGGCACTTGTGCCGGGCCGTTCTGCTTTCCACCCTGTCAGGCAACAAGGTGCGGCCAGTCACCATGCGCATCATCACCTGGAACTGCAACGGCGCCCTTGGCCGCAAGCTCCCGGCGGTCCTGGCCTGGGAACCGGACCTGCTCGTCATCCAGGAAGCCTCCGAGCGCGACGTGCTCGCCCTCGATGTCCCATTCGCCCACTGGGTCGGCCGCAGGCACAAGGGGTTGGCCGTGATCGGCCTGAAGGACGGTGAGTACCGCCTCGATCCTACCTTCGATCCCGACCTGCCCTGGTTCCTGCCGGTCCACATTGGCCACATCCGCCTGCTTGCGGTCTGGGCCTCGGTCCTGACAAGCCGGCTGCGCTACGTACGCCTCATACACGCGGCGATCGACCGGTACCCGAACTTCCTGGATACCCCAAACGGCATCATCGCCGGCGATCTCAACAGCAGCACCGTGTTCGATCGCAAGCACGGCCAACTCACGCACACTACCCTCGTCGACCGGTTGGCGCACCTTGGCTACACCAGTCTCTGGCATCACCAGCATCACGAGCAACATGGCGAGGAGTCGCGACCGACGTTCTACCTCTACCGCCGCCGCGACCGGACTTGGCACCTTGACTACGCGTTCCTCGGGCGAAACCTGCTCCAGGGCGCCCGGGTCACGCTCGGCCAGCCGGAAGCCTGGCTCGGCCTCAGCGACCACCTGCCGCTGCTCGTGGAAATCGATCAGCCTGTCCTCGACCCGGATTCGTTGTCACCCGTAACCGGCACGACGTAGCCCTCGGAAGGAGATCCTCCATGACCATCCAGCCGCACCTCGACGCCGTGTTCATCCACGTGTCCGATGTGGCAGCCTCGCTCCGCTGGTATGCCTCTCTGCTGGGAATCCCGGCCGGGGAATTGTCGCACGGGGACCTGATCGGCGACCTGCCGGTGACGGGACCAACCCGTGTCATGCTCGACGGGCACAATCACGCTTTCAGTCAACCACTTGACCATTCCCGCCCGCGGTTGATGTTCGCCACCGCCGATATCGCTGCCGCCATCGACCACGCCCGCGCGATGGGTGCCGAACCGACACCAGTCGAGGACATCGGCAGCGCCGTCGTCACCTACGTCAACGACCCCGACGGCAACCGCGTTTGCCTCATCCAGCGAAAATGACGAACGGGCCGGTCGATGCGACCGGCCCGTTCGTCATTTGTTCCCAGTGCGTTAGTCCCCGATCGGCTGCGGCCGCAACTGGCCAAACCCTGGCGGTTCGGGATCGCGCCGCTCCTGCCGTTCCGGAGCCGGTTTGGCGGTGCCCTGCTGGGCCCGCGCCGAGGGCCGACCCGTGGGCGGGCCGATCAACATCGGCACTGGCCGCGGCGAGTCGAACAGCATCTCCAGCTGCTCATCATCGATCGTTTCCTCACGGATCAGCAGCAGCGCGATCGCCTCCAGCCGGTCGAAGTGATCGGTGATCACCTGGGTCGCCCGGGCGTGGGCCTCGTCGATGATCTGCCGCACTTCCTGATCGATCTTGAAGGCCACCTGGTCGCTGTAGTTGCGTTGCTCGCTGATTTCCCGGCCCAGGAAGACCATCTCTTCCTTCTTGCCGTACGCCAGCGGCCCGAGGCTGCTCATGCCGAACTCGGTCACCATCCGGCGGGCGATGTTCGTGGCCCGCTCAATGTCGTTGGAGGCCCCGGTCGAGATTTCCTCGAACACCATCTGTTCCGCCACCTGACCCGCCATGAACACCGCGATATCGTCGCGGAACTGGGCCAGCGTCTTGAACATCCGGTCCTCGTCGGGCACCGTCCGGGTATAGCCACCAGCCATGCCGCGGGCCACGATCGAAACTTTCCGCACCGGGTCGGAATGCGCCAGCATCCGTGCCACCAGGGCGTGACCGGCTTCGTGATAGGCCGTCATCAGCCGCTCGCGCTCGGAAATGACGCGGCTCTTGCGCTGCGGTCCGGCTATCACGCGGTCGATCGCCTCGGTCAACTCGCCCCGGCCAACGCTCTTCTTGTTGCGCCGCGCAGCAAGGATCGCCGCTTCGTTGACGAGGTTCTCGAGGTCAGCCCCCGAGAACCCAGACGTCTGGCGCGCCAGGTTCTCGATGGATACATTCTCCTCCATCGGTTTGCCACGGGTGTGGACGTCGAGGATCGAGCGGCGTCCCTGAATATCCGGGCGATCGAGCACGACCTGCCGGTCGAACCGGCCTGGCCGCAGCAGGGCCGGGTCGAGGACGTCCGGCCGGTTGGTTGCGGCAATCACGATCACATTGATGCTGCTGTCGAATCCGTCCATTTCCACCAGGAACTGGTTGAGCGTCTGTTCGCGCTCGTCGTGGCTGCCACCGAGCCCGGCCCCGCGCTGCCGCCCCACCGCGTCGATTTCATCGACGAAGACGATGCAGGGCGAACTTCGCTTGGCCTGTTCGAACAGGTCGCGGACGCGGCTCGCGCCAACACCGACGAACATCTCTACAAACTCCGAGCCCGAGATGCTGAAGAACGGCACGCCGGCCTCACCGGCCACCGCCCGCGACAGCAGGGTCTTGCCGGTTCCCGGAGGGCCCACCAGCAACACCCCGCGCGGGATGCGTGCCCCCAGGGATGCGAATTTCTCGGGGTATTTCAGGAACTCGACGACTTCCGCGAGCTCTTCCTTGGCCTCGTCGACCCCTGCCACATCGGCAAACGTCACGGTCGGCCGGTTCGAGGAGAAGAGCCGAGCCCGGCTCTTGCCGAACGACATCGCCTGGTTGTTGGATCCCTGGCTCTGTCGCATCAGGAAGATGAGCAGCCCCACGATCAGCAGGGTTGGCAGCAGGAAGGTCAGGATCGCGAAGACCGCTCCCCACCGGCTGGCAGGCTCAACCTCGATCGTGACCGCGTCGGATGGCAGGTCCGCTGCCGCCAGCACTTCGATAATGCTGCTGTCGGGAGGAATGCGCGATTCAGCGTCCGGCCGGGTTGGATCCGTGTACACCACGCGCACTTCGGAGCTGTTTTCCTGGGCCACGAGTTTCTGGACATCGCCAGCACGGATATCGTTAATGACGTCGGTGTTGAAGTCGACAGTTGGCGGAGCGTTGCGATTCCCGGCATAGGCGAACCACAACACACTGACAGCGACGAGCAGCAGCAGCCACACGAAGCCGCTGCGAAACCATTTCCTGTGACGCATGTGCCGGAGTCCTCCGGGTACCTGGGGTCCGTGAACGGGAGGGATGCATCGATGGATCCCCCAGAGCGAGATGCCCGTTCAGTATAGCAATCATGTATGGACATTATGGACAGGTAACTCGGGCAGGGCCACCCGGCTGGCCGGTTGCGATCGAGCCAACTCGGCCGCCTTCACTCCGGGGAGGCACAAGCGGTTGGAAGGGCTGGCTCGGGACCGAGCCGCGCCGTTACCCTGGGATCGTGCGCCGCCGTGAACCGCGGAAAGACTCCGGCGCCTATCCCAGGTACACACTCGGATCGAGGACCGCTACATACGGCAGGTTCCGGTACTGCCCCGCGTAATCCAGGCCGTACCCGATCACGAATTCGTCGGGGATGTGGAACCCCACCCGGTCCGTTTGGACCTCGATCGCATCCGGCTTGTCCTTTTTCAGCAGCGCGACCACCCGGATATCAGCCGGGTTCCGTGCCTTCAGCATCTCGAGTAGGTACTGCAGGGTCAGGCCGCTATCGACGATGTCCTCGACGACGATCAGGCGGCGTCCCTCGATATCCTCGTTCAGGTCCTTCAGGATACGCACCACGCCCGATGACTTCGTCGCTGCCCCATAGCTCGAGATCGCCATGAAATCGAGTTGCACCGGAATTGTCATCGCCTTCATCAGGTCGGCCATGAAGGCGACCGCCCCGGTCAACACACCCACCATCAGCGGCTGGTCCGCGCCGTATTCGGCGTCCAGTTCCGCCGCGATCGTCCGGATCTCCTGTTGCAGTTCCGCCTCGGGAATCAGGATCCGGGACACTCCTCTTGCCCGCAGTTCCTGAAGCGGCTCCTGCGATGCCATGAGCCTCGACGGTGATTCGGAATTGGCGCCGGTCACGCGGGAATGCCTCCTGATTCGACCAGATGATGCCGGTCATGTCGACCCGTCCTGCCATCGAAGTGTACGTGCTGCAATGACTCACCGGCACATCTTGCGATAATAGAACATACGTTCTATTATCGCGTGTGACAGGCATCGGCACACCCGTGCCACCGCGCCGTCCAGCAGGACCGTCGATCTCGTCCCGGCCCTGTGGCAGTGAACGATCACGTGTCTTTCCAGCCAACGCGAGAACGACGAAAGGAATGCCCGCATGTCCATCGCCTGCCTCGCCATCCCGCACTTCGCCCTGCGCATTGCCCTCATCGACCGCCCCCAGATCGACGGCAATCCCCTCATCCTCGGCAATCCCGAAAGCGCCCGGGCGATCGTGCTCGATGCCACGCCCGAAGCCCTCGGCCAGGGCGTCCAGGTCGGCATGACCCTGCGCGAAGCCACCGCCATGTGTCCCAGCGCCATCGTGCTCGGGGCCGATCCCGTCCGTGAAGGCATCATCGCCGGTGAAATCAGCGCCAGCCTCAACCAGGTCAGCCCACTGGTCGAACCCGACACCCCCGGTTTTTGGTACATCGACCTCACCGGCCTCGATCGCCACTACGGCGGGCAGGACGAAATCATCCGCCGGCTCATTGCCAGCGCTCCCGGTATCCTCCGGGCCCGGATCGGCATCGGTCCCGGCAAGCTCGTCGCCCGTATCGCCGCCGGCTCGGCCGCGGCCGGCACGTACCGGCTGATCACCGCCGGGGAAGCCGGTCCGTTCCTCGCCAGTGCCGCCATCCAGTGGTTGCCGCTCTCTCCCGATGTCATTCGCCAGCTTAACCGTCTCGGCATCACCACCCTCGGCGCCTTCACCGGCATTCCAGCCCGCAAGGTTGCCGCCCGCTTCGGTCCCGAGGCCCGCCACGCCTGGGAACTCGCCAGCGGGCACGACGACCGCAAGGTCGTTCCGCCCTCCCACACCCCGGTCGTGATCGAAGATCTCGCCATGCCGGCTCCCGTCGTCAGCCGCGACATGCTGATGGTCGGCCTTCGCCAAATGGTCACCCGCGCCTTCAACCGGCCCGAGCTTCGCAACCGTCATGTCCGCCAGGTGACCCTGCGCGCCCTGCTCGAAGGCGACCGCCGCTCGTGGGAACGCACGCTCACCCTCAAGGAACCCTGTGGCCAGAACCGGGTGATCACCGCGCTCCGTCTTCGCCTCCAGGATCTGGAAATGCCGGGGCCGGTCGAATTCCTCAGCATCGAACTCAGCGGCATCGCCGGCGAAACCGCGCGCCAGGCTCCGCTCGCCCAGCTTGGTCCCCGCGATCTTGCCCCGCTCATCGCGGCCGTTCACCAGTTGAAGCATCGCTATGGCGAGTCGCCCCTCGCCCACATCGTGGAGGTCGAACCATGGTCGCGCATTCCCGAACGACGTCACGGCCTGGTCAGCTACGACCCCTGAACCGGCCGGTTCCCGTCACGGTCGTCGCTCGCGACAACCTGCCTGCCGCCGTGACCATCAACCACCAGCCCCATCAGGTCGAGCGTATTCAGGATACCTGGATCATCGAGGACGAATGGTGGCGGCAGCCGATCGACCGCCAGTATTTCGCCATCCTGCTGGACGACGGCACTCGTCGCACCGTCTTCCATGATCGTATCGCCGGCACCTGGCGCCTTCAGGACTATTGATGCGAACCGGGCGGGATACCGGTCCGGGCGGTTCATCCGCGGCAAAACTGCACGATCTCGTCGATGCCGGGAGACCAGCCCTGCGTCGCATCCACATCGATCAACGGCACTCCGAGCGGCAGCGGCGCGCCCGCTCCGGACTCAATCCGTTCCAGCAATCTCGCGGTGTCATCGCCATCCACATGAACCGGATGCCGCTCACCCGCAGCCGCCCGCAGCCGGTACCGCTCCAGCACCAGGTCGTCGGGAATCGCGCAATGGACCTGCCGCGCCCGCGAAACCGCCAGCAACGACCGAAAATCATCCAGCGCCCTGGCCGGATCAAAGTTGGACTCGAGGATGCACGGCACGCCCGCTTCAAGCACCTCCAGCCCGGCAGCGAACAACAGCGCCATCGCCTGCGCCCCAAGCCGGCTCGAATCAGCCCGGGAGAACGATTCACCGCTCCGGTCGATCGCGTCGTGCAACAGTTCCTTGAACCCGTCCTTGGTGAACAGCGGCCACCCCAACGCACCCCGCAACTCCGCCGCCAGCGACGATTTTCCGGTTGCCGGCAATCCACTCACGATCACCAGGGTGGGATGTGATACGTCAAGAACCTGGTCAATCACCATGGCCCCCTAGCCCGCAAAATCGCACGATCGCCTCGAGTGACGGGAGATACCCAGCCTCGGTCTCGACCGTCAAGAGCGGTATGCCGAGGGGAACTGGCAACAGGGCGTCGGCCGGTAACGGATCCGCCGATCGTGCGGCAGCCTCCTGTCCATCCAGATGCACCGGATGCCGCTCCCCACGCTCGAAACGCTCCCGGTACCGAGCGATGGAGACAGCGGCCGGAGTCACACAGTGAACCTGACGCGCGTTGCTGACCGCAACAACATGGCGGAGAGCACCTGCGGCCTCCGGCCGGAAGAACGACTCGACGATGCACGGCCTGCCAGCGTGAATCACTTCCGTCGCCATCGCCACCATGGCCGCCTCGGCCATGGTTCCCAACTGATGCGACATCGGAGGTGTCAACGCAGTTACCGGCAACGTCGACGCATCGAACAGGATCTCCTTGATCGGGTCGAGATTGAACGCTGGCCAGCCAAGCACCTGGCGCAGGTACCGGGTCAAGGTCGATTTCCCGGTACCAGGCACGCCACTCACAATCACCAGGATCGGCATCTGGCCGGTATTCGGATCATCCGCGACCCGATTGTATTCGATAAGGTTGCCGAATTTATCTCGGCTCGAGGAGATGAGCATGGTTCGCGAAGGCCATCCTGAGTCGGGAGTTGCCACCGATGACGCGAGCCCCAGATCACTGCCGCACAGCCTACGGGCACATCGATTGCATGCCAAGACGCAAAACACCCGGAGTCTCCACGACCTCCGGGTGTCTCCAGTTCCGCTCGTGCCGGTCCGGTTATTGCAGCAACACTTCGAACTTGAGTCGTTCGTCCTCGACCGAACCGCGCCGATCCACCGCCCCTATCAGGAGCGAGATCAGGTGCAGCGCATATTTGCCGAGCAATGCACCGAGCACGAATCCAGCCATCGCACCAGTCAGGGCGCCGAGAACAAAGGTGATTGGACCGCTTTTCACCCGCGCATGCCTCCTCATACGATTGTGTCGAACGGGTTAACCCACTGCAACGAGATGGACGATGGCAGCACAGGCTCCTACTGGATGGAGAGCACCACCGGCGCTTCGGCCCATCGCTCCTCAAGGTTGTAGAACGCCCGGACATCCTTGTCGAAAATGTGGACGATCACGTCCTGGAAGTCCATCAGGATCCACCCGGATACCGGATCACCCTCGATACTGACCGGATCGATCCCCTGCTCTCCCAGCTGCTCCTGCACGAGCCGCAGGATCGCACGCAACTGGCGCTCGTTGTCTCCGGAGCAAATCACGAACAGGTCGGCGATATGCGTGAGTTCATGGATGTCGATGACCCGGGTATCGCTGGCCGGCGTGTCCGCCAGCACATCGGCGATGGCTACCGCCAAATTCCGGCTCACCTGGATGGGATCATCTCGCAGTATGGTATCGATTCCGGTCACGCAATCCTCACTGGGTCGTACCCGAGATCTGGGGGAAACCGTCCCCATTCGGGTGTCGGAAAGGAATCCGCCGCACGTTGCAGTGGATTCGGTAGGCCCGGCAGGGTTCGAACCTGCGACCAAAGGGTTATGAGCCCCCTGCTCTACCGCTGAGCTACAGGCCCGCGCCGCATTCGCGCTGGATATATCCATTCTACGACGAAACTGGCCTGATGTGCCTGCACGTACACATTTGTCTTTCCTGGCCCTCGTGTTGGCGCACTTTTCCCGGTTCGTTGCGTTCGTATGGGAAAAGGGGAGGACTGGCTGGTCGTCGGTGATCGGGGAAGGCACCATGACACGGCATTCACAACCACGCCCATCAAACAACCGCGACGACATCCACCCGGGGAGAACGGACGGCCACACGTCGCTGACGCTCCTGGGCTGTCCCGACTCACGCCCAAAGGCTCGTCACGTTCGTAGGGACCGACCGCGTGTCGATCCTTTACAACCGATCTCACCTAGCGTTGACTCCGCCAGCGGTACGAGCGGGCGGAGCAAGCTCCGCAGCCCTACCGGAACCGCGACGTGTGTGTCCGACACGCATCACAACCAATCTGCGACACGCTGTAACGGGCTCCCCTGGCCGCTCCGCCACCAACCCGTATTTCTGCACGAATTCCGAACGCCTCCGCAAAAACTCCGCACAAAACAATCCCCGTCACTCCGGGCAGAACCGAATAAATGAGTAACTGCGGACCAAAAACGCACACACCGGAAGCGGCGGTGAGCGGGTCCACCCCGGTCTATACCGAGTTGCACCTGCATACCGCTTACTCCTTCCTCGATGGAGCTTCCCTTCCGGAGGACATCATCAACCAGGCGGTTCACCTCGGCTATACCGCCCTCGCCATCACCGACCACGACGGACTCCACGGCGCGATGGAATTTGCCAAAATGGCCGATGCCGCCGGCATCGCGCCCATCACCGGGGCCGAGATCACCCTTGCCGACGGCTCGCACCTCACCCTGCTCGCCGAAACCCGGGACGGCTACGGCAACCTCTGCCGCCTCCTCACCGCCCTCCATCACGGCCGCCCACCCCTGCCGGTCTTCCTCGACGAGGCAGCCGACCATCCGGACGATGACGACCGCGCGATCGCATCACACTTGGCCGACTACGCCGGTGACCTCATCCTGCTGACCGGTTGCCGCAACGGCCAGCTTTCCCGCCTCGTCGACGAGGGCGACTTCGCCGGCGCCCGCCGCGTCCTGGCCCGCTACATCGCCTGGTTCGGGCGCGACAACGTCTTCGTCGAGCTCCAGCACAACTCCGTCTTCGGCGACACTCAACGCGTCGAGCGTCTCGTCAACCTCGCCAACGAATTCGGTGTCCGCTATGTCGCCACCGGCAACGTCCACTACCACCACCGCGACCGGCATCGCCTGCAGGATGTCCTGGTCGCCATCCGGCACCACACCACCCTCGACGGCTGCCACCGCGAACGGCGGCCCAACGCCGAATTCGCCCTACGCTCTCCCGACGAAATGGCCGTGGCCTTCGCCGGCTATCCGGAGGCGATTCGGTCCACGGATCTCATCGCCGCCCGTTGTGCCAAATTCAACCTGGCTGAGAATCTTGACTACGTCTTCCCGGACTACCGGGTCAGCAGCGGAGAGTCGCCGGACCAGCATCTTGCCCGCACCTGCTGGGAGGCGTTCGCCGGGAAATACCCCGACGATAACGAGGAGGCGCGCCGGCGTCTCGCGGAAGAATTGGGGACGATCGCCAAACTCAATCTTTCCGGGTTTTTCCTGATCTACCGCGATCTCCTGAAGCTCAGCAATGAGGTCGCCGCCGAGTTGCGGGGACCGAGGACCGGCTCACGGGCGTCCCTCCCGGCCGGTCGGGGCCGGGGATCGGCCGTCAGTTCCATCGTCTGCTACCTCGTCGGGCTCTCCCCGGTCGACCCGATGAAACACGATCTCTACGTCGGGCGGTTTCTGAACGACGATCTCCGCTCGGTCCCCGATATCGACATCGACTTCCCGCGCGAAATCCGCGAGCAGATGATCGAGCGGGTCTACCAAGTCTACGGCGCGGATCATGCCGCGCTCGTCTGTGCCTTTGCCACCTATCGCCTGCGCAGCGCCGTGCGCGATGTCGGCAAGGCTCTCGGCATCCCTCTCGCCGATCTCGACCGCATCGCCAAACTGAGCGAGCCGCGCTCGGCTCCCGGTCTTGAGGAGGAATTGAGCCGCTTGCCGGAATACGCGGCTCGCAGGCACTCCGCACCGTGGTGCCACCTGATCGACATCGCCAGGCAACTGGAGCATTTCCCCCGTCACGTCACCCAGCATGTTGGCGGCATGATCATTTCTGCCACCCCGCTCAACGAAATCGTGCCGATCCAGCCGGCTGCCATGGATGGCCGCTACATCTGCCAGTGGGACAAGGACTCCTGCGAGGATGCCAGGTTCATCAAGATCGACTTCCTCGCCCTCGGCATGTTGTCGCTCGTCGAGGAATGCCTCGATCGAATCGATGCCCGCGGCGAGGGACCGGTCGATCTCAGCCGGATCGACCTCGACGATCCGGAGGTCTTCGAGATGATCCAGCAGGGTGACACGATCGGTGTCTTCCAGATCGAAAGCCGGGCCCAAATCCAGATGATCCGGCGGACCAAGCCGCAGAACATCGAAGATCTCATCGTCCAGGTCGCCATCGTGCGGCCGGGTCCGATCGTCGGCGGCGCTGTCACCCCGTTCGTGCAGCGCCGCGTTGATCCGAACTACACACCGGTATACGATCATCCCCGCCTCGAGCACATCCTGAAGGAAACCCTCGGCGTCATCCTCTACCAGGAACAGGTCGTCCAGGTTGCCGTGGAGTTGGCCGGGTTCAGCGCTGGCCAGGCCGACCAACTGCGCCGGGCGATGACCCGCAAGCGCTCGGAGGAGTCGATGGCATCCCTGGAAGCGCAATTCATGGATGGCTGCGCGGCAGAGGGCGATGTTACGCCCGAGGTGGCGTCGGCCGTCTTCGAGAAGATCAAAGGCTTTGCCCAGTACGGGTTTCCCAAGAGCCACGCCGCCGCCTTCGGTCTGCTGGCGTACCAATCATCCTGGCTCAAGCACAGGTATCCCGCCGAGTTCCTTTGCTCGCTGCTCAACAACCAGCCGATGGGCTTCTACGCTCCCCATGTCCTGGTCAACGATGCTCGCCACAATGACATCCGCGTCCTTCGGCCCGATATCAACCGCAGCGAGATCGAGTGCTCCGTCGAGGGCAGCCGCACCATCCGGATCGGACTCATGCAGGTCAAGGGTCTCGATGAGGAAACGGCCGAGCGCATCATCGACGAGCGGCGGCGTAATGGCGATTTCCTCTCCTTCGCCGATCTCATCCGCCGCGTTGCGTTACGAACGGCAACGCTGGAAAACCTCGTGGCGGCGGGAGCCTGCGACGATTTCGGTCTGGGGAGACGTGAGATGCTCTGGCAGATGGGACTCTTCATCGCTCCCCGCGGCTTCATGGAGCCGCACAGCCGTCGTCTCGCCGGCAAGCAGTTGCCACTGGCGCTCCCGACCGCCCAGGATCACGTCGAGCTTCCACCTACGACTTCCTGGCAGCGCATGACCGATGAGTACCGGACGCTTGGGATGGTTACGCGCCATCACCCGCTTTACCTGATGCGCGAGGGATTCCCGAAACACATGGTGTCCTCACAGGATCTGGAAGAACTGCCGAACGGCTACCGCGTCCAGATTCCCGGCCTGGTCGTCTGCCGTCAGCGACCCGGTACCGCCAGGAACATCACCTTCCTCCTGCTCGAGGACGAGCATGGCCTGGCCAACGTCATCGTCTATCCGGATCTCTACGAGAAGCAGCGATTGGAAGTTCGGGCAACACCGTTGGTGGTGGTCGAGGGCAAGCTCCAGAAAATGCACAACAACATCAACATCATCGCCGAGCGCCTGATCCCGATCGAATCCCTGGGCCTTGGGTCCCCCAACGTCCACAACGACTGGGAGCAACCGAGCGACGCCGCCGACCTCTCCGTCTTGCAGCTGGTGCGCATCTCGATTCCGGAAGACGCTGACCTCACACTGGCCGACATCCGCGCCGTATCCCCAGAGTCGCACAACTACCGCTAACGTTGATGCTCGACGCCGGCATGGATCTCCCGTGATTACCGGCGCTGCTCGTCAAATCTCGTTGTCGGGTATGCCCCGGGATGCAGTCGAATGCGTCCCGGGGCGGAGAGGCGGAAAGACATCGTCGAATTGCCGGATCAGGACACGCGGTTCCAGTTGGCGATGTTCCAGAAGACGTCGCCAAATGCCGTGACGGCGATGTTGTCGACGTTGATCGTGTTCGATGCCGCGAAGCGGTCGGCCGCCAGCTGCACCAGCGGAATCTCGACAAAGTTCATGACGACGTGATCGTTCAGGGCGATGAAGATCTCGATCGCTTCGTCCTGGTCGACCACGGTCAACAGTTGCTCGAACATCGCGTCGTACTCGGGGTTGCTGTACCGGGTCTTGTTGGTGCCGGTGAACCGGTTCGCTGCCTGCGCGATATTCTCCCCGTTTGGCCCCGCATACCAGTACTTCATGTAGTTGATCGGGAATGCGGACGTCGCACCGTCGGTGTACTCCTGCATGTCCGACTGGAAGTGCGTGAAGTTCTGGGTATTGGTCGGGTCGCCATCGAAGAAGACCGTCCCCGGGATCTGCTGGAGCTCCACGTCGAACCCGGCCTCGACCAGGCTGTCCTTGACCACGGCCTGCACCTTCGTACGGACAATGGCATCGGTCGTCACGTACTTCAGGGACAACTTGACGCCATCCTTCTCCCGGGTATCGCCGTTGAGCACCCAGCCGGCGGCGTCGAGCATCTGGGTCGCCTTGTCCAGGTTGTACTCCCAGGTGGTGTTGGGCGACTCATAGATCTCCATGCCTGCCAGGATATTCACGGCCACGGGCTCTCCCGGAGCACCGGCGTACAGGCGCGACGAGAGCGTCTCCCGATCGATCAGGAGTGCGATCGCTTCCCGCACCACCGGATCGGTCAGGAACGGATGCGGCACCGAGATATGCGAGCGCTCGCCGTCCACCTCGGTATTGGGATCCGTGAAGTTGAACTGGATCTTCTCCACACCGGTACCGGGCACACCGTAGACCTGTCCCTTGTCTCCGAGTACCCCGGCGAGCGTCGCCTGGTCGATCTGGAGGGTGAACGCCAGTTCCCAGTCGTTGGTGACGGTCACCGCCCGCACCGCGGAAGCTGCGTCAAGGCCACCAGCGACGATCACCCGGTTGAAGTACGGCTTGTTGGGCTCGCGGTAGGTCGGATTGGCGGAGTAAACGATCTGGTCGTTCGGCAGGAATTCGTCCAGGATGAAGGCACCAGTTCCGATGGGTACCTGTCCGAATTCGATGTTCGCCGCCAGTGGTTCCTTGCCGTCCCAGAAGTGCTTCGGGTAGATACCACCGATGTTCGAGCCGAACGGCTGGAACCATCCCAGCGTCGGTTCGGCGAACGTCACCTTGACCGTCAGGTCGTCGATCGCTTCGACATTGGATATCAGTTGCCACGACACGGCGTCGATCGAGCCGTTGGCTTCATCCACATTCCACTGCCAGGTGAAGATCACATCCTCGGCGGTGAACGGCGTGCCGTCGCTCCAGACCACGTCCGGCAGGAGGTTGAAGGTTACGGTCGAGAGATCGCCGGCGAGCAGGCCGTTGTCCAGGGTCGGTATTTCGGTTACCAGCACCGGTACGAGCGAAGTGTCGGACGCGTAGGCCAGCAGCGGCTCGGTGATGATCGAAGCGGCCGCGATGTCCTTGCCACCGGTAGCGTTATGGATGCTGAGTGACGAGGCAGCCTGTGGCACCAGGATGCGGAGGTCGCCGCCGTCGCCACGGGTCTGCCCTTCGGTACCCGCATCCGGCTTGCCGGCGCTTCGTTCGAGTTCCGGAGCGGCCACGGGAGATGCAGATGGCGTCGCCTGGCCGAGCACGGCCGAGTGCTGCAGGATCGAGGCAATCGACCCCATGCCGAGCCCGAGTGCGGCCGCACGTTTTGCGAAGGCACGTCGATCGATCCTGCCATCCCGCAGGTCGGAGAATGCGGAAGCTAAGGGTCCCTGTGAACCGCTACGATGTTCCATGACGCTGGCTCCTCGTGATCGGACATGCTGGCTGGGCACGCATTCCCAGCCTGAAACCGCAATATACAGGTTCGGAGGGGCCTCGCGCTCGATTCCCACACAAGGAGTACTCCATGAGCCCATTCGAAGAGCATGTCCGCATCGTACCGGCGGCACCGGACGACCGGGACGCAGTCGTGGATCTCTGGCGGCGTTGTGGACTTGTCGTCCCATACAACCCGCCTGACGCCGACTTCGATTTCGCACTTGGCAGGCCTGGTTCCGATATTCTCGTCTGTCGCGAGGGCGGCGCCATCATCGGGTCGGTCATGGTCGGGCACGACGGCCACCGCGGCTGGATCTACTATCTCGCGGTCGATCCGGAGCACCAGCACCATGGGTATGGACGACACCTCGTGAGCGCATCCGAGGAGTGGCTAACGGAGCGCGACGTCCGCAAGGTGCAGTTGATGGTCCGCGAGACGAATCAGCAGGTCATTGGGTTCTACAAGGCGATTGGATACGAGCAGTCACCGGTTACGGTCATGCAACGGTGGCTCAAGCGGTGACGAATGCCCCGGCGGGCGCCGGCCCAAACAGATTGGTCCAGAGCAGGCGGGCAGCGAGACCGCGTGCTGGCTGCCACTTCTCCGCCAGTACGTCGAGGTCCTTCAACGACAGGTCGTCGATGCCGTACGCGAGTTTGGCGGCACGCAGCAACGCAACGTCGCCGGTGGGATGTGCATTTGGGGCGCCTATGCCCCAGAGGACAACGGACTCGGCGGTCCAGCGCCCGACCAGGGGTAACCGCATCAGTTCGCGAACCGCGCCTTCCGGATCGATGCGCGCGGATTCGTCATCCGGCAGGTTTCCGGCGACCGCCTCGCGGGCCGCCTGCACCAAAGCCTCGGCCCGCTTCCAGGTGACGCCAGATTCGCGCACGAGGGCAACCGAGGCGTCCGCAAGCAGCGACGCCGGCGGCAGCGGCCGGTAATCCCGCCCGTCGATCGCGATCGAATCGGCGAACAGCGCCGCCAGTCGCGACTGGGTTACGGCCGCGGCTGCTACCGAGATGCTCTGCCCCACGATTGCCGTGATGATCCCGTCGAAGATCGACCCGTCGCAGTATGGACGCATCCCCGGATAGGTGATCGCGAGACGGTGCATGGTTTCATCCCGGAATCGTGGCAAGGTCATCGAGATTCCCAGGACGGACTCCGCCCACGAGGAATCCAGACAGGAGCGCCCCGTGCCTCGCACCTCGAGCACGCCGGCTGCGGTCTCACGGACGGTACGCCACGCAACCACCCCGCTCTCCCAGCCTACCCACGTCAACTCACCGTCGTGCCAGCCATGGCGCGGCGATCTCCCGGTCGTCCAGTGAACCGGTCCGCAGGTTTGGGCGAGCGAAAAGTCCTCAGGGACACCTAGATGACGAATCGAAACGGCGCTGTCAGTCACGGCGCGGTCCAATCAGGCCTGGATGCGCTGCTTTCCCGGACAGACCGATGGAGCACACGATCCCATCCCCATTCAACCACCACGAACGCGAGGGTCGCCCAGGCGATACCGGCAAGAATGTCGACGACCCAGTGATTCGCCAGGTACACGACCGAAAACCAGAGAGCCAGGTTGTATGGCACCACAGCCAGACCCTTCCAGCCGAAGTATCGGACGGCGAACAGCAATACCAGCCATGGGAACCCGGCGTGAAGGGACGGCATCGCCGCCACCGGATGCGGGCTGGCATTTTGCCAGATCGAAACCGTGTCCAGCGACCGGATTGGATCGACTCCGATACTGGACGTGACGGAGCCGGCCGGCCAACCAATTCCCGAGACGACTCCCCACGAGTTCGCCAGCCACGGGGGCGCGGCCGGATAAAGCAGGAAGAACACGAACGCCGAATAGGTCATCAGGCAGAAGGCGATGGTGAATTGCCAGAATCGCTCTTTACGGGTGATCCAGAGCAGGAATGCGAAGAGGCATGGCAGCGCGAAGTGCATCGCGTACATCAGCATCGACAGGTAGTCCCACCACCGTGGGTGGTGTGGCGTGAAGAGCCATCCCTGGATCGTTGAAACAGGCTCGTGGCCGGCGAAAAGCGACATGTCGAAAGCGACCAGGTTCTCGACACGGACGTTGGGGAGGTCTTCGCGGGCTCGGTTGCCGACCGTGCCGCCGCCAGTCACGAACTCTCCGGCTATTCCTCGCAGGAACTCGTACCCGAAGACGAGGAGGACGAATGGGATCCAGTCACGAATGAACGCCAGTGGATGCCCCAGCAGCACCGCCCCAACGAGGAGGAAAATCGCCCAGTTGTCCGGCCGGAACGACTGGCCACGCCAGAGGAAGACGGCGATTGCCGCGCCGATATACACGGCGAACATGCCGATGGCTGTCCAGCGGAAGATTCGCTGGGCGGAGCCGTGGCCAGTGGAGACTGGGCCATAGGCGTCGAATACCGCCGCTCCAAACTGCCGGGAGAGATTGGTACCCGATACCAACAGATGCGAGTTGCCAGGGCCGAACGCGTTTGCCTGGGCAGGATCCTGATGCATCGTCGTGACTCCGAGCGGAGACTCCATTGGGTAGAGCCAGCAGAGTCCGGCACAGCGTATCAGGCTCGAAGCTCCTCCTGCATCCGTGTGCGGATGGCGTTGCCTCTGGTGGGCCCGTATGATGCATCATCGCAACTGACTGGCGTTCGGACGGATTGTCCGGATCGCATTGCATCACTCGAGGTAACCAATCACCTTGCCCGGCACCGACACACTCGAACCTCAGGTCGACGCCAGAGGCGACCTGGTTGTCGAAGACGCTGAACCGCCCGTCGAAGAGGGGTCACGCGAGATTTCCGAAGGTGGTGCGCTTGGCGCCCTCGGTATCCCCCGCTACGCCCGATTTTGGAGTGGTCTCAGTTTCTCGCTGATCGGGGTTTGGGTTCGCATCACCGCGATGGGCTACCTCGTCTATGACATTACGGACGACGCCTTCAAGCTCGGAATGATCAGCTTCGCCCAGGCCGCGCCCGTCCTTGTCACCGGGACGATTGCGGGTACCCTGCTGGACCGGATCGACCGCCGAAAAATCCTGCTGGTCGTCCAGGCGGTCAACATCTCGATGATGGCACTGGTCACGATCCTGGTCGCATCCGACCGGGTCCAGTACTGGCACCTGCTGGTGATTTCGGTCATCGTCGGCAGCGCGTCCGGCTTCGATTGGCCGGCCCGTATGTCCATCGTCCCAACGCTCGTGCCTCGCGCGCGTCTGCAAAGTGCCGTCGCTCTGAACTCGGCGGCGTTCAATGCGTCCAGGGTCGTCGGTCCATCGATCGCCGGCTGGTTGATCGGCGCGGCTGGCCTGGCGGCCTGCTTCGCATTCACCACAGCCTCATTCGTCCCGTTTGCCATCATTATGTTGATGTTTGGTGCAATCACGGTCGGCCGTACTACCGGCACTGCCCGCACCTCCGGGTTTGCTGACCTCAAGGAGGGCTACCGCTATATCTGGCGCACACCCCGGATTCGGGGCCTGCTGAGTGTCGATATCGTGCCGCTTGCACTCGGGATCTCGTACTTCACGATGGCGCCCGCAATCGCTCGCGATGTGCTGGATCTCGGAAGCCGCGGGCTTGGCCTGCTGCTTGCCGCCAACGGGATCGGCTCGCTGGCGGGGACGGTAACAGTCGCGCTGCTCGCCGGTGTCAGGCATCGTGGCAGGATCGTGGTCCTTGGTGTTGGAGCGTTCGCCATCTGCCTGATCGCCTTTGCCCTATCCAGCACTCCCGCCGTCTCGATGATCCTGATCCTGCTGCTTGGATTTTGCACCGCCACGTACAGTACGTTCAACGACACGCTGATCCAACTCACCGTCGACGACGCCTACCGTGGCCGCGTCCTGTCGGTGTACAGCATGCTGTGGGGTCTGACCCCAATCGGCGGTCTCCAGGTCGGCCTGCTTTCCCGCTCGATCGGAGTCCAGCACGCGCTCGCCATCAATGGCGTGATCATCCTCCTGTACATGCTGTTCCTCTGGTTCCGGACACCGGTGCGCCACATTGATTGAACCACCCGAATCCATAGTCATCTGCATCGCCGTCGCAGATTCCCTGGCTGACGCGATCGCCGCCGTGCTTCCAGACACACTGGATTCGCCGCCGTTGATCCTTCCCTCTTCCCAATCAAGGCAAGACGTTTCGGTTGCGGCGGTGCGCCGCCTCCTTCGATCGCGCGGCATTGCCTCGTCACTCCTGACTCCGGCCGGAGTCCTCGCCAGGTCGCCGTTCACGAGACCGGAGGGAGGGGATTGGCGCCCGGTGTCCATCGAGTTACCCGGTCAGCCAATCTTTTCGGTATCCCTGCCGCACCGGCTGGTCACCAGCCCGGACATCTGGATCGTGACCGACCTCGACGCCGTGGCCGGAAGGGGTCCGCACGTCCTCGATCTGCCGGTGAGATACATTCGCCGGTTCGATCGACTGCGGGCACTCACCTCCGGCGACCGGACATGGATGGTCGCCCTTGCTGATCGCCTGCCGATAACGCGAGTGGTCTCGACGATGACATCAGGTGATCTGTCCATCGCCACCTCGACCAGTGACATGACCGCGGGTGAACTCCTGGCACTGAGCCTGGCTGGTTTGCGACTTCCACCAACCGCCAGTGTGGCGGGGGTTTGGGAGGACCCGTTGGTACAAAGGGCCACGGATCTCGAGATCGGCGCCCTCCACCCCGGCCAGATCAGGCCAGTGGTACAACTCCGGACCGACAACCCGGCATCGGCACCGCTTGTGAATCGGATACTCATGGCGATGTCCGTCGATATCGATGACAGACATCGCAAAACCTCGTAAAATAGTCATTACTGGTTGGTTTGGGACACTGTTTTCGCATGCTGGGCACTGGCTCATCGGCAACGTCGAGGGAAACGTTCGTGATCCCGGACCTCATCGAGAGACTCCTGGAGTGGCTTGCCGCCCGAGTCCGACAACCGCAACCACAGCCCGTCCGCGTCCCGGTACGCGCGAGGCGCTGATCATCCTCCAGGCTCAGGTAAGGCGTGGTTGCCAGTATTCCGTCTGGCTGTGTCGCGTGCGCTGCCTCCTGTTCTGCACCATCCTGATCGCACTGACCGGCTGCACCCCATCGGACCTGCGAAGCGTCGACGATCGGGTTGACGCATGCCTCGCTGGACTGTCGTCTCCATCGGAGATGACGGGCGTGTTCGTCGCCCCGGATGATCGCAAGGCTCCGATCCTTGATGAACTGAATGCCGCCAGCTGCACGATCGACGTTTCGGTCTACCTGCTGACATCCGTTGACGTCATCACCGCGCTCGATGACGCCAGCGATCGTGGTGTCCGTGTCCGGGTGATGCTGGAAGAGCATCCATTCGGTGGTGGCGGTACCCAAAACGAAACGCGGCAACTCCTGGAGTCGCATGGCATCGAGGTGCGGTGGTCGGGCAGCGAGTTCCGATTCTCTCATGCCAAGTTCATGGTGATCGACAGTCAGGTCGCGGTCATCATGAACCAGAACCTGACGGAATCCGCGTTCGACGGCAACCGGGAGTTCGGGGCGATCACAACAGCCGGCGATGCGGTGCGCCAGGCACAGGCCATATTCGATCTGGACTGGACGGGAAGCGGGCGAGACCAGAATGACGGGCCGCTCATCGTCAGCCCAGCCAACAGCCGCACACGGTTCCTGGACATCATCGACGAAGCCGAGTTCTCGATCGACTTCTATGCCGAAGTCGTTCGGGACGAGGAGATCGTCGCGGCACTGGTCGCAGCCGAGCAGCGCGGCGTCTCGGTCAGGCTTATCGTCGATGTGTCCATCGATGAGGACAGTTGGACGGCGCTCTCGCTGTTGCAGGACGCCGGCGTTGCGATTCGCGAGGCCGATTTCCTGTACATCCATGCCAAGTTGATGATCGTGGATGGCAGCTCTGCCGTCATTGGGTCGCAAAACTTCACCGCGACGTCCCTCGACAGCAACCGCGAGGTTGCATTGATCGTGACGGACGCAAATCTGCTGGCTCGGTGCCAGGCGGTGTTCGAACGCGACTGGTTGCGATCGGCACCGGCGACCACTACCTCGCTCGTTGGGAATTCCTGGGTGGAACTGGATGCGGTTCCCCTGGTTTGGGCGAGTTCATCGAATCACATGATGGTCCCGTTCCACAGCCGACAGGGCGCAGATGGCCTACAAGCACGCGGAAGTCTTCGGGTCGAGCAAACCACCCCCACCGGAACTACGCGGAGTCGATCCCAGGTTCAGCCTCGTTCTCGCGGCGGACTGGGCAACGGGACCGTACGCACCATCGCCGATCTGTCCGGCACCTGGGTGATCGATCCGAGGTACGC
>CAZSUN010000002.1:22527-35001 GCA_964610045.1 uncultured Sphaerobacteraceae bacterium
TCAGGGCGCGCGGAATCTATCAATGAGGCGGTGCTTCGCTGCATCCGGCGCAGGAACCGCGATCGGCAGGTCGAACCAGACCGCGGTCCCTGCCCCTACCTCCGACTCTATCCCGACTCGGCCGCCCTGCACCTCAACCAGGCGTTTGACGATACTGAGGCCGAGCCCGCTTCCAGTGTCATCTTCCCGATCCTTCGCCTGGTAGTACCTGTCGAACACATATGGCAACCGGGCGGCCGGGATGCCCACGCCGGTATCCCGTACGCTGGTCCGGAGCCATTGCGAGCCAGCCAGCATTTCCACCTGCGCCAGCACGATTCCGCCTTCCGGCGTGTGTCGTACCGCGTTGTGCAACAGGTTGTTCAGGATCTGCACGGTCTTGGCCCTGTCCGCGAGCGCCGGCAGCAACGACTCCGGCAGCTGGGCATGGACGCTGACGCGCGCGTGCGTCAGGGCATATGCTCGCACTCCCGAAACGGCACGTTCAACCAGCGAGCCGAGATCGGTCGGCACGGATACGACCGGCACGACTCCATCTTCGAGTCGGCTGTGCGAAAACAGGTCGTTGACGAGTTGAGACAACGTTTCGATCTCATGGTCGATCGCAGCCAGTGACGCCTCGATCGAGATTCCGGTCTCGGTGCGGCCGTCGATATGCGCGTCGACGTGCCCCCGGATAATCGCGATTGGAGTCCTCAGGTCGTGGGATACGTTGGCGACAAAGGCACGGCGTTGCTTTTCGGCTGCCTCAAGCTGTTCCGCCAGGATATTGAATCGCCTGGCTAGTTGCCCCAGTTCGTCATTGGTGACGATCGCCACACGGCGATGCAGGTCGCCCCTCGCAACATCGATCGACCCCGACTCCAATTCAGCGATCTGGCGCAGCATCGGCCGGGAGACGATCGAACTGGCGATACGCGCCACCACCACGCCACACAAGGTGATCAGCAGAATCTGGACCAGCACAAAGACAGTGAGGCCTGCGAATCTGGGCGCGAGACGGACGACGCCATCGGGCGTGTAGCCTCCGGCGAGTACGAGGATCATCACCAGCAGGACGAACCCGCCCGCGGCGTAGACAAACGTGCTGGTGGTGATGGCAACCAGGTGAGACCAGATCAGTCTGTTCCTGATCGATCGCCAGTGGTTTGGCGCACTCAAGGATTCCCCAGGACCGGGAACGCTCATTTCGAACCGCGAGCCGCGAACCGGTACCCGACACCCCACACCGTTTCGATGTAGTCGCCCGGCGAGTTCGCGCCTCCGAGCTTCTTCCTCAATCGCTGAATGTGGCTGTCGATCGTGCGGTCGAACACGACGGTGTCATCACCCCAGACTTCTTCCAGAAGAAATTCGCGGCTGAACACCCGGCCCGGATTGCTGGCCAGGAGTCGAAGCAGGGAGAACTCGGTCGCGGTCAACGGGACGCGCTCGCCGTTCGCTTCAACTTCGTGGCCGGTGACATCGATCGCCAATCCCGGAAATTCGATCGATGTGCCTACCTGTTGCGGTTGTGACTGCTCGCGGATCAATGCTGTCCGGCGGAGGATGGCGGAGATTCGCGCCTGCAATTCCCGCATGGAAAACGGCTTGGTGAGGTAGTCATCGGCGCCCAGTTCGAGTCCCAGCACCTTGTCGAGTTCCGTCGACCTGGCGGTCAGCATCAGGATTGGCACCGGAGTGCGAGCGCGGACCCTCCGAGTGACTTCGAGACCATCGAATCCGGGCAACATCACATCGAGCACGATCACGTCGAAAGGGGAGGCGAGTGCCAGGTCAACCGCGGTCGGTCCGTCGGACGCGATCGTGACCTGATGGCCCACCTGCGCCAGCTCGGCACGCACAAGTCCCGCCAACTCCGGTTCATCCTCGACCAACAGGATCCGCGCCACGAACGATACTCCCGATTAGGCCGCCTTCACCGGCGGCTGAGGTTCGCTACGAGCAACCACTCGCAACTGATGGTGTGCCGTCACCGGCCTGGAACTCACGAGCAGCGGCGCAAGCGCAAGCAGCACGAACAAGCCCGAAACAAGGGCGATAACCAGTGAAATCAACAGATCCATGGCGGGTACCTCCAGATCGTGATGGTGCGGGCTATTCCCGCTCCTTCTGGAATCCATCATGCGGTCCCGATGTCAATGGCATCTTGCCGATTCATTGCCGTTCGATGAAAGGATATGGAGATTCTGTCACAACGGCCACAACCAGGAGATTGCAGGCCCGATCGCACCGAACGGTAACCACCCTCTGGCAGTGTCACCCAGGTCTTGTACGTACGACATGGCGCGAGACGGTGCGGCAATGATCTGCATGGCCGTCGATACCGCAACGCCATCCTCCCAAACCCAACCGTCGATCGTTCCCTGCTCGGACTCGACGGTGACCGGCCACCACCAGGCATCGTCAGTGTGTTTCGGCATCCCCGAGATCACCGTCTCGACGCCGTGTCCGAGGATGGCCACCACGGTCGCGTCGACTCCGGGATCGTCCCGAACATTAAGCCAGTCGGTCGTGACGGTTGTGGTCGTCACGGCGGATGTGCCGAAGACCGGTTCGAACGCGGCTATCCCACCGTGGCGATACAGGATTGCCGCGAGCAGGATGAGGTTTCCGATCGCGAGCGCGGCCGTGATCCGCCAGATCGTGCCCCGGATCGGTCGTGTCCGCCGGGCTGCCCGCCCACCCGACGCCCATGCACGGTATCGCCGCGACGGCTGCCCAGGTTCCGGATCGATTGGCGGTTCCGCAGGGTCCGAGACCGCGCCAGGGGTTGATCGGCCCGGAATCCGAGACGTTGGTTCCCGTTCGCCGACCACCGGTCGTTCTTCGAGTCCGGCGATCGCAGCGGCGGCAAAAGCGTCGACCGACTGGTAACGCTGGCCCGGAGACTTGGCGATCGCACGCAGGACAACGTTATCGACCCAGGCGGGAAGGTCGCTCCGGTAGGTCGATGGTGCGGCAGGCACCGTGCCGATCTGCTTCTGGATGACCTCCTGCTTCTGGTTTGGTCCATCCGGCGCGACGAATGGTGGCCGGCCGGTCAACAGTTCGTAGATCACACAGCCAAGCGCGTAGATATCGGTTCGACGATCAACCCTCTCACCCTTGGCCTGCTCTGGAGCGAGATAGGCGGCGGTACCAAAGGCGTGACCGTCGACACGTTCCTGGGCCTGGTCGCTCGACTGGGCGACACCGAAATCGATCAACTTGGGAACGTTGTCGGCCGTCAGGACGATGTTGTGCGGCTTGAGGTCGAGGTGGACGACGCCCCGGGAGTGCAAATGTCCAAGGGCACCCGCCAGTTGCAGGAGAATGCGAACCACTTCCCCAACCTCAAGTGGTCCGTCCTGTTCCACGATTTGCTTCAGGTTGCGGCCGGGAACCAACTCCATCACGATCCATGAACCGTTGGCCTGGTCAATGTGGTCGTAAATCGTGGCGAAGTTCGGGTGCTCCGCAAACCGCAACATGCGCGCTTCCTGCCGAAATCGGCGCCGCGATTCCGCGCTGTCGAGGTACTCGGGACGCAGTGCCTTGATGGCGACCTCCCGGCGAAGCTTCAGGTCACGCCCACGGTAGACGATCGCGAGACCGCCCGTGCCGAGGACATCAGCGCCCGTGAAGGAGTATCTCCCTCCGACAACCTGTTCTGTCGCTTCGATTGGTGGTGATTGACTCATTGCTGGTGGACTCGCGCGGATGGATTGGGCTTTGCGGCGCCATCGGCAGCCACAAGGTCGCTTCTGACTGTAGCAGATGACGACGTGCCGCAAGGTTCGACGTCAAGTGTCAACCACCGATCCTGGCTTGCAAGGTTGGTACGCCTGTCTGCCGGTTGTTGATCGCCTGTCGTGCTGCCGGTATGATGCCGTGACATTTCGCGATCGTTATTCCGCGGAGGAAGCGCCAGATGAAGATCGGTGTGTTCACTGTCCTGTTCTCGCAACGGCCATTTGAAGAAGCCCTCGACTACGTGAAGGAAGCCGGAGTCGACGCCGTGGAAATCGGTACCGGGGGTGCGCCCGGCAACAGTCACTGCGATCTCGATCGCCTGGTTGAAGACGCCGCCGCTCGCGACCAATGGCTGAATGCCGTCACCAGTCGCGGACTGGAGATCAGCGCGCTTTCATGCCATGGCAACCCACTTCATCCCAACAAGGCTGCTGCCCGGGCCGATGACGATGCGTTCCGGAAAACGGTGCGCCTTGCCAGTCAGATCGGGGTCCAAAACGTCATCACGTTCTCCGGTTGCCCGGGTGATTCCGAAAACGCACGCTACCCCAACTGGGTGACATGCCCGTGGCCAACCGACTACTCCGACCTGTTGAAGTGGCAGTGGGATGAAGTTGCCACACCATACTGGTCCGATGCCGCCGCTTATGCCAGGGACAATGGCGTTCGCGTCGCCATCGAACTCCATCCTGGTTTCCTCGGGTACCACAGCGAGTCGTTTTGGCGGTTGCGCGAAATAGGCGGCGAGGCGATCGGCGTCAACTTCGATCCTTCCCATCTCTTCTGGCAAGGGATGGATCCACTGGTGTGCGTCCGTGAACTCAAGGACGCGATCTTCCACGTCCACATGAAGGACACCTGGCTCGACGCGCCAAACATCAAACGGAATGGCGTCCTCGACACCAAGCAGTACACGGACGAGGTCAACCGATCCTGGATCTTCCGGACGGTTGGGTATGGGCACGGTCCGGAGTTCTGGCGATCATTCATCTCCGAGTTGCGAATGGCGGGGTACGACGGCGTGCTCTCAATCGAGCATGAGGACTCGCTGATGAGCATCAACGAGGGATTCTCGCGTGCGGTGGAGTTCCTCAAGGAATCGGTCATTCGCGAGACTCCCGGCGAAGCCTGGTGGGTCTAGCATTTCCATACCGTGACGGCACCCGAATGGAAGGAAGGTGTACGGATGAGTGAAATCGGCGTCGGACTGGTCGGCTACAAGTTCATGGGTCGCGCCCACTCCAATGCGTACCGCCAGGTGCGCCACTTCTTCGATGTCGATCCGGTCCCGGTAATGCGGGCGATTTGCGGCCGCGATGCCGCCGCCACCCAGGCAGCGGCGGACCAGCTTGGATGGGAATCGATCGAAACCGACTTCCACGCACTCGTTGCCCGCGATGATATCCAGCTTGTCGACGTATCCACTCCTGGTTACACGCATCGCGATGTCGTCATCGCCGCTCTGGAAGCCGGCAAGCATGTCCTCTGCGAGAAGCCGCTCGCGAACTCGCTGGACGAAGCTCGCGAAATGTTGCTCGCCGCTCGCCGGGCAGGCACCATCAACATGGTGAACTTCAACTACCGGCGCGTCCCGGCAGTCGCATTCGCGAAGCAAATCATCGAGTCCGGCCAGATCGGCGACATTCGTCACTGGCGCGCGGTGTACCTGCAGGATTGGCTGGTCAACGAGCAGGTACCGCTGGCCTGGCGACTCAAGAAGGAGTTCGCCGGGTCAGGCGCCCTTGGCGATATCGGCGCCCACATCCTCGACCTGTCGCAATACCTCGTCGGGCCGGTCGAAAAGGTCGTCGGGACACTCGATACGTTCGTCAAGCAGCGCCCGATCGAGGTCGCAAACACTGGAGGTTCCGGCCTCTCCTGGGAAGCGGGCCAGGAACTCGGGGACGTCACGGTCGACGATGCGTCGACGTTCCTCGCTCGCTTCGAAAACGGCGCGATCGGGACGTTCGAAGCAACCCGGATGGCTCCGGGACGCCGGAACTTCAACTCGTTCGAAATCAGCGGCACGCTCGGCAGCATCAGCTTCAACCTCGAGCGCATGAACGAGTTGCAGGTCTACTTCCGGGGAGATGAGGCAGGCCTGCAGGGATTCCGGACCATCAATGTGACGGAAGCCGTGCATCCCTACACCGGCGCCTGGTGGCCTGCCGGTCACATCATCGGTTGGGAACACACCCACACCCACGTTGTCCTCGACCTGCTGGAAGGCATTCGGACCGGAGTCAACCCCGCTCCGTCGTTCGAGGATGGGTACAGGAACCAGGCGGTGCTGGAAGCCATCGTCAGGAGTGCGGAGTCGGGGACCTGGGAACGACCGGAACCCGTTCCGGCGTAGCCTATTCGCAGACAGAACCCGGGATGGGGTCAGGAATCTGGCCCCATTCCACGCGCACTCAGCGATCGGGCCGTCTCGCGGCGTGCCTTGATCGCGGCCGCCACGCGATCTCGTTCTGCTTCGGTGAGCAGGTCTGTCGCGTTATGTGGATCGGGCACTGCCGAGGTGACGATGGCGATGTCGTTGTCGCGGGCGATGGCTGCCTGGATTCGCCGGACATGCGCCATGCGCACCAGCTGTTGTTCGAGTCCGGCAACGAAATCGCTCCGGCCAAGCCTGGGATCCTGCTCCAGACCCAGGGCGTGAATGGCCGGCAGGAGTTGCGCCAGGCGACCGTAATCCGGAGGGTTTTCCTGGGCGGCATCGAGCAGGTCGTCGATCAGGGTCACCCGCTCCACCACCTGCTGGATCGCCTTCCACGTCGCCCGGTCCGAGATTCGCGCCGACACTCGCTCGACACGATTCAAGGCCGAGACGATACCGGCCTCGTCTCCCCGCTCGAGCTCCCGGCCGAGATGCGCCACAGCCTGCGCTTGCTCGATATGACGCCGGATTCTGCGGCGCTCCCCGGTGCCGAGCCGGTCGGCCGCGCCATCCGGTGGCGCAATGAACAGTTCTCCAAGCCTTTCGGTCTGGCGTTTGGCCAGCGCGTCGCGTACGTCAGAAAGCCACCGGAGGCGTACTCGAGCGAGTTCGACCCGTTCCCGCACATCCTCCGGGACCGAAGCACCTGGCCCGAACAGTTCATCGTCGAACGCGGCGTCGATGAGCACGTCGTCATCGGCTGCGATCGCGCGTTCGAGCACCGGCCACTCGATCGCCTGGATGACACGTTCCAGGGATGCCCTGTCCGTGTCGCCCAGGACGACCAGTTGGCCAGACACCGCCAGTCGCGCCAGTTCATCACGATCGTTGGTCATCAGCGCCTGGTCGAGGCGAGCCTGGACCTCGACTCGCTCCCGGGCTTGCCGGACCGTCGTTCGTGCCCGAGGCCCCAGCGGGATGTTCCGCGCGGCGGCCTCGTTCCCGAGAGCAATGACTCCAGCATCCCGCTGATGTCGCGCTTCCTCGAGTACCCGGCGGTCATACGATGTGGCCAGGACCCCCTCGACATCGGCTGCGAGGAGCGCAGCGATCGGATCGTCGCTCACTGCGCTCCAGATCCGTATCACTTCCGCTTCGTCGTTCCTGGTAATGGCGGCCTTCAGTTCCTCGATGTCCCCGGCGGTGACACTGGGGGCTTGTTCCTGTTCGGTAGTGGACCAACTCGGCCACGCCTCGGCAGTCAAACCCGTACGTTCCCGTCGCATTGGGACCGCGTCCCGCGAGGAAGTTGCGTCGTCTTCCTGACTCCATGTGTCGCTGTAGTGGGCGCGAATACGGGCGACGGATGGGGGGAGTGACCAGCCATCGCCGCGTTCCGGATCCGTTGGTTGGTACGACACCGGCAGTCTGAGACCCGGTACTGCGGACAGTGCGCCGAGGACATCGTCAAACGTCCCGGTGCAGGCGGTGACCAGTCCCTGGATCAACGCAGCGGATTGAGGCTTGACCCGGCGGAGGGCTTCATGAACTCCGCGAGATGTGTGCGCGTTTGCGAGGTCCCACGGAGAAAAGAGAAGAATCCCGTCCGGGTCGTCAACCCTTCGTCCCCTGCCGGTACGGATGTCCGGATCGTCTGCAAGGGCGGCAAGTGACGACAGGATCACAAGAGCGCCAAACGGATCGCGAATGTCTGCCTGGCGTCCGTGGTTCGGATGGCGGTAACCGGGAGTGCCATCGCCTGACGGCGCGAAAGGCGCATTCGCCCAGCTTGCGTCATCGAAATCGACAAGGACCAGCTGACCGTTGCTGCGTACAATGATGTTCGCCGGCGTCAGATCGGCGTGCACCAATTCAAGGCCAACCATGTCGTTCCAGAGCCGCACGAAAGCGGTGGACAGGGCCTTGAGCACAGACGAGTTACCTGCCCGGGCTGCGCGGTCGGCGGCCTGGGCCAGCGTTGGGCCTGCAATCCACTCCATCTCGACAGTGATGGCCTTCGGACCGCCCCCGCCACGATCGGCAACACTGCTACCAACGCCGCGTAACACGTCGATGTCTCGAGGAATTCGCGACGACTGTACCTCCCGCTGGAAAGCTGCCAGCGCCGAGTACCGAACAGCCCAGTCACTCCCCTTGTCTGGTGATGCTAGGATACGTAAGGCAATGTCATGTCCGTCCGTTCGCCGCAAGCGCGCCACGAGGGCATTGTTCCCCGCCAACACGACCGGTTTCCCTGCACTGTCACGGACTACTTTGGCATCGAGTGCGGAAACCACCGGAACGTCATCCGCCGCAAGTGCGTTCTGGAATTGAGCTAGCGTAACCACAGGCGCCGATCCTCAAGGATGTCGTGGTTGCGGGGCCTGGTCCGAAGAGCATGCTGGCCGAATCACCCCGCACGAAACATCAGTGTAGTGGACCCGCCAGCAGGTCCGGATCGTGCAGCGTACACGGAAAGGCTCGCGCCGTTGCAACTTCGATCTCGCCCACCGCGTTCCCCGGAACCCGGCACAACGTCAGTTTCCCGGCCACTCGATCCCATTTCCATCCGGGATACCCGCCGTTCGCCGAACCAGGATGCGCCCCTGGGTCAGAGTGTGTGGTCGTCCGCCTCGAACGTGGCTGCGGAGATTCAGGGCATCGCCGGGTCCCTGTCCGAGGTTGACCCCCGCTCCTCGGCACGGCTTCACGACCTCGGTACCGCGTTGGTGTCGGAGAGTGGCCGGCAACGCTGGTCAGATGTCGATCTTCGCCGGGCGTTCAATACCGACCGTCTTTCCCACGTCTACGCGGTCAGGCGCGAAGGTGGGTATGCACCCCAACGCCTGGAGATTGCAGACCGTGTCCGGAATGTCCTCGTCCTCGTGCCAATCCTCCTGACCTGGGCGGCACTGGCCGAAGCTGCTCGTGCGTACGACCGGTTCATCGCAGCAAATCCCGATCAAAGCGACGTGCCATTCCTGCTCGCCTGGCAGCGAGGGTTCGGCGGCGAAGCCAGTTTCCTGGCGCCGTCGTTCTCCACGGTCGCGTTGATCGATGCCGTCGTCATCATCGTCATGATCCTGCTCACTTTCTATACCCACGGTCGTCGCGAAGCCCAGGAAGACTTGATCGCCGACTCGGCCTCGACGTTCCAGGCGGAGTTCGACAACGTCCTCGCCGAGGCCACCGTCATCCTCGCCGGCGACCGGGTCAATCGCCCGGCGCTGCTGGCGGACAGCGTCGAGCGACTGGCAGACCGGTTCGACCGGGGCAGCCAGGAGTTGCTGACCCAGTTGCAGGTGGAACACGACCGCCTCGAACGGCTGGCAGGCCGCAGGGAACGCGAGTTTGCCGATTTCGCCAAGTTTGCGACCGGAATGCGGGCTGGCGCCGAGGAAATGCACCGGCTGCTGGTCGATCTCCGCCAGATTTCCAGTGGCCTGGAGACCACGATCGAAGACCTCGCGAGCGAAGTCGGGGCAACCTCGACGCAGAACAGGTCACTGCTCACGGCGGTTTCCAACCTCGAACGTATGACATCAACCGCGGTCCAAAGCGATCAGGCGGTCAGCCGGCAGATTGCCCAGGCAGCCAGCGTCCTCGCCGAGACTGGCGACAAAGCGATCTCCGGCGCCGAACAGGCCGCCCAGGCGGGTCGTATAGCCTCCGATGCCGTGCGTGGGCTCGGTCAGATCGCCCAGAAACTTGCCGAGAGCCAGGAACGGATCGACCAGTTGGTGGCAGGAGACATGGGAGCTACCAACCGGCTGTCCGACGCCCTCCTCGCCAATTCAACCGGCGCCGACAACAGCACGCGCGCGTTGAACGATGTGGGTATGGCGCTCAGCCGGATCCACAAGGAGTTCGAGCGCATCGGGACGCAGACTGGTCAGCACGCCGCCGCGCTCTCAACAGTCCTGGCCCAGCAGACGGAGATCGCCCGCGATGTCTCCCAGGTGGCCAAGGAACTTGGATCGGTCGGCCTGAATACGTCCCAACGCCAACGGGAAGTCAACCAGGATCTCCAACACCTGATCCAGCGACTCGACAACGTGACGAACACGCTCAACCGTGTCGCCCAACAGGCGCCAGGGGTTGAAGCCCTCCAACAGGCGTTTGCGAACGCCATCAGGTCCGAAATGGGACGGTCTGTTGGCGAAGGGGTGGACGCCGCGCCGGCATCCCGTCCGAACTGGACTCGCTCGTGACAATGAACGTTTCAGGATTGCGGCTCCAGATCGCCGCCAGGTATTGATCGATGCAGCCCTACAAGCGTAAACGGCGCACCCAACGAGACATGTTCGTGCTCGGCGGCTGGTTGTTCGCCGATCTCCTGCTTGGCCTTGCCATGTTGTTCGCTGTTGCGAACACGGTTGGACAGGAGCCGCCAACTCCGACTCCCACCGCCAGCCCGGATTTCCTGGCAACCGCGGAATCTGACCTCGCCTTCCAGGCAGCGGAGAGCGAACAGACCATCGCCGCGCTGGAGGGTCAACTGTCGGACTCCGAAATCGCGGCCCAGCAGACGGAGGCTGCCCGCGAGCGGCAGTTCGCCAGTGCCACCGAGACCGCCGTCGCCGAGGCGACCCGCAATGCGATGGATGAAGATGATCGCGCCACCGCCGATGCCCAGGCAACGGAGGCTGCCGTCAGCGCGGATGCCACGATTGCGGCGTTGGCAACGCAACAGGCGTCCTCCGAGGACGATCTCGACGCATTGAACCGCGACCTGGCGACGAATGTCGCCCAGGCCACCGAGGCTGCGCAAGCTATGGACGAGATGGCCACTCAACAGGCTGAAGTCCAGGCAATTGCGACCGAAAACGCCGCATCCGGTGCGGACGCACAGGCCACATCCGCCGCTGCCCAGGATCAATTGGCAACCAGCGAAACCGCGTTGACCGACCTCGAAGCAACCAACGAAGCGATCGTCAGTGCTGCTGACGATGCGCAGGCGACGTCCGATGCCGCCGTCAGCGCTGTTGAGGATGCCGAGGCGACCGCCGCTGCCGCCGATGAGTCGGTGGCGAACGCGCAGGCCACCTCCGATGCGTTGCAGGAGCAAGTCCAACTGAGTTCGCTCGACCCGGAACCGGATTCGGTGATCTTCCAGGTCGACCTGAATGGCGTACTGGCAGGCGATCAAAGCGCCATCGATGACGCGGTCGCACAGTTGAACGGGGTCTTGCAACCATATATCGATGGTGAAAACTGCCGCATCGGGTTCGTGCTGATTACGTCGAGATCGAACGATCTCGGATCGGGTGTCCAGCTCTCCGACGCCATCGGTGAACTGATCAACGAGGAGTTCCCGGAGTTGCTGGCTGAACCTGCCGACGGATCCGAACCGCAACTTGCGAGTGAATCGATCGCCCGGCCAGGCACGACGCCGGTAGGCGAGGTCGAACTGACGATCTTCCTGAGCAGCGGCTGCGAACCAGCCGGATAGACCGGTCAGCCCACTATCAATACGTCTTGCCAGGATCGAACAGGACGGGCGCGCGATCCTCGGTCCAACCGGCTTTCACGACGTACAGGGTCGTGTGCAGCCCACCATTCGGCGCATCGACGAAAGGAGACGAACAGCCCACGATCCCGTCCAGAATCACCGTTCGCCATTACCTGGTGGCGTGCTATGCTGACAGTACGAACGGTAGCCTGGAGCGACGCACGACGCGTTAACATCCATGCTATACTTTAGGAAGTGACTATCTGGTCGTAAGTGCCACGGAGGAGTTCATGGCCAAGCCTCTTGAAATAACCGATGCAATGTACCAGTCCGAAGTGATCGATTCCGACAAGCCGGTTCTGGTCGACTTCTGGGCGCCCTGGTGTGGACCGTGCCGCATGGTTGGACCCATCCTCGAGGAAATCGCGTCCGAGCAGGAACAGAACATCAAGATCGTCAAGCTCAACGTCGATGAAAACCAGAGGGTGGCTGGCGATCTCAAGGTCTTCAATATCCCGACCATGATCCTGTACAAGGATGGCCAGGCGGTCGACAAGATCGTCGGCGCTATGCGCAAGCAGGATCTTCTTAACCGGCTCAGCCAGAATGTGACGACACTCTCCGGCGTGTCCGTGTAGCGTTCATCATCGTCAGGCGAATGGCCCGGTCCTCATGTGAGGACCGGGCCATTTCCATACCCGGATCGTGACGTTCAATGGAGAACTGGGCATTTTCGCGGTGCCATACCCAATCCGGGTGGTCAGGTGGGTGGTCGCCGGGAGCGGCGGCAGATCCCTCGCTGCACTCGGGACAGGCTCCGGGTCCGCCCGACGAAGTCCAACTCCAACCGTTCACCCGGATTCGGTATGAGAGGGTGTCTGAGAAGGCCTGGGACGTGCGGATCGCC
>CAZSUN010000002.1:35101-112025 GCA_964610045.1 uncultured Sphaerobacteraceae bacterium
CACCCGGATTCGGTATGAGAGGGTGTCTGAGAAGGCCTGGGACGTGCGGATCGCCGCTGACGCCTCCGTACGGGCGGACCCGCCGAGCCGCCAGGCGAGGTGGTCGTCCGCCCTGGTCGGCGTGGGGCGGACGACCCTCCGCTGCGCTCCGGGGTCCGCCCGTACGGGATTCGCGGTGTCAGCGACTGAGGGAGCGTTACCAGACACCCTCTTAGGTCAGTCAGTCCGGCTGTCCACGATCGGGCGGCGTCGCCTCGAAGCCAACAGAACAGGGTCGATGCTGTCAGGATTGCTCCCCAATCCTCAAGTCGTCAACCTCTTTCCGGAGGTCGTCGATGTCCCTGAACTCGCGGTAGACGGACGCGAAGCGGATGTAGGCGACCTGGTCGAGATCCTTCAACTGGCTCAGGATCGCCTCGCCAATGCGGTCAGACGGGATTTCCCGCAACCCATACCGAAGCAACTCCGCTTCTACTTCGGAGACCACTTCGTCGATCTGGTCTTCACTGACCGGTCGCTTGGTCAGCGCAACGCGCAGCTTGCTGACCAGCTTCTCGTGACTGAATTCCTCTCGACGCCCATCTTTCTTCACGACAATCAGTGGGGCGGTTTCGAACCGCTCGTAGGTCGTGAACCGGCGATGGCAGCCGATGCACTCCCGTCGCCGTCGGATGACCGCCCCACCCGGTTGCTCCCGTGAATCGACGACCCGTGAATCTTCGGTTCGGCAGAAGGGGCATCTCACGGAGTGTCACTCACCGGCTACAGAGTCCTGACGCGCGCTATCGGTCTCGCAGGAATCGTACGATCGAGGATTCCGTTTCCCATTCGTCGTCCGGGTACACGGGTGGCTCCGGTGCCTGGCGAGGAGGGGCACTGGAGCGCTGGCCTTGCGAGCGGTTCGCGTCTCTCCCCTGGTCGCGGCTGAATGTCGCCATCGAGTACGGATCGGCCGGGATACGTTCGTCGAACCCGGTCGCGATGAGCGTGATCATCACCGCATCGCCGAGCGATTCGTCGATCGATGTCCCATAGATGATCTCGGCATCTTCATCGGCGGCAGCGCGGATCACGCCGGCTGCTTCGCTGGTTTCGAACAGGGTGAGATTCGATCCACCAGAGATGTTGTACAAAACGCCCTTGGCGCCCTGGATGTTCATCTCAAGCAACGGGCTCTCGATCGCTTCCCGGGCTGCATTCACGCACCGGTCAGTGCCTTCACCGTAGCCGATCGCCATTAACGCTGAACCCGCATCCTGCATGATCGTCTTCACGTCGGCAAAATCGAGGTTGATGATACCGGGCTTGGTGATCAGGTCCGAGATGCCGGCAATACCCTGCCGGAGGACGTCATCGGCAATCTGGAACGCTTCGGTCACGGTGGTTTTGGGGTCCACCATGTGCAGCAACCGCTCGTTCGGGATGGTGATCAGGGCATCGACCGTTTCCCGGAGCAGCGCAATCCCTTCTTCCGCAGCCTTGCGGCGGCGGCCGCCTTCGAACTCGAACGGCTTGGTCACGACCGCGACCGTCAGCGCCCCGGCCTGCTTCGCGAGCCGGGCGATGGTCGGCGACGCACCCGTACCGGTGCCACCGCCCATGCCGGCGGCAATGAAGATCATGTCGCAGTCCTTCATCACCTCCGCCAGGCTTTCGGCACTTTCCTCGGCCGCGCGCTCGCCGACTTCCGGGCGGCCGCCGGCTCCCAGGCCCTTGGTCAGCTTGTCGCCGATCCGGACCGCGATCGTCGCCTCACTGGTCATCAACGCCTGGGCGTCGGTGTTCACCGCGACGAATTCGATGCCATCGACTCCCGATCGCACCATGCGATTGATGGCGTTGCCACCAGCGCCACCAACGCCGATCACCTTGATCCGCGCGAACGCCTGTGGGTAGGCATCAAACGAACTCCAGCGAGAAGCAGCCGCATCCGGCGACGGGGCGGATGTGCCACTGGCGGCATCCGGGGTGGGTGCCGGTTGCGCACCGTGAACGCGAACTGGCTGTTGCCCCCGTCCTGGGTTTTGTCCTCGGGAATGCATCGTCCCATCACCATCCATGTCACAACGCGTGTCGAACTGGCCTGCACGGAGGGAACCCGTCCGATCCAGGCTCCCATCCTTGCCCTGTCGTGCCAAGTGATCCTGCAGCGAAACGGGTATCCACGCGGCCTGGTTGTGGCCAGGACCGTGCCCCACAACTCACCCTGCCATCGCTCTCGCGAGTATAGCACGGTGTCCATACGGTCTTGACGTACACGACAACACGCGACTGGGACGAGGGAAACACCGCGTACGAACGCGGATTTCTCAGCGTGGAGGATCGTGCCGTTCGATCGCGAGCTGGACGAGACGCTCCACGAGATCCGCCAGTGGCAATCCGCTTGCAGCCCACAGCATCGGGTACATGCTGATCGACGTGAATCCGGGAATCGTGTTGACCTCGTTGAGAAATATCCGGCCAGTCTCGCGTTCGACGAAGAAATCGACCCTGGCCATCCCTGCGAGATCGAGCGCGACAAAGGTATCGACGGCGATCGCCTGAAGTCGTTGGAGGACACTGTCGTCAAGACTGGCCGGGATCAGGAGTTCGGCCGTGTCGTCGATGTATTTGGCTTCGTAGTCGTAAAACTCGCCGTGAGGCACCACCTCTCCAGCCACGGAGGCGATGGGGGATTCATTGCCGAGAACGGCGAGTTCGATCTCTCGTGCGTTGATGCCCTTTTCAACCACAATCCGGCGATCGTGATGCGCAGCGAGGTCCATCGCTGCCGCCAGATCTTCCGGTGACTTCACCTTCGAGATACCAACGCTGGATCCGAGGTTTGCGGGCTTGACGAAGCAGGGGAAACCAAGGGCGTCCGCGATCCTGGCCGATTCACCTGCCGGGTCGCTTCGCCAGGCGGTCCGGGTCACGAGTAACCAGGGCAACTGCGGGATACCCACCTGGTCGAGGATGGTCTTGGTCATTGCCTTGTCCATCGCCACCGATGACCCAAGCACCCCCGAGCCAACATACGGCACTCCGGCAAGTTCCAGCATGCCCTGAATGGTTCCGTCCTCACCCATCGGCCCGTGGAGCACCGGAATGACGACGTCAATACCTTCGGCAAAGCCGCCTGGCACGGACTCGGACGCCTGCGAGCCGGCACTGGCCACCAGCGACATCGTTTGGTCGCCGTCGAGAGAGACCGTTGACGCCTCCTCACCCTCTCCGAGGTGGAACATTGGGGAAGCCGCGGTCAATGCCTGCATCGGGTCGCCGCCGCTCAGCCATTGACCGCTCCGCGTAATGCCGATCGGCACGGCTTCGAACCTGTCCGGGTCCAGAGCCGACATGATGGTGATGGCGGAACGCAGCGAAACATCATGCTCCGCCGAACGCCCCCCAAACACCACACCGATCCGGACTTTCCGTGGACTCGCGTCACCATGCGCCATGCTCGCGTGTTCCCTCCAATGCGTGTGACCGATGGCCCTACCAGGGTTCGCCGACGCGTTCGATTTCCGGTTTCAGGTCGATGCCAAACTGGTCGAGAACCTGCAGCCGGGCGTGCTGGATCAACTCCCAGGCATCCACCGCCCTGCCACCACCCGTATTGACCACCCAGTTCGCGTGCTTGGGCGAAAACTGCATGGCGCCAATCTGGTAGCCCTTCATGCCGGATGCTTCCAGCAATCGCCCCGCGAAATCGCCTGGAGGGTTCGCGAAGGTCGAACCGGAGCACGCCCCGGTTGGCTGCGTTCGCTTCCTGAAAGCTGCGTGATCGTCCGCCAGTGCGACCAGATCGGCGGCGTTGCCCTTCGGCAGGTCGAACACCGAACGGAGGACGATCCACGGCCGGGGCCTCGCGGCGCCCTTGATCCTGGTCATGCGATAGGTTGACTGAAGCCACGATACTGGTCGACGGACGACGGTACCGTCATCAAGCAGGATCTCGATTTCGACCAGGTGATCCTTCAGTTCGGTGCCATGCGCCCCGGCATTGTTGACGGTCGCCCCGCCGATCTGCCCCGGCAAGCCAACCCCCCAGTCCATCCCGGACCAGCCGTTCTCCGCGCAACGCCTGCCAACCCACGAGAGCGGTGCCTGCGCCCCCACCGTGAGCCGGATGTGGTCGCCACGGTCCTCGGATGCGATCAGGCTTTCCGCACGTTCACCAGGGGTGCGTGCCAATGCCACGACACCGCGGATGCCGTCGTCACCGACAAGAAGGTTGCTGCCCCCACCAATAACCGTCAATGGCATGCCTTCGTCGCGCGCCCATCTCGCCACGGCCGCGAGATCATCAGGCGCCGGCGTACGGATGAGGAAATCGGCAGGCCCTCCGATACGCATCGTGGTAGCGAGTGACATCGGGGCGTCACGTTGCGCCTTGAGGTGCGACGCGCCCGGCACAGCCACCGGCGCCGGTTTTGCGGATCGTGACCTGGTTCCATTCGTTGGGGGAACCACTGGTGCGCGTTCGTTGGCGAGCAGCGACATGAGGACGGTGCCAGTCCTGGTGATGTCGCCAGCACCGAGGGTCAGAATGACATCTCCCTCACGGGCGATCGCCGCGGTTTTGCTCGCGGCGTCTTCCGGACCGGTTGCACTCGTGGTTGACACCGTGATCCGCTCGAGCACATCACCGGAGCTGATGCCAAGAGTATCGGATTCTCCGGACGGGTAGATATCGAGGAGGACCACGGAATCAGCCAGGTCGAGCGATGCGGCGAACTCGGCCAGTAGCGACTTCGTCCGGCTGTACGTGTGTGGCTGATGGACCGCGATGATCCGGCGATCGGGATAGCGTTCCCTCGCCGCCGTCAGGACCGCCGCGATCTCCTCCGGATGATGGGCGTAGTCGTCAACGATGTCGATGCCAGCCACGACGCCCTTGTGCTCGAAGCGACGGCCCACGCCAGTGAACGGCGCGACCCCGGCAACCGCCTCGTCCAGTTCGTGACCTTCAGAGACAAGGGCAGCGATCGCGGCGATCGCATTCCTGGCGTTGTGCCTCCCGGGTACGCCCAGGGCTACCTCCGCACTCTCGCCATGGGGTCCCGCAATGCGCCAACCGAGCGGCGCCCGGGAGAGGACCCAATCTGCATCAGGACTCTCGCCGAATGTCACGATCCGGAACTCCCGGTCGGGGATCGCTTCGAGCACGGTCTTCACACGCTGGCAACCGGCATCATCGGCCGCCATCACCACGGTTCCACCGGGCCGTGTCAATCGTGCAAACTGGACAAATGCGTCGTCATAGTCAGCCTGGTCGGCATAGATGTCGGGATGATCGAAACTCACTGTCGTGATCACGGTGCAACTGGGCCGCAGCCAATGAAAGGCACGGTCGAATTCGTCGGCTTCAACCACCATGATCTGGCCAGTTCCTGCCGCAGTGTTGTGTTCGATGCCTGGAAGACTCGCGCCAACTGCGTAGCCGGGTTCTTCACCCATCGCGATGAGGGAGAGCGCAATCATACCTGTCGTGGTTGACTTACCGTGGGTTCCACCGACCGCTATCAGCCTCCGCGTATTGGCAATCATCCCAAGGAGCTGGCCTCGCCTGACCAGGAGCGCCCCGTTTGCCCGCGCGGCATCGAGCTCAACCGCAGCCCTGTCCGCCGCCCTCGGCGTGCTGACGAGGACGGACGCCCGCGACGCCAGGGCAGGATCGTCGTGGCCCTGGACAACGGTGATTCCTTCGGCCCGTAATCGCTGGACGGTCTCGGAATCGGATGCGTCGGAACCGGTCACGACATGACCACGCTCGCGCAGGACGCGAGCGAGCCCACTCATGCTGACGCCTCCGATTCCGACGAAGTGAATGGGTGCCGGTGCCGCGGGGAGCGTCAATCCACAATCAGGGCAACTGGTTTGCGTCACGGGAAACCGGCCTCACTTTTCATTTAGTGACAGGACCGCGGCGCGAAACCGGGCTCCGCGGTCGAACTCGTTTCGAAACAAACCGAAGCTGGCGCAAGCAGGACACAGTGCGACGATATCGCCGTCTTTGGCCGCGGCCTGGGCCGATGCGACCGCCGCTTCCATCGTTTCGTGTGGCCCGGTGCTCGGGATCGACCGGGCTTCGATCATGGTTCGCAATCCGGGAGTCGCTGTTCCGTCGAGCAAATGGACGACCGCCCCGGCCCCGGCCAGCGCATCGGCAAACGGAGCAAGATCGATTCGCTTGTCCGCACCGCCGGCGATGATGTGAAGCGTCCGCGCTCTCGGCGCGAGGACATTCACCCCCGCCACCGCCGCGACGGGAGCGGTCGCTGACGTGTCGTTGACCCAGGTCACGCCATCGATGGTGGCCACGGTCTCCAGCCGGTTGTCCACCCCGGCGAAGGTGGATAGACCATCCAGAACCGCTTCGGGCGGTGCACCGTAGGCGATGGAGGCCGCCATCGCTGCCAGCGCATTCCGGGCGCCGTGGTCACCCGCCAGCGAGAGATGCGAGGGTCGATCAGCCGACACCACCAGATCGCCAGTATCGACAATCAGCCGGTCTCCCGCCAGCCACGCACCAGGCCCACGGTTCGCCCCCACCCCGAATCGAATGATCCGTGCGCTGGTGATGCCGGCGATCCCAGCCGTGTTCGGATCGTCCGCATTGATGACCGCCACGTCATCGGTATGCATCCACTTTGCCATGTCTCGTTTGGTGTCGGCATAGTGCTCGAAATCGCGATATCGATCGAGGTGATCCGGAGAGATGTTGGTAAACACTGCCACGTGCGGGGCCAGATGGTGGTCATTGAGCGACTCGATCTGGAAACTGGAGAGTTCGATTGCCACTGGCGTAGTGGGCGTCAATCGATCCAGTTCCAGCAGTGCCGGCACTCCCATGTTGCCGGCCAGCAGCGATTGGGGTTTCCAGCCGGTGAGGATCCTGCCAATAAGTGCCGAGACCGTGGTCTTCCCCTTGGTGCCGGTCACTCCGATGATCGGCGATGGGCAAGCCCGGAAGAAGACGGACATCTCCATCTCGATCCGGACACCCGACTCGCTCGCCGCCGCCAGATATGGCGAGTCCATCGGTACGCCAGGATTCCGCATCACAATGTCCGCGCCGGCAGACGTGAAATCCTCGAGCCGATGTCCACCAAGGTGGTAGGTGATCGGCAGGTCGCCGAGTTGGGCGATCGAACCGGACAGGGCCGCTTCATCCCGCATGTCCGTAACCGTAACGATGGCCCCCTGATTGGCGAACCAACGTGCGGTGCCGACCCCGCCGCCGAGCACACCGAGACCCATCACGGTCACGCGCTTTCCGGCATACACACGCGCGCCCATCTAGAGCAAGGCCAGAGCAACGCCGAGAAGGCCCGCCATCATACCGGCCAGCGCGAAACGCATCGTAATCTGTGTGTCGGACCAACCGATCAATTCGAAGTGGTGATGGAGTGGCGCCATCTTGAAAATCCGCTTGCCTCCAGACCGCTTGTAGTAACTCACCTGGATCATCACCGAGAGCGTTTCCGCCACGAACACCGCGCCGACGATCGGCAGCAATAGCCATTGCCCGGTCATGAACGCCGCCGTGGCCAGCGAAGCGCCGATGGCCAGCGAGCCGGTGTCCCCCATGAAGACCTGGGCCGGCTGGGCGTTGAACCAGAGGAATCCCGCCAGGGCGCCCACCATGATGAAGCAGAACGTCACAACCCCGAGCTGACCCTGGCGGTAGGCGATGATACCGTAGGCGCAGAACGCAATGGCGGAGGTGATGGCAGCCAGGGTATCCATGCCATCGGTGAAGTTCACGGCATTTGCCATCGCCACCACGGCGAACGCCGCGATCGGAAGATAGAGGAACCCCATGTCGATCCGGCCAATGAACGGGACGTAGACATGATGGAGCCCAAGGCCGTACGGATCCGGGAGCCACAGGATCAGGCCGGCAATCACACCGACCATCACCAACCATATGAATTTGAACCTGGCGGTCATCCCGGTTTTCTGGCCACCAACCAGATTCATCCGATCGTCGATCGCGCCGAGAACGGCTGCCGCCACCAATACCCCAACCGGGAGAAGCATCGAGAGTCGGCCCGCAGTATTGAAAATCAGGGTGATGATGACGGCGGAAAACGTGAAGATCAACCCACCCATCGTGGGCGTGCCGGTTTTCCCTAATTGCTGATTGAGTTCGATACGCACCTTTTTTCCATAGCCGTGGGTGCGCAGCCAGGTGATCATCGGACGACCGATGATCAGCGTGATCGAAAAGGCCAGCGCCGCCAGCGCCAGCGATACCGCCATGTTCTCGTTCGGATCGGTCGGCATCACCTCGACGATCGCCATCCGGCTCACCGCGATATCGGGTGTCATGGTTCGCCTGCCCCGCCGTGCCCCGCCCTGGCAGACTTGGGCTGTTCCACATCCGAGCGCAGGTCGCGAACCATGGTTTCCATGGCAAGACCGCGGGAACCCTTGAAGAGCACAACGTCACCTTCACGAAGCGACGTACGCAGCAGGGAGACGATTTCATCCTTCTGGCCGTCGGTATACGACCGTACATCGAACTCATCGGCGACTGGCCGCATCGCGCGCGCCTCGTCGGCGATCAGCGTCGCCATCGAGCCGTAGGTCACCAGCATGTCAACGACATCCGCCGCACGACGTCCCACCACTCGATGCTCGTCATCGGAAATCGATCCGAGTTCCCGCATGTCTCCCAACACGGCAATGCGCCGCTGCGCCGGGATTTCTTCCAGCAGGCTGAGGGCAGACAACACTGACGGCGTCGACGCGTTGTAGGTGTCATCGATCAGGTCCGAACCTGACGGCCCGGGCGCGACCAGTAACCGGACCTGGGTCGCCGGATCCTGCAAGCCGGTCAGCATCTCGGAAATATGCATGCCACAGGCATGCCCCACAGCAAGCGCGACCAGCGCAACCTGGACGCCGTGCGCACCGACGAACGGGACTTTCACGAAGAACCGCTCACCGGCGACGGTCAGCCAGAAGCTGGTGCCTTTGAGTCCATCTGTCGAGACCTGCTCGGCACGGACATGGTTGTCCGGACCGAGACCGTAGAACACCACACGGGCAGACGTTCGTAACGCCATCGCCCGCACACGATGGTCATCACCGTTCAACACGGCTATCCCGTCTGGCGGCAAGGACTCCACCAGCTCGGTTTTGGTTTCGGCGATCGCTTCGATCGATCCCATCCGTTCGAGATGGACGGGGTAGACGTTGGTGACCACGCCAATGCGGGGTTCGGCGATGCCCGCCAGCAATGTCAGTTCGCCGAACGCGTAGGCTCCGCCCATTTCGAGCACCATCGCTTCGACATCGTCTTCGGCTTCCAGCAGCGACAACGGCAGGCCGATCTCGTTGTTGTAGCTCCCGGGGCTTTTGTAGACGCGGTGTGTCTGGCCCAGGACTGCGGCGATCGATTCCTTCGCGCTTGTCTTGCCGATGCTACCGGTCACGCCAACGACCGTTACGTCAAGCCGGTCACGACGCCATTTCGCCCACCGCTGGAGCGCGGCGATGGTGTCATCGACCACGATCAGGGGTATGCCGGGATCGCCGGCCGCATCGGCCCACGTGCGCGACACGATCGCCGCGGCCGCGCCGTTCTGCACCGCGTCGGCGGTGAAGTCGTTGCCATCGAACCGTTCACCACGAATGCCGATGTAGAGATCACCAGCATGCACTTGCCGAGCGTCCCTGACCAGCGATGGAAACATCAACGTTGATGGGGCAGTGCCTCGCAACTCCCCGCCGGTACCGGCGAGGATGTCCTTCAGTCGATAGCGCGTCATTCAGTGGTTCCTCGCCAGTTGGACGAGCCATCAGGTTCCAACCGTTCAGCAACGCGCATGATCGCACTTCGGCTTCGAGGATTGCGTCGCTGTTCGGTACTGTCTGGACGAATGGCACGTCCAATGCGTTTCATTCTGGGAACAGTCTCGCACGTACACATCGGTTGAGCGGGAGGACACACGCATGTCCGCGATTCGGCGTCGATCCATCGTTTGACGATGCGGTCTTCCAGCGAGTGAAACGAGACCACCACGATCCTGCCACCTGGGGAAAGGCGGTTCACGGTCGTATCCAGGGCTTGTTCGAGCGCACCGAGTTCATCATTCACAGCGATTCGCAACGCCTGAAATGTCCGGGTCGCGGGGTGGATCGTGCCGCCCTTTCGACCTCCAACCGCTGTTTCGACAATTGCGGCGAGCTGGCGGGTCGATTCGATCGGCGACGATGCCCGGGCTGAGACGATCGCAGAAGCGATCCTCCGCGACTTCCGTTCTTCACCGTACTTCCAAATCGTGGCGGCGAGTTCCTGCTCGGCGAGCGTGTTGACGAGGTCGGCTGCGGAGGTTCCGTTGGACCGGTCGAATCGCATGTCGAGCGGCGCGTCGGCACGGAATGAGAATCCCCTCTCACCCTCGTCGAACTGGAACGATGAAACTCCCAGGTCGAAGAGAGCCCCGTCGATGGTGGCTATTTCCAGGCGATCGAGGATGCTCGCGATGTTGCGGAAATTGTCGTGCACGAACACGAACCGGCCATTCCTGTCATCCGCCTTGAAGGCGTCCACCGCGCGCTGTTCGGCGTCGAGGTCGGCATCGATGGCGATGACCTTGCCAACCGGTGGTGACCACGCCAGGAGCTGGCCTGTATGCCCGCCGCCGCCAAAGGTACCGTCCACATAGGTGCCACCCGTCACTGGTGCCAGCGAAGCGACGGCTTCGTCCAGCAGCACCGTGATGTGTCCCTGGGAGGGCTCGGAGACGGATTGTGGGAGCGTGACCATCATGTAGGCATCCGGGATTTGGGGAACCTGGCAGGAAAGTGTGTGCGTACGAACGCGGGGTTGCAGGGTTGGCGGCCTGTTGGCCGATCACCATCGAGATACTACCCCAATTCCGCGATCGCGGTCGCGGAGCTGTCCCCCTCGAATCGAGGTCATCCGCTAGTCGCCAGCTTCATCGGTGATGGTGGCGATTCGCTGGCCGATCGAGACAGAACTCCCGACAGCGATCGCCACGGATTCCAGCAACCCACCCTTGTGGGCAGGTAGTTCGTTCTCCATTTTCATGGCCTCCACAACCGCTATCATCTGTCCCTGCTGCACGACATCGCCTGACGAAGCCCCAACACGAATCACCGTGCCGTGGATTGGGCTCACGAGGTCGTCCTGGCTCGCGACAGCCGAGGCTGACGTGGAAGCCCGACGACGTGCACGTCGGTTCGCCGTTTCACCGCGAGTGGGTGACGCCACCAGGCCTCGGACGGTCGTCTCGAAGCGCCGTCCATCCACCTCGATCAGGAGCGAGAGAGGATGATGCGCTTCGCCTTCCTCACCGGCATCCGGGGCAACCGGGTCGACAGCCGGCGGTATCGTCTCGGGATGCTCTGCCAGGAATGAGGTCGTTGTATCGCCATCGCGGAATGCCTGGCTGGCGATCACGCGTTGGTGAAATGGAATCGTGGTCGGAACGCCGGTAAGCGCGAAATCGTCCAGCGCTCGAGCCATCCGGCCGATCGCCTCCGGTCGATCGCGACCCCACGTCACCAACTTGGCGATCATGGAATCGTAAGCTGGCAGGATCTCGTCACCAGCACTGAGGGCGCCATCAACCCGCACGCCAAACCCCGCCGGTTCCCGGTAAGTGGTCACCCGTCCGGGTGCGGGTGCGAAGTCCCGGCCCGGGTCTTCGGCATTGATGCGGCACTCGATGGCCCACCCGCGAGACCCGATCGACGACTGGTCGAACGACAGAGGTTTCCCTTCCGCCACCCTGAGCTGCTCGCGTACCAAATCGATCCCCGTCACCATTTCTGTCACGGTGTGTTCGACCTGGATTCGAGTGTTCATCTCGAGAAAATAGAACTCACCCTGCTCATCGACAAGGAACTCCACCGTGCCGGCGCCGACATAGTCCACCTCCCGCGCGAGGGCGACGGCGGCGCCAAACAGCCGTTGCCGTAGTTCGTCACCGATGGCTGCGGAGGGTGACTCCTCGACCAGCTTCTGGTGCCGGCGCTGGATCGAGCACTCTCGTTCCCCGAGCGCAACCACGTTACCGTGTGTATCCGCCATCAGTTGCACTTCGATGTGTCTTGGACGCTCCAAATACCGCTCCAGATAGACTTCGGGGTTGCGGAAGTAACGTTCAGCCTCGCCACTGGCACCCTCGAACGCAGACGGCAGTTCATCCTCTGCGCGAGCAACGCGAAATCCGCGACCTCCCCCGCCGCCGGCTGCTTTCACTGCAATCGGGTATCCGATTGCAGCGGCGGCGTCCCTTGCCGCGTGCACGTCCGTAACTGGCTCGGCCGTACCCGGCACGAACGGCACACCCGCGCGGCCAGCGAGACTCCTGGCCGCGATCTTGTCGCCCATTGTCCGGATGGCGTTGGACGTCGGACCCACGAATGTGATTCCGGAGGCAGTGACCGCGTCGGCGAAATCGCCGTTCTCGGAGAGAAATCCATAGCCGGGATGGACGGCGTCAACCCTCATCCGGACGGCTGCCTGCAGGACCGCCTCGATATCGAGATAGGGAACGTTGGCGCCGGAATGCAGCCGGACCGCATCGACGGCATACCGGACATGTGGCGCAGTTTCCTCGTGATCCCCATAGATAGCGATCGGCGTGATGCCCATCTCGCGACAGGTCCGCATGATCCTGAGCGCGATTTCCCCTCGATTCGCTACCAGGAGCCGCGTGATTTTTCGCATATTCGGCATGTTTTCGCTCCCAGACGGACGTTGCCACCCAATCGGCAGATGGTACCAGCGTTCCTGTTCTCCATCGTCAATCCGGACGAACCGCCGGTTTGGTATACATGCACCTGCACGGTGCGAATATCTCCCGCCGGCACCCGAGCTTCCGCCTATCAGACAGGATGTGGCGCTGCGTGCGACCCGATCCCCAATCTCGTCGCCTGCGGCCGCTCTTGACGAGACTCGCCTCCATCCACAAGAGCGTATTGCTGTTGGTGCTTGCGTCAATCGGGATCGCATTCGCGCTGGGCCTGCCACACCCTACATCAGCCCAGCCAGTCGACTCCGGTTGGCAAGTCGTGGCGGACCGAGCCGGAATCCTGGATGAGGGTCAGTACAGTTCAGCGGTTGGCGACGCCAATCGCCTCAACCAGTACGGCATTCCCATTCAGATCGTCACCGAGCGCACCGGCTACACCCAGGATCAGGCGACTGCCAGGGCGAACGAATTGCGCCAGACCAACGGGGTCGAGTCTGGTCCTGGGAAGGATGACGGACTGCTCATCTATGCATCCGTCTCACCAACCGATCCCAGCGATGTCGTGGTGGCGATTTCCGCTGGCAATCATGCGCTACCCGTCGATGGCTTCTCCGTCGGCGACCTCGACACCATCCGGGAAACCATCGTGACGCCACAGCTTGCCGATGGGCACCCGGCTCGCGCGATCGTGTACGCCCTACGGGAGATGATGTATCAGGCGCAGTTCACCCCACCGGCAGGTATACCACTCGCAGAAAGCTGGCAGGAACGACGAAACACGTTCCAGGTGGTGTCGGTGGCTGTGGTGCTGGCTGCCGGAACGCTCGCCATCGCCACAGCCCGAACGCGGTACTGGGCGATCTCGCTCATCGTCGCCGGTGCGATCTCCCTGGGCATGTTCGCCCTGTCGGTGGCCTTTCGGAGCGGTCTCGGCATTACCTGCTCGCTCGTGCTCGTGGCACTGGTCATCGGTCTGGCGGTCTGGCGCGATGGTGCTGCCCTGAACAACGTCCTGGGTCGACGGATCGAGGCCACCCCACGCCCGCCTGGCCGGTTCCGGCCGATTGCCCGATGATCGTTCTGCAACGCCCCAATCCCGCCTCCGAATCACGGAAAACTCGGCGACGACGACGGACTGCTCCCAATGTGAGACCGGTCGTCGTCCTGGGCCATGACCCACGTTCCCGGCGCCAGCGAGTCGAGCGTTCAGGCATCCTGCTGGTGAGCCAGCCGTGGCATGGCAGTCGTCCCAGGATCCACGTACGCCTCGGCTGGCTCATTCCGCTCGTGTTGTTCCTGTTTTCCCTCTACCAGAACCTCGGGAACATGGACACGGTGGATTATCACCGCGACGAGGCGCGATGGATCAATCGCGCGTACTTTCTGGAGAGCCTGACCGATCCGTTCGGGGAAACCTGGTACGACTATTACACCACCCGCGGCCAGCCTCCGCTCGGCAACTACGTCATGGGGATCGGGCTCCTGCTCCAGGGACGCGACCTGACCACGAATCGCGTCTGGGACTTCAATTACGATGACGCCTGGAACACCTACGCCGGCGCGATGCCCGACCTCGCCGATCTCAACGCCGGGCGGCGGACCAACGCTGTCCTGGGCGCGCTCGTGGTGGTCTGCGTCTATGCCATCGCCTCACGCCTGACGAACCGCGTCGGCGGTGTGGCCGCTGGCTTGTTCCTGAGTCTCGAACCCCTGCATCTCCGGCTCAGCTCGCAAGCGCTCTCCGACGAACTCCTGGCCCTCCTGCTCTCGCTGTCATTCCTGCAGGCGTGGAAGTTTTCGCGAAGACCGACACTCGGAAACGGGATTGCCCTGGCAGCACTTCTCGGTCTCGGCGGGGCAGCAAAACTGTCACCGGTGGTGTTGACCCTGCCGCTGGCTGCGTATGGCGCACTCTGGCTCGTTGTCGCGTTGCGCCGACGCGGCTGGCAGGCGCTTCGCTGGGAGGCGGGACGATTCGGTTGGTTGCTGGTGGCACAACCAGCCATCGGGTTTGCCGTGTTCGTTCTGGCGAACCCGTATCTCTGGCCCGATCCGATAGGACGGACCCAGGCGATTTACTCATTCAGGCGAAGTGAGATGGATGGCCAGGCGTCTGCTTGGCCGATCGCCAGTGTCGACAGCCCTCTCGAGGCGTTTCAGCGGATCGGCCGGCGGTTCAATACCGATTACTCCTCGTCGATTCGCGTGCAGGAATGGTTCGCGCACACCGTTTCTCTCGATTTCCACCCGCAACCGCTGGATGTCATTTTCATGGCGGCAGGAGTGATCGTCCTGGTGGCGATCGTCGTCCGGCGTGGACTCTGGAGCCCGCATGCCCTCGTCGCCTACCTCATGGCCGCCTCGACGGGAGTCGTCATCGTGGGCATGGGAGTCGACTTCTACCGCTATTTCCTGCCATTGCTGGTGGTTCTCAGTGTCTGCGCAGGCGTGGGCGTTGGTGCGTTCTGGTCAGCATCAGCATCACTGGCGAATGCTGTCAGGCAACGGCACGGAGTTCCGGTCCATTGAGGACCACCAAGTACAATGCGCTGGTGCCCGCGTGATTGCTGGCCAACCATCTGCCGGGTTTCGATGATGTCCGTCATCACACTGGAACCACCTCACATGCGTGACGTGTTGCTCTCCATTTCCATACGAGCTCTCGGCATGTGGGCTGCCATCCTGGTTGCACTGCTCGGGCCATTGACGTCGACGATGGTTTACGCTCGCTCCCAGGACACAAACACCGCCGCCGCCGATGACCTGGCGCCACGGTTCGATCAGGACCAACGGCTCTACGACAACGCGAATTTGCTCACGGACGATCAGGACCAGAGTTTCGAATCCGATCTTGCACGCGCCAGCGGTCTCGGGATCGAGATGGTTGTCTATACCCGCATATCGACAGACGACGAGCAGGCATCCCAGGCGTTCGCCGACCAGATCAGGACCGCGTGGCAGGTCGAAAGCCTGCCTGGAGCCGACGACGGGATCGTGATCCTCCTGACCTACGACCCCAGCGACCTGGAGAACCACTCGGTCGTCGTCTCGGAAGGGGAACATGCCTTCCCGATTCGCCAGCTGACATCGGACGGCTACCAGGAGATTCTCGTCAACGAAATGCGGCCGGAGTTGCTGAAGGGCAACTTCGACTTCGCCCTCATGTATGGCATTCGCCGCGTTCTCAATTACGCCGAATACAGTCCGCCGAACCCCGAAGCACTCACCGATCGCCAGCTTTCGATCGGGAACCTGGCCAGGATCGCGGCGGCTGTCACGCTTCAGGCTGCCATTCTTGGCTACGTGGTGGCTGGCGTTGTCTCGCGTCGACGGCTCACCCTCCGTCCAACGCCGCGCTCGCTCGGGTGGTACGGACTCCTCCTGGCAGGTATGGCCATCTTGTCTGGCATCCTGGGCATCGCTGGGCGCGATCGAACATCGTCGCTGATTGCCTTGGTGGTCTTCGTCTGGTCGTGTCTCGGTGTCCCGCTGCTTGTCGCGGCGTTATCCCGAACGCGGCGAACAGGCACCACTGTGCCGCCAACCAGATCCGTTCCTGCCGCATCCCGCCGGCGAACCGCGAAGAACGCCGTGGAGGCGACTGCCCATGGGTAGGATCCACTCCAGATCACACGCCTCCGTCTCATCCAGTCCCAGAATGATTCTGGGCCGCCAGGCCGCGCACTCGTCGTCATCTGCCTGGCGTGCTCGGGGACTCACCATGGCCATGGCCGTGATCCTGTTCGCGATCGCACTCGCAATCAATCTCTCGCACATCGAAACAACGGAGTTGCATCCAGACGAGACCCGGTGGATCAATCGTGCCTACTACATCAGGGAGTTCACCGATCCCTATAGCAAGTACTGGCAGGACTACTACATCACCCGCGGCCAACCGCCAGGCGGAAGCTACCTGATGGGCCTCGGACTCTGGTTGCAGGGCCAACCGCTCGATTCAAACGGCGTCTGGGACTTCCATTTCAGCGCCGAGTGGAACGAAATGGCGGGGGCGGTTCCCGAACATGACATCCTGATGGCTGGACGCCGGACGAACGCAGTCGTGGGCGCTCTTGTGGTCGTGATGGTGTTCCTGGCCGCAAGCATGCTTGTCAACCGTGTGGGCGGTTTCCTCGCGGCGCTGTTCCTCGCCTACCACCCACTCCACATCACCCTCAGCACGCAGGCACTCTCCGATGAACTCCTTGCACTGTCACTCGGCGTCACGTTTGTGGCAGCATTCAGGTACGGCAAAACACGGGCGGTTGGCTGGGCCATGCTGCTCGGTATCGCGCTCGGCATCGGCGGCGCGACCAAGCTCGCGCCCCTGGCCCTGTCATTCGTGGTGGCAGGCTATGGGCTGGTCTGGCTCGCGTACATGGTGAAGCGCCAGGGACGCTCGGCGGTACGCTGGTCCAGAGGCCGCTATGGATATCTCCTGATGCTCCAGCCCGCAGTTGCGGGATTCGTCTTCGTGGCGATGTACCCGTTCCTGTGGCCCAACCCGATATCCCGCTCGCTCGCATTGCTGGATTTTCGCCGACAGGAGATGGCCAGCCAGGCACGAATCTGGCCGTGGGCCAGGGTCGACAATCCGAAAGACGCGTTCATGCGGTACGGAGAACAGCTCGACGGCGCCTACTCGACCACCAAGCACATCCAGGAGTCACTCCTGGAACGAATGGGCATCAGCATCGCGAATCCAGTCGGGCTCGATTTCATCGCGATCGCCATCGGTGCAATCCTCCTGACCCGAATCGTGATCAACCGTGGACTCTGGAGTCCCCACGCGTTGACCGCGCTGGTAATGGCGGCCGAGGTAGCGGCGGTCACCGTCGGCCTCGGGGTCGATTTCTACCGCTACTACCTCCCTGTGCTGCTCGTCAACAGCATCCTGGTTGGGGTGACCTTCGGTGAAGGATGGCGCTGGATCCGGCAGGCGTGGCTCCAACGTTCGGTTCCGGCACACGCCGCTGCCTCGACCCACCGGCAACCATCGTGGCGCCCGGCTGCGATCCGTCCCGACAATCCATGACGAATCGCTCCCGCCGCTTGTGGGAACGACTCCTGTATCTGCACCCATCGCTGGCATCGACATGACATCCATCAGTGCCGGGAGACGACGCACACACCGTATGGAAACACCATCGCCGGTCACGGAATCGCTCCCCGACCGGCGATGACATCATTCAGGTGAACGGAGCGGCGCCGGCTAACGACGCGGCGCGGTAGCCAGCAATTCAGACTCCGCGACGCCGGCGGCGGGAGCGTAGAGATACTTCACGTAGTCAACCAGCATCCGGCGGGCGCCGAACTTCGGCGCAACTGTCCTGATCGATTCCTTTTGAAGGGTCAACCACTCGTGCGGCAATCCGTCACTCGAACGGTTGTAGTACATCGGGACGATCTGCTTTTCGATAACCTCGTAGATGGCGTTGGCTTCTTCCTCGTCCTGCGCATCGCCACCACGCGTTGAGGATGCGATACCCCAGCCGTTGCTGTTGTCCGCCTCGTGCCCCTCGATCCACCAACCGTCGAGGATACTGCAGTTGGGAACCCCGTTCACCGCAGCCTTCATGCCACTGGTGCCACTGGCTTCCAGCGGGTACCGCGGATTGTTGATCCAGACATCCACTCCCGCCACGAGGAGGCTTGCCAGACCCATCTCGTAATCCTCGACAAAGGCGATTCGGCCACCGAGTCGCGGATCACGGGCGCGAAGGTAGATTTCCTGGATCAACCGCTTGCCCCCCTCGTCCGCCGGATGCGCCTTGCCAGCGAACACGATCTGGACCGGGTTGTCGGGATTGTTCAGGATCGTCGCCAGCCGGTCGATATCGCGGAACAACAATGTTGCCCGTTTGTAGGTGGCGAACCGACGCGCAAACCCGAGTGTGAGGACTCCGGCGTTCAGGAATGGCCCTGACGACAGCATCTGCCACGCATCGAACTGGCCCTCGGCGTACCTGCGACGTGCCCGTTCGTCCATTTCGTCGATGAGGGCCTGCTTGGCGACGAGGTGCGTCTGCCAGAGTTCTCCGTCCGGAATGTTGTGGACGGTCTCCCATACCTGCGGATCATCCTGTCGTTCGGACCAGTTGCGAGGCAGGTACCGGTTGAACAGGTGGCGCATGTTGGGCGAGATCCAGGTCCTGAGGTGCACACCGTTGGTGATACTGCGAATCGGCGCTTCGTCCGGGGTGATTCCCGGCCAAAGGTCGTACCACATCTCCCGGGATACTTCACCGTGCTTTTCGCTTACGCCATTGACATGCTTGGCCATCCGTAGGGCGAGCGCAGTGAAGTTGAAGCCGGACCGTTCGCCATGGGCGCCCAGTTCGAAGAATTCCTCACGGCTGAGGCCAAGTTCGGGCCAGTAGTGAGCGAAATACCGGTCCATCATGGCTGGGGAGAAGATGTCGTGCCCGGCCGGCACGGGGGTGTGCGTCGTGAATATGGTGTTGTCGCGCACCAACTCGATCGCTTCGTCGAATGTGCTGCCTCGCAGGACGTATTCACGGGCTCGTTCGAGCAGATGCAGGGCGGCGTGGCCCTCATTCGCGTGCCAGTAGGCTGGTTCGATCCCGAGTGCGCGAAGAAGCCGGACCCCACCGATCCCCAGCACGATCTCCTGCCGTAGCCGGTGCTCGGTATCGCCACCGTAGAGACGGGACGAGAGCTCGCGGGTCCACTCGGGGTTCCCATCGACATCGGAGTCGAGCAGGTAGATCGGGACGCGGCCAACCTGCACCTGCCAGACCGCGAGGCGGAGCGGACCGCTCCCGTCTGATAGATCCACCTCGACCAGCAGCGGCGTCCCGTCCTGGTTCAGGACCTGGGTGGTCGGTTCCGCCCGAGGGTCGAGCTTCGCCGGCACGTCGTGCTGCCAGCCGTCGTGATCGATGCGTTGTCGCAAGTATCCCTGACGGTAGAGCAGGCTGACCCCAACCAGGGGGATGCCCATGTCACTGGCTTCCTTGGTATGGTCACCGGCCAGCACGCCAAGACCGCCCGAGTAAATGGGCAGGGCCCGATGCAGACCAAACTCCGCGGAGAAGTAGGCAACGGTCTTGTCGACGAGTTCAGGGCAATGCTTGCCCAGCCAGGTCCGTTCCGGCGGCGTGTTCAGCATTTCATCGAATGCCTCAACAGCCGTGTCGTACTGGCCGAGGAAGTCCTGATTGCGCGCAGCTGCTTCCAACCGCCCTGGATCGATCCGGTGCAGGAAGAGGACCGGATTCTGTTCGACCACGTTCCAGAGAACAGGATGCAGTTGCTCGAACAGGAACCGGGCAGGCCTGCTCCAGGTCCACCAAAGATTGTACGCAAGGTCGTTCAGTCGCTCGATCCGCGCTGGTAGCGAAACGGGATCGACGGCGGCGGTCGGACTCATAGTGTCGGATACTCCTCGAACAGGTGCATGGATGCGACTGTGCGTATTGGGCGCTGGTTCGCACTCTGCCAATGACTTTTCAACTTCGCTAGTATTGCCGACAGCGATGCGATCAACAAACTCATGTGCACGATGCACAAGACGGCTTTCGGCATGCATGGAGCCGAATCCAGTCTGCACAATTGGAGGAGACCGTCAGTGGTGAGACGATAAACGCCACAAACGACGGCGATTTCCCAGTTTCGTGGAGCACAACCGGGATGACTACCACCTCCACAGCATCCGGAACACGGTCCGGTCTGTCTCACCTCCTGCTCCCGGCGGCCGTGCTGGTCGCGGTCGCCTGGTGCTGGTCTCTGCAATACCCGTTCTGGCCGCACCGCAACGCCCTGCTCGACCAGGGCAAGATCGTGAGTTACAGCTGGATCGCCTTCGCGCTCTTCATCGGTGGAATATCGCTTTGGCTGTGGTCACTCTGGGCGATCCTGCCTGCCCTCCGCGGCATACCGTTTCACCAGGTGCGGCGCGTGTTGTTCCCGGTCATCTGCATCGTCTATGTGGCGTTCGTCCTGATGTATCCGACGAATGCGATCGACGTCTACATCTATGCCGTCCGATCCCGGCTGCTGACGGAATATGGAGCGAACCCGAGCGCGGCGCTGCCCATGACCTGGTGGGACGTCGATCCATACATGCACTTCGCCTCCCGGGAGTGGGCGGACGATACCTCGCCGTACGGACCGCTCTGGAACCAACTCGCAGCACCGGTGACCGCACTCTCGGGCGACAACATCGGCCTGGCCGTGATCGGGTTCAAAATCCTCAGCGTCATCGCGATCGCACTCACCGGCTGGTTGATTTACGACGCGCTGGATCATGTCGGGAACGATTGGGCACTGGTCGCGGCGCTGTTCTGGCTCCTGAACCCTCTCGTTCTTTGGGACGGAATTGGCAACGCCCACAACGATGTGACGTTGATGTTGCCGACTATCGCGGCACTTTGGGCGTGGAGCCGTCGTTACGACAACCTGGTGATCCCGTTACTGGTAGCGGCGTTTCTCATCAAATACGTCTCGATCATCCTGTTTCCGATCGCCATCGTTGCCCTGTGGCGCCGCAATTCCCGGGCGCAGCGAATAGAAGGAGCGCTTTGGGCGTTCGGAGGCGGACTGCTCGTCGTGGCATTCAGCCTCTTTCCGTTCTACGACCTCGGGGCTATTGTCGACAGCGCCCGTGCCCAGGGTGCGCGTATCAGTGCTTCGCTGGCCTGGTGGATCCTGGCAACAGTCAACCGGTTGGAAATCGCCCAACCAACCGTGGAAACCGCCCAGAATGTGGCCTACGCCATCACGATTGCCGCGATAGCCTTCTGGGTATGGCGTGTCTGGACGAAGCCTGCTGATTTCCCGCGCGCGTGTTTCGAAGCGACATTTGCCTTCATGCTGGTTGCATCAACCAACCAGCGCGGATGGTACGTCATATGGCTTGTCCCCCTCGCAGCCATGATCATCCCGGCCGAACCGTGGCGGCGCACACTGACATGGTCGGTGACGTCGATGGCCGGCCATGCCTGTTCGATTTGGCTCTGGTTTGTCTGGGATTGGGACAACTGGGATCGTTACTGGTATTCATCGATCATGGTTGGAGTCGTCTATTTGCCAGTGCTCGCCGTGACCCTTTGGGACGTGGTGAGTCCCGGACTCCGTTCGCGCCAGGTACCGGGTTTCGATCCAGACCACTTGCAGACGCCGCATCGCGGTTAGCGCCAATCACTGCCCGATCAACAGACCTGAGCGAACACGCAACACCCCATTGTGTCGGTTGGCGGCAGGAATGGACGCTGACAAACCACATCCCGCCTATCCTGGACGACGCATCGTCCCTATACCTCGCCGAGGTATGCCTTGCGAACCATCTCGTTGTGCAACAGCGACTGCGCATCGTCAGAGAGGAGGATCGTTCCGGTTTGCAGCACGTAACCACGGTGCGCGATCCCCAGGGCCATGAGCGCGTTCTGCTCCACCAGCAAGACGGTCGTTCCTTGTTTGTTGATGTCCTGGATGATCGAAAAGATCTGCTCGACGAGAATCGGGGCCAGGCCCATCGACGGCTCGTCCAGCAAGAGGAGCTGTGGCTTGGCCATGAGGGCCCGCCCGATGGCCAGCATCTGCTGTTCGCCACCGGACATGGTGCCCGCCTTCTGGTTGATGCGCTCCTTAAGGCGAGGAAAGAGGTCGAAGACGCGGGTGAGATCGTTCGGGTCGATCCTGCCGAGGACGAACGCGCCCATCTGCAGGTTCTCCATCACCGACATCCGGGGGAAAACGCGCCGCCCCTCGGGTGATTGCGCCACGCCCAGTTTGGCGACCTGATGCGCGGGTACTCCGCTGATGCGGTTTCCCCGCAACAGCACCTCGCCGGTCCTCGGTGACAACAGTCCGGAAATCGTCTTGAGGGTTGTGCTCTTGCCGGCGCCATTCGAACCGATCAAGGTCACGATCTCGCCTTCGCTAACCTGGACGCTGATGCCCTTGAGCGCGTGTATGTGCCCGTAGTAGGTGTTGACGTCCTTGAGTTCCAGCATCGGCGATTGGGTGGGAACGCCGGCAGGCGACGGAAACACGGTGGTAGCAGCCATTACTGTGGTACTCCCGGTGCGTTCGCTTGCTGGTTCCCGGCAATTGGCGTATCGAACTGGCGCTGGAGTTCGGCGGCTCCCTTGCCCAGATACGCCTCTACCACCAGGGCATTGCCGCGTACCTCGGCCCCTGTGCCATCCGCTATCTTGTTGCCGTGATCGAGCACCGCCACGTGATCGGAAATGCCCATCACGACCTTCATGTCGTGCTCGATCAGCAGGATCGTGAGATTGAGATCCCGTCGCATCTTGTTGATGAATGTGGTCATGCCGGCGGTTTCACGAGGATTCATACCGGCAGTCGGCTCATCGAGGAGCAGGAGGCTCGGCCCGCTCGCGAGCGCGCGCGCCACCTCCAGACGCCGCTGATCGCCATAGGAGAGGTTCTTCGCCGTGACCTGCGCGTGGCGGCTGAGTCCGACATAGTCAAGCAGGCCGTAGGCGTTCTCTGCCGCCTCGCGCTCTTCCCTGTTGACCGTCCGGGTGCGCAGGATCGCGCCAACCGTACCGGTCGTCAGGCGGGTATGCATGCCGATCAGCACATTCTCGATCACGGTCATGTTGGAAAACAGGCGGATATTCTGGAAGGTACGAGCGATACCGAGCCGGGTCACCTGGTCCGGACGCAGCGCCTTTCCACCGAATCCGCTGCCCCCGAAAATCGTTTGGCCCTTGAACGAGATCGTGCCTTCGGTCGGTTCGTAAATGCCGGCGATCATGTTGAAGAACGTGGTCTTGCCGGCGCCGTTGGGTCCGATCACGCTCGTGATGCTGCCGGTCTCTATCCGGAGATCGACCCCCTCAACCGCGACCAGTCCACCGAATCGTTTGGTCACTCCGCGCGTTTCGAGAATCGCCGGAGATGCCTGGGATGCTGTCTCCATGGCTAGACGTTCCCTCCAGCAAACCGGTGATCGCCTTCGCGAACATCGTACAGGTCTTCGTTGTCATCCCCATCGTCGTCGCCCTCCATTTCGGCGGCACGACGGGCCGATGGGAAGAGTCCGCCGGGGCGTACGAGCATCAGGATGACGAGCGCGAGCCCGAAAATCATCAGGCGGTCAGTCGTCAGGTTATGCGTGGCCAGCCAGTCGCCGAACCATGCCAGTGGCGGCCATGTGATTTTTTCGCCAAGGTTGTTCAGCGGTTCGGTCAGTTCCGTCGTCAGGATACGGTCGAATGCGCCGATGATGAGCGCACCACCGATGACCCCGTAGACATTGCCGATGCCCCCGAGGATGACCATCGCCAGGATGATGATGGAGACCGAAAACTGGAATTGGTCTGGGTAGACCACCCGTACGTAGCCGGCATACAGCGAACCGGCAAACCCCGAGAACGATGCGCCAAGCGCGAATGCCCAAAGCTTGGTCGAGACCGTGTTGATACCCATCGAGGATGCCGCGATTTCGTCTTCGCGGATCGCCTGCCACGATCGCCCGAGCCGGGAATCGTAGAGACGCGTGATCATGAACAATGAGACGAGGCCGACAACGAGGATGAGCCAGAACCAGTTCGCCTGATCGGTCGTTGCGAAGCTCATTTCCCTGCCGCCTGGCAACGGAATGGTCGGAGGTTTGGCAATCTGCCCAATTCCTTGCGGGCCGTTGGTGATGGTTTCGGCGTTCGTGAAGAAGTCGGGCACGATTTCGCCGAACCCGAGCGTCACGATTGCGAGATAGTCGCCCCGAAGGCGCAAGGTGGGAGCGCCCAGGATCACCCCAAAAACGGCAGCCAGCACCCAGGAGACTGCCATCGCTGGCCAGAACGCCTGCATGAATTCCGGCACCCACCCGTTCTGGACGAACCAGCTGTTGGGTGACGTCAGGAATGCATTGCCATACGCGCCGATGACGAAGAAGGCGACGTAGCCAAGATCGAGCAGACCGGCGTAGCCAACGACGATGTTCAGCCCCATTGCCAGGATGACGTAGACAAGAATCGGGATCCACTCACCGAGGAGATCGAGCCCGAGCCACTTGTCGATGAACGGATAGAGCGCCGCCAAACCCGCGCAGAGCAGGACGATGATGAGGCGTTTCCGGTTTTCCTGCCGCCGCCCGGCGAACCACTGTTCGGCGCGAGTGGAGTACGTCGATGCCACTTTCCACCTACCTGCCGATCGTCAAACCTTGTCAGGCACGGACTGCCCAAGCAACCCGGACGGCCGAAACACCAGGACGAGGATGAGGATGCTGAAGATGACCGAGTTCGTCCATTGGCTCCCCCACCCGCTGAAGAACGTTCCCATGAATCCGTCGCTGAAGGACCAGATCAAGCCGATCAGGAATCCCCCGACCACGGCTCCCGCGAGGTTCCCGATTCCACCGAGCACTGCCGCCGTGAATGCGAACAGACCGTAGCGGAAGCCGAGGCTGAACCGTCCGGCATTGTTGTAGAACAGCACGATCATGCCCGCGGCGCCGGCGAGACCGCCGCCAAGCAGGAAAGCCACCCCGATGGTGCGGTTGATATCGATGCCCATGAGCGCTGCCGCTTCCCGATCCTGCGAGGTGGCGCGCATGGCGGTACCGATCCGGGTGCGATACACGAACCAGGAAAGGAATACGAGGAGCGGAATGGTGACGCCAATCACGAACAGGTCGATCAGGCGGAGCCGGAGCGTCGAATCCGCGAACCAGTCATTCAGGATCGGCCATTCCTTGAGGACATTGTAGGTGCGCACCTCGCGTGGAATGAGCTCAGGCGCTGCGAAGGTATTCGATCCTCTCCAGTAAATGGCAATGTTTTGCAGGATGAAGCTCACGCCGATCGCTGCAATCAGCGGCGCCAGTTTCGGCGCGTTCCGCAGCTTTCTGTAGCACAGCTTGTCGATGCCGGCGTTGAGCAGTCCGGAGAATGCGATCGAGGCGAGCAGAGTACCGAGCAGGACGATGACGATCAGCCACCCAGACGACTCGCTGTCCACGCCGGATGCCATCACCACCGTGGCAGCGAAAAACGCCCCCATCATGAAGACTTCGCCATGAGCGAAGTTGATGAGTTCGATGATGCCGTAGACCAACGTATAGCCAAGCGCAATCAGGGCAACCAGCGATCCCGTCGCCAGTCCGATAATGACGTACTGAAAAAACTGGGTCCACTCAAAATCCATGGCATCCCACCGGAAGACGTTGGCCGTTCAACGACCCCACTGCTACACGGCCAGGCCCCCGCCCAGGTTCGGGAACGCGAACCGGACCAGGCGTAACGCCTGGCCCGGTTCCGTGACGTCGCTATTCTGCGAGTCCGATGAGTTCCTGGAACGTAATGACGCCGTCCGTCACGATGTTGAGGGAGATCGTGTCGGCGGTCGTGTCGCCCGTTTCGGTGAAGCTCCACTCACCCACCAGGCCGCGGAAGCCTTCGGTATGGAACATGGCGTCCAGGATCTTGGCGCGGTCGGCTTCGCCAACCTTGTCGATCGCCTGGAGCACCACCACCGCGCACTCGAACGAGTAGATCGAGTAGGCATCCGGTTCACGACCACCAATCTGCGGCGAGAACTGCTCGCGCCAGGTGGCGCCGATCCCTTCGAGCGCAGCGCCCGGGAGGCCGCCGAACGTGATGTACATACCTTCAGCCGCACCACCGGCGCCATCGACGAAGTCCTGGTTGACCAGGCCGTCCGGGCCAAGGATGACGACATCCTCCGGGCTCATCAGGTCGCGGAGGTCTTGGACCAGCTTGCTCGCGTTCAGGTTCACGATGGCGCTGATGTAGATCAACTCAGGCGCTTCATTGGCGATCTTGTTGGAAAGTGCCTGGAAGTCATCCGAAGCGGCATCAAAGGCCTCGAATCCCTTGACCTCGCCGCCGAACCCTTCGTACACGGCCTGGAAGATGGTCGCGAGACCTTGCCCGTAGGCCTGGTTGTCATGGAGGATGTAGACACTCTGAGCGCCGAGGGTGTTGTACACCCAGTTGGCTGAGGCGCCACCCTGGAGGTCATCCGCCGGGACCACCCGCATGTAGTTGCGGATGCCGGTTGGGTAGAGAACATCCGGGTAGCCTTCCGGATTGAACTCGTTTTCCTTGGTCAGGCGAACGCCGGTATTGGCCGGCGAGATCATCGCGAGCCCACCCTCGTTGGTGATGGGGATCGATGCTTCCGCGGCGCCGGTGTTGAACGTCGCGATGTAGGCCATCGCCTCAGGATCGTTCACCACCTGGGTCGCGTTGTTCGCCTCAACCGTGGCATCCCACGCGCCATTGTTGGTCGAAATCCCGTCATCCATGGCGGTGTAGGTGATCGAGTAGCCGCCGGCGGCCCCACCCCAGAGTTCGAGCGCGAAGTTGACGGCCGCCGCGCCGTCGCCACCGATCTGTTCCGAGGAGCCCGTCATCGGCCAGGAGGAGTAGATATTGATGTTGCCCTTGCTGGTGTCGGAGATGTGCTCGATGCCTGGCACGCCGAGCGTTTCCGGGCCAAGCTCACCGCTGGCGTCCTGAGCGGCAACCGGGCCAGCAAGGACGGAACCAGCCACAGTGGCGGAAACCCCGAGCGCGAACGACCGGACCATGAACGTGCGCCGGTCAATGGCGCCGCTCTGCAGTTTTTCGACGAGTGACGTGAAGCGCGGATCAGTCATGCCGAGGATTCCTCCATCTTGCGGTCTGCGACGACCGTTTCTCCAGCCGGAACGCCAGGGACCATCCCTTGCGTTCGTACTGCCCCGATTGAGCGCCTTGCGGCCAATGGATACCCCGAAACGGGCAATACCCGGTCCGGTACGTGCTCCGAAATGTGCTGTGCTGGTCATCAGCCCGTTGCCGACAGCACCGGCGACTTTGCATGCATGCGCGCATCTGGTAATAACAGCGGAGAATAGTCGGACGCTCGCGGGCATGTCAAATCGCGGCATGCCTTGCCGGTACCATAGCCCATCCCGATCGTTGCGTTCAGGGTCTTTTGTCCAGTACTTTCGGGCTGGCGGATCCAGACGGTTTCACGTATTTGTCGCTTTTGCACAGACGCACTGTCCCGCGTCATGGTGACTGAGCACATGATCGAGCCCAACCTCAAAACCGGTCACGACCTGCCGGCCACCGCCCCCGTGGTGATCGTCGGCGCCGGGATCGTTGGGATCGCCACCGCCTGGTTCCTCGCCCGGCGCGGGATCACCGCCCTGTTGGTCGACGCCGCGGATGGCATTGCCATGCGCACCACTGCCATGTCGGCGCATTGCATCCGGGCCCAATTCAGCGAGCCTGACTCGATTGCGATGATGTCTGAAAGCCTCGGCTTCTACGAGCGATTCGCCGAGTTGCTGCAGCTGCCGCAGGGCGCGTCGCCAATCGGGCTCGTGCAGCATGGCTATCTCTTCGCTTCGACCGATCCTTCCGATGAGGACGACTTCGCCGTGCGCGTTCAGTTCCAGCACGCACATGGCCTCAATGATGTCACCTTGCTGCGAGGTGATGAAGTCCGGCATCGTTACCCGTGGTTGTCTCCGGAAATCGCCGTTGCCACCTATCGCGAACGAGACGGCTGGATCGACAGTGCCCGCGCCGTCAACCTGATGGCAGCCGCGGCCGGATGCCCGGTTCATCTCGGGGTGGAGGTGCGTCGGATACACGTCGAGCGGGATGCGGTCCGGGCGATCGAGACGTCACACGGGACGATTGCCACGAACACGGTCATTCTCGCTGCGGGTCCCTACTCCGGAGTGATCTCCCCGGTTCCGCTTCCGCTTTCGCCGGTGCGGCGTCACCGCCTGATCGTGCGTCCACAGCGCGAGATCCCGCAATCGGGACCAGTAACGATCGATGCGAATACAGGCGCGCACTGGCGACCCCATGCCGGTGGCGCGCTGATGGCCTGGGCCCAACCGGAAAATCCGGGTCCGCCGGTCTGGCCGGTGCCCACCGATCCCGGGTTCGTCGATCTCGTCCTTCGCGGGAAGCGAGGGGTCGGCAGACTCGCACCTTTCTGGCATGATCTTTGGCCTGGTTTCACCGAAAACGACCTTTACCTCACGGCGGGTCAGTACACCATTACTCCAGACCATCGCCCACTGATCGGAGCCATCGATGACATCGACGGTCTATTCGTCAACACGGGCTACAGCGGTCATGGCATTATGGGCGCGCCTTCCGGGGCACGGTTGCTCGCCGATATCCTGACCGGATGTCAGGAAGACGACCATCCATTCTCGCCTTCACGCCAGTTTGCAGTCGATACGGATCAACCTGGCGAACGAATGGTCATCTGATCGACCACGACCGCCGAGCGATCACATTGCAGGGGTGACACCATTGTCCAGGTATGAAGGGTTTCCCGGTTCCGAACTCTCGCCAGACCAGCAAATCCAGATCGACCGGGAGGCCCTCGCCCCGGCAAGGCAATCACTCCTCGATGCCGGCTATTACGCCTACGGGATGATGAGCGACGACCATCGCTGGACCATCGCGGTTGATGACGAGATCGGCCGAGCCGATGTCCGGATCGGCGACGATGGACTGGAGATCACGCTGACCGCAAGCTCACCGGGGCTCTACGCCGACGAGGAGAGCGACTGGCGGCGCGCTTCCCGCGCCAGGCTGGCGCGTATTTCGCTGCCAAACATCACCCGTGGCTTCCTTGAACCCAACCAGGCCGCGCATTGGGATGAAGTCGAAGAGGGTGTGACCGTGGTCGAGACGTGGGAACTTCCATTTATCAGGTCTTCCGATGTTGGTCCGTTCGTACAGGCAAATTTGCCACGACTTACCGACATCCTGACCCGGATCGAATCCCAACTGGGATAACCAGCATGACAGGTACGACACTCGATGGCTGAATCGAACACCTACACGGAAGCTGAGTCCCGATATTTCATGTGGCGATGGCAATGGCGACGCCGGATCGCGATCGCGCAGGGTGTCTACCCGCCGCACCTGCTGCTGAAGGGGGGACGGGTACTCAACGTCTTTACGGGCGAACTCGTCACTGCCGATGTCGCCATCGATGCGGGCCGGGTCGCCGCCCTCGGAACGTTCGAGGAAGCCACCACGGTGATCGACATTACCGGATGCGTGGTTGCACCATCGTTCATCGATCCCCATTTCCACCTGGAGAGCACGCTGCTCTGGCCGCCGGAGATCGCGCGTGTCGTCGTACCCCGGGGCACCGGGATGATCGTGACCGATCCCCATGAAATCGCCAACGTCGCCGGGATGCCGGGCGTCCAGGCACTGCGCGATGCGTCGTCAGGGCTTCCCCTGGATATCCGGTTCAGCGTTCCATCCTGCGTTCCGGCCAGTCCAATGGAATCACCCGGTGCGACGTTCGACCTGGCGGACATCGAGCAGATGCTGGGCTGGCCGGAAACTGTCGCCCTCGGGGAAATGATGAACTACCCCGGTGTGTTGGCTGGAGACATCGACATTGCTGCGAAGCTCTGGGCAGCGCGGAATATGCCTCGGGATGGCCATGCACCCGGCCTGACCGGTGCTGAACTGCAGTCGTACGCCGGAGCCGGACTCACGTCCGACCACGAGTCAGTCAACCTTGAGGAGGGCCGGGAAAAGCTGCGGGCCGGCATGATGCTGATGTTGCGCGAAGGCAGTTCTGAAAAGAATCTTCGCGACCTCCTGCCCCTGGTCAACGACACGACCTGGCCTCGGGTCACGTTCGCTTCGGACGATCGTGATTGCCACGATCTCGTCACCCATGGGCATATGGACGACATCCTGCGGATAGCCATCGATGGCGGTCTGGATCCCGTCCGGGCGATCACCATGGCAACCTGGAATCCCGCTCGACAATGGAACCTCGATGGACTCGGCGCAGTGGCGCCGGGCTACCGCGCAAACCTGGTCGTACTCTCTGATCTGGAGTCGGTTGCGATTCGTCATACGATCCACAACGGGCAACTGGTCGCCACCGACGGCTCCCTGATCGCGGATGTTGAACGTCGACCGATTCCAGCCTCGATGGGCCAAACGGTCCACATCGCTCCGCTCCGCCTGTCGCACCTGCGGCTGCCCGACGAAAACCGAGAACGCGTCGTGGAGGTCGTTCCCGGACAAATCGTTACCCGGCTGACGGAGTTGCCAGCCAGCGCCAACGGATCGCTCCCGGATGTCTCGGTCGATCGAGACCTGCTGAAACTTGTAAGCGTTGAGCGACATCAGGCGACGGGCCGAGTCGGCGTAGGGCTGGTTCGAGGCTTCGGATTGAAGCGAGGCGCGCTGGCAAGCACGATCGCGCACGATGCGCACAACATCGTCGCCGTTGGCGCAAGCGACATGGACATCCTCGCCGCCATCGCGACGGTCGCGGAGTCACAGGGAGGCCTGGCGGTCGTGGCCGATCAGCAGGTACTGGCCCATCTTCCACTCCCTGTGGCTGGGCTCGTCTCGGATGCGCCGGTTGAAGAGGTTGCGCAAGGGTACGCAGCGGTGGAAGATGCCGCGCGGGAGCTCGGTTGCTCCTTGCCGAGTCCGTTCGGTCAATTGGTCTTCCTGTCGCTCTCCGTCATTCCGGAAGCGAGGGTGACCGATCGAGGATTCCTCGACCTGCGCGGGACCCAATCGTCCTGAAATCGGTCGATTGCCGTATCGGATCGAACTGTTTCGCGGTTGCACAATCGAGGATCGCCGACACTCATGTCATCACTCGCAGAATCCGCCTCGACTCGTTCCACAAGGTGGGGGAGTCGTCGCGATACGCAGGTCCTGGTGATTGGAGCGGGTATCGCCGGGCTGTCGATGACGCTTCGCCTGCCGCCTTCGCTCAAGGTCGTGGTCGTTACCAAGGGTGCGCTTGGCGAAAGCAATACGTGGTACGCCCAGGGGGGACTCGCCGCCGCGGTCGGGCTGGACGACGACCCGGACCTTCACTATTCGGACACGATCGCCGCCGGAGCCGGACTCTGCGACGAGACTGCTGTCCGAACCCTCGTCGAGGGTGGTCCGGAAGCTGTGGACTGGTTGTTGGCGGCGGGTACGCAGTTCGACCGTGACGGCAGCGAACTCGCGCTCGGCAAGGAAGCAGCACACAGCCGGAACCGGGTCCTGCATGCGGGCGGAGATGCCACCGGGGCGGAAATCGAGCGATCTCTGGTGGCCCGGTTGCGAGCCAGGCCATCGGTGACCGTCCTCGAACACACAACTGCGATCGACCTCGTACTCAACCAGGACGGCTCATGCGGCGGGGCAATCGTCCAGATCGATGGGGACAGCACGCCGGTCCTCATCGCTGCAAGTCATACAGTATTGGCGAATGGCGGTGCAGGACAGCTCTGGGGGGTCACGTCAAACCCACCGGGCGCGACCGGTGACGGCGCTGCGATGGCGATCCGGGCTGGCGCTACCGTGGCGGACCTCGAATTCACCCAGTTTCACCCGACTGTCCTTTCCATTCCGGGTCAGGTGCCATTCCTGGTGACCGAGGCGATTCGCGGAGAAGGTGCCTGGCTGCGTTCGGTGGACGGCGACCGTTTCATGGCCGATATCCATCCGCTCGCGGAATTGGCGCCGCGTGACGTTGTCGCTCGCGCGATTCAGGAGCAGATATCCCGTCACGACGGGAATCCGGTGTACCTGGATTTACGCCACCTCGATCCGGTGATGGTTGGCCACCGATTTCCGACGATCATGGCAAGGTTGGCCACGATGGGGCTCGACCTCGCTACCGACCTCATCCCGGTAGCCCCTGCCGCCCACTATTTCGTGGGGGGGATCGTAGCCGGTACGAGAGGCGAAACCAGTATTCCGGGACTGCACGCGATTGGCGAAGTGAGTTGTACAGGTGTCCACGGCGCGAACCGGCTGGCAAGCAATTCTCTGCTGGAGGGCCTGGTTTTCGGGCTTCGACTCGGTGACAGGCTGGCTGACGATACCGGACACCCACCGGACCAGTCGTTCGAGCAGAGCTCACCCATTGACACGACACCACCGCCCCGTGAGGACGACATTCGTGCCAGGATCCAGCGTGCCATGAGCGCCGATGTCGCTGTCGTCCGGAGCGCCGACGGGTTGGGTCGCGCTGCGGCTGTCATCGATGCGGTCGGACAACAGGTTGTGCACGAAACCGAATACGAGCTTCGAAATCTGTACCTGCTTGCCCGGGAAGTTACGGAGTCGGCAAGTTTTCGCCGTGAGAGCAGGGGAGCGCACTACCGCCTGGACTTTCCGGAGGCCGACCCGTCACTCGACCATTGTCATCAGTTGGCGACCGTAGTCGAGGATATGTCAATGCGCGGTTATGGGTCCCTCATCGAAGCGCTCAACCATCCTGGTGGTCCGGTCGCCCTGTCGACGGCGCTCGACCGCTCCGACTCATCTGGATCCGCCTGAGGCGAGTCGCGCCTGGCCGTCTGGCCAACGAGACCTGGATACCAATGATTTGACGACCCAGCCGAGGAGCTGGAACACAATCTCCCTCAAGGACAGTGTCATCTCCCGCCTGGAGATCGTGTCAGGAGTGCATTTTGCCGCGCTTTGAGTCCTACGACGCTGCCTACGCTGCCATCTGGAACCGGTCCGGGTGGGACCGCGGCTTCATCAGCAATCCGTTTGCGGGTGACGATGCCGCCCGCCTCGGCCTCGTACGCACCCGCCTCGTCCTCGAGCGACTAGGCGACCCGGACAGGAAGCTCCCGCTTGTCCATGTCGCCGGCAGCAAGGGCAAGGGGTCGACGACGGCCATGCTGCATGCCATTTACCGCGCCTCCGGCCTCAAGAGCGGCCGGTTCACCTCCCCGCATCTCCACACCATCCGGGAGAGGTTCGTCGGCGATGAGGCGATGATCGGCCACAAGGATTTTGCCTCAATCGCAAGTGATGTGTTCGATGCGGTAGAGACGGTCGAAACCGACTATCCGGATGCCGGCCGGCTCACCGCCTGGGAGATCTCGGTGACCATGGCGCTGTTGTGGTTCACCCGCTGCCAGTGCGACATCGCCGTCATGGAGGTCGGGATGGGCGGCACGCTGGATGCCACCAATGTGATCTCACCAGTCGTGTCGGTTATCACCAGGCTGGATTTCGAGCACACCGCAATCCTCGGCAAGACGATGCCGGAAATCGCTGCGAACAAGGCCGGAATCATCAAGCAGGGTATTCCAGTGGTGACGGTCAACCAGCCGCCGGATGGACTCGCTGTCATCGAACATCGCGCGAGGGCACTCGACGCCCCATTGCTGGTCGCCGGTCGCGACTGGACTGTGGAAGGCAACGATCGCGAATTCCAGGTCGACGGGCCGTGGTGGACGTACAACGGGCTCGCACTGGCGTTGCCGGGCAAGCATCAGCTCGAAAATGCTGGACTCGCCATTGCGGCCACCGAGGCTGTGCGCCGTCACCAGACAACAGCGCCTTTTGCAACGGAGGTCGGTATCCGGGAAGGCCTGCGAACCGCGACGCTGCCAGGGAGATTCGAGGTCGTGGATCAGGGACGGGGACAGGTCGTCGTCCTCGATGGAGCGCACACCCCGGCGTCGATGGACGCCCTCACCCTGACGGTACGTGATCGATTCGGCGACCGGCCGATCCATGTTATCGCCGGGATGCTGGCAGGACGCGATCCGGCCGAGGTGCTCGCGCCTCTCGCCTCCATCGCCACCTCGATTGTCGTCACGACATCCGGCAATCCGCGTTCGATCCCCGCTACGGACCTCGCCGCGGCATTACGAATCGCCACAGCACCCGTCTCGGCCAAAAGCACTGTGGGTGAGGCACTGGCGGATGCCTCAGGCCGAGGTGCCCCGCTTGTCGTGGTGACGGGATCATTTGGCGTTGTCGCGGATGCGAGGACCTGTCTTGGTTTGAACCTGAGTCCAGGTGATCCGGTGGCGCAGGAGTGACATCCCTTCGATACAGGGGATGTCTCAAGCACCGCGACCTCTGGAGTATCCTTTGGGCGTTTCAGGGGCGATCGAACTCGTCCCAACTCCACTCCGCCCAACGAGGCCTTTCGATGAATCCATGCGGCAACAACGAGCGTAAACACCATCAGGCCAGTCAGGCTCCACGACTGCAAGGCCGCAGGTGCTGGGCGTTTTGGCGGTGAGTTCGCTGGAAGTCCGAAGTCCCGACCACACCGTGGCGACCGATGCGGAACTGGCAGCCCAGGTAGCCATTGGATCCGCTGATGCGCTTGAAGTCTTGTACTCCCGGTATGGCAGGCTCGTTCTGTCGTTCGCCACGCGCATGCTGGGTGACCGGGAGTCGGGCGAAGAACTCGTGCAGGAGGTGTTCGTCAGGGTTTGGCGGCAGGCTGGCGCCTTTGCACCGGAGCGGGGCACGTTTGTCACCTGGCTCCTGAGCATCACGCACAATCTCGCGATCGATGCGATACGGAAGCGGCAGCGACGCCCGCAGCGGGCTGACTCGGCAGACCCGGTCCTGCTCCTCGATCAAATCGCCGACGGCAGCCCCACGCTGGAACATCATGCCGAACTGGCGCACCTGCGAGAGATATTGGTTCGTGCGATCGGGCAATTGCCCGACGCCCAACGTCAGGCGATCGAACTCGCCTATTTCCGGGGCCTGACGCAACGGGAGATCGCCGAGGAGACCGGCGAACCACTCGGTACCGTAAAGACGCGTATGCGACTCGGGATGCATAAGCTCCGGGAATACCTGGAACGACATGAAGTGGAACTGCCGTGAGTGACCGGCTCGCCCCCCAACCAAACCGACCCAGCGAGCCCGCCTGTGCCGCCTACCTCGACCTCCTGCCTGCCTATGCGCTGGGAGGAATCGACTTGGCCGACAGGGCTCTGATCGAGCAACACCTACGGTCCTGCGAACGTTGCCGGCACGAACTTGACATCCTGTCGATGATTGCGGACAGCCTTCCGCTCTCCTTGCCAATGGACCAGCTTCCGGATCCGGAGTCGTGGCAGGTCATTGCCGAACGCATCAAGTCCGAAGATGCCGGACTCCCGGTTGTCGCTGCCAGCCTGTGCGATCAACCACCGGTGGACCCCGCCATCGTCGCCACACCCAGCGTATCCCAACCATCCAGGTGGGTGCGTTACCTGCCCGCGGCACTGGTAGCTCCCCTGGCCCTGGCCCTGATTTTCCTCGGGGCATGGGCGAACGGGCTCCAGAACGACCTCGATGCCCAGGATGCCAGCAACACTGCCGCATCCATCTCCCCGGAAATGCTCAACGACAGCAGCGTTCACACCTACGCTGTCGAGCGCTCCTGTACCGATTGCCAGGGCAGTGGGCAGGTTGGTCTCAGCGCGTCCTCGCAAATGGGCATGCTGGTCGCGTGGGATTTCGATCCTGATCAGGACCACATGGTGTGGGGAGTCACGGCCAACGGGGAAATGCGGAAGGTCTGCCAGCTCTATGTCAACCCCACCGGGGCAGTGATGCAGACGTTCATGCTTCCGGACAGCGCGGCGACACTCCGGGAAATCTATATAACGGACGAAGAGGGGCATCTCATCTATGTCGCTCATCTTCGTCCGGTTGATCCTGTTCCGACCGCTGCGCCGATCATCAACTGACCGATCTTCATCCACACCATCAACGATGCATCCTGCGCATTCCCCCGTTTCCGTGATCCAGTCACGGAGCGACCAGTGAGCCGGTTTGCGTCATCGCGGTTCGCACCGCTATAGTCGTGCCGGCGACGAGGCGCCAGTGAACGCACTGCCCGCCCGCCGACCTCGCGTGACTGCCTGCAAGACCGGCAACACCACGACCGAAGGGACGAGTGCACGGATGGATGCGGTGATACCGGTGACCGACATCGGCAAGGTGAACGCACCAGGCAGGCTTGAAACCGTTCCCAGGACGACGGCCAACACGATACCGGAAACCGGAGTTGAACTCGCCGGAGACATCGCACCCGGCTCGATTTCCTCCCTCTCCATCCTGATTCCTGTCATGAACGAAGAAGGGAATCTTGGCGAACTCTACGAGCGCCTGACCCGCTCCCTGCACCGGATTGGACTCCCGTTCGAGATCGTCTTCGTGGACGATGGTTCGTCCGATCAAACGTGGAACCTGATCTGCGGATTGAGCGCGGCCGATCGCCGGATCATTGGACTTCGCCACCGTCGCAATTTTGGCAAGGCTCAGGCACTTTCCGATGGTTTTGCTGTGGTGCGCGGCGATGTCGTGATCACGATGGACGGCGACCTGCAGGACGATCCAGACGAAATTCCCCGCTTCCTCGACATGCTGGATCAAGGATACGATGTCGTCTCCGGATGGAAGCAGCGGAGACAGGATCCGCTCGGCAAGACCGCGCCGAGCCGGGTGTTCAACTGGACCGTGCGGAAGACAACCGGAGTGCAACTCCACGATTTCAACTGCGGCTTCAAGGCCTACCGCCGTGAAGTCACCTCCTCGATCCGCCTGTATGGCGAACTCCACCGGTTCACCCCGGTACTGGCAAGCGCCGAAGGATTCCGTATCGGTGAGCTTCCGGTCAAGCACCACGCCCGCAAGTGGGGCACCTCCAAGTACGGTTGGTCGCGGCTGACCAAGGGATTCCTCGACCTTCTCACCGTCATTTTCCTGACGCAGTACCGGCAACGGCCGATGCACCTGTTCGGTCTGCCAGGGCTTGTTTCAATGGCACTGGGCGTCTTCTTGGGGCTTTGGCTCACCTTCGAGAAGATTGTGCTCGATCACTCGATTGGCACCCGGCCAGCATTGCTGCTGTCCGTCCTGCTGGTCGTGATCGGTGCACAATTCTTTGGGCTGGGTCTGCTCGGCGAATACCAGGCGCACCGATCCCACGAACCGGCCGAGGCACGGAGACTTCCATTGAGCGCGACAGTCGGTATCGCCAATCGTCCAGAACTTGCGCCACCCACCCCCACCCCGGAGCAGGCTGGTTGACGAATTCCGGCCAGGCGACATCATCTGGAGATCCACGCTGGCAGCGCCTGAGATCCTGGTTCGGGCCTCTCCTCCGCATCCCGACTCCAGTGATTTTCGCAGGCAGCGTGATGCTGGCGATTGCAGTCCTGTGGCTCCAGGGCGCGGCCCAGGAGATGACCGATTCGCTGGGAGAGGCCGATTGGCGACTCCTGCTTGTCGCAGCTCCCATCTACCTCTTCAGCCTCGCGCTCCTCTGCCTGCGATGGCACCTGCTGGTGAGAATGGCGCAGGGGCGCTCGAACCTCCCACGTGCGTCCGAGGCATTCCTGACATCGGTCGTCATCAACTACGCAGCCCCGATCGGACTTGCCGTGCCGTCGCGAGCGGCATTGACCAAGCGTTCCTTGGGTCTCGATCCGCATGCCACCGGCACCATCGCGATCTGGGAGATCGGGATGGATGTGATCATCCTCGGATTCGGATCGCTGGTCTGGCTCTCGATTGCTGATGGGTCCGGCGCGGCTATCGGCGGTGAGTTGTCGAGTTCCGCCCGTGCCTACGCCCTTGTTGGCGCAATCGCGATCGGTGTAGCAGCTGTCGCGGGATGGTGGTTCCTGAAGACCGCCGACCGCCGCGCCCGGCTCTTCAGTACCGGCCGGCGGATCCTGCTCGCTCCTGCCGAACGCCCGCGGGTTGCATCGGTGGCGCTCGTGGTCACCACCGCGTACTGGATCCTGCAGGGAGTCGTCCTGGCAATCCTGTTGCAGGCATTCCATGTGGATGTATCGTTCGAATTGGTGCTCGGTATCAGCACCATCCCAATTTTGGTGGGAATGCTCAGCCCGATACCAGGTGGCGCCGTGGTTCGTGAAGCGTTGATGTACGCGGTGGCACGGTTGGCTGGCGTGCCCGGCGGACCTGTCATCGCCGCCGCATTGATCTACCGGCTGGCGTTGTTTGCAGCCATTCCCATCCTCTATGGGATTGTGCGATGGTGGATCGCCCATGAGACACGGGCGGAAGGGATGGACGTACCATGAGCATCAGTGAAACGTATCAGTACGAAGGCAGCCTCCAGGTCGACACCAGCAACTTCCGGAAGCACACGAGTGAAAACCCGATCCAGCGGAGGCTGATCGACCGCTTCCATCAGCGCATCACCGCGATCGTGTCTGGCTATCACCCGTCAACGCTCCTGGACGCAGGTTGTGGTGAAGGCTTCGTCGCCGACATCTTCCAGACGGCCATGCCGGAGGTGCAGATCACCGGGTTCGATGTCCTTGCGGATTCGGTCGCTCTCGCATCGCTCCGCAACCCGCGTGGTTCGTTTGCCGTTGGCGATATCTACAATATCGGATTCCCGGACAGCACCTTTGATGTGGTCTACTGCTTCGAAGTGCTCGAGCATCTCCACGAACCCGATCGCGCCCTCCGCGAAATGGCCAGAGTCGCGAAAACGGCGGTCGTCCTCAGCGTGCCGCATGAGCCATTCTTCTGCCTGGCCAATGCGTCGAGAGGCAAGAACCTCGATCAGACGCCAAAGGGGTCAGACCCTGATCACCGGAATTTCTGGTCCCGGCATCAGTTCGCCGATTTCGCGGCGACAGCCCTCGATGTCAAGCTGGTGACAGGATCGATGCCGTGGACGATCCTCGCGGGGTCGCCAAGACTGGTCTAGCGGTCGCTGGCCACCCGCCGGGGTACACTGGACGCTCCAGGTGAGGATCGCCCATGACCGGCAACATTCCAGATCGATCGATCAGCAACCCGGACCATGGTCCTGTCAATCCATTGGGCGGCAGGATCCACCATCCAGTCGACGATCAGGACCGGCGTCGATGGGCGGGATTCGTCGCGTACGTTCGCGTCTGTCCGGAATGCGGCTGGGAAAACGACGAACATGCGCTGTTCTGCGTCACCTGCGCGGCCGACCTGCGGCAGATTGTCTCCACCCCATCGAGCAATGCCCGGCCCGGTACAGAGCTGCTGCAGAAACGGCTCGAACGGGACCGTCGCCAGGCGGGCAGGCTCCGCCTCGGTGAGACAAAAGGCGGCGGCGGTTGGATCGCAATCGCAATCGTTACCATTGCGGGGACGATCGTCGTGAATCCGGCCCGGTCGTTGGCCATACCGATCTGGTTCGTGGCGGTCACGATCGCGGTCGTCGGTATCTGGCAGCTCCGGATCGATGCGAAGGCGCTCCAACAGTGGGGTAGCGTCTTCGCGACGATCGCCGTCCTGCTCCTCGGCCTGGTTGGCTACCAGGCGATCCAGGCAGCTCCGCCGGATAGCGTCACCAGCAGTTCGATCGCCACGCCGTCAAACAATATGGATATGGGACATTCCACGAGCGTTGCGACCCCGTCCGCCACGCTCGTGAGCGGATCGGTCGCCATGTCCCAGGGAAACGCGGCCCACGACGGGGTCATGCCCGGCCCGGCGCCGGCCGGTGCACCCCGGCTGGCATGGCAGGCCGACTCCGGGGGCGAACTGTATGCCGCGCCGTCGCTCGCGAATGGCATGCTGTATGTCAGTAGCAAGAACGGCCACATCCTCGCCGTTGACGCGTCCACCGGCGCAACCATCTGGTCGAGCGAATTGTCGTCCTACGTTACCCGGGGGACGCCAGCGATTTCGGACGGCGTTGTCTTCGCCGGAGGCGGATTCGATTTCCATGCATTCGACGCCACAACCGGTGACGTCCTGTGGCAGGTGCCAGTGCAATACGGAGGTCAGGCCTCCCCCACGATCACGGGAAATGTCGTGCTCGTCACCAGCCAGCAAGGCTGGCTCTATGCCCTGGACCGGGGGACGGGCGAGACGGTCTGGAGGATTCCGACCGAAGGTCTCGCGTTCGGCTCGGCGGCGGTTGTGGACAACAACGTCGTCTTCGGGACCGACGAGGGGATCATCTACAACGCGAGACTCGACACCGGCCGCCTGAACTGGCGAACGCTGGTAACAGGGTCGGTTTTTGCAACGCCGTCGCTAGCCAACAACATGGTCTTCGTCACCACCGCCTCGGGTGAAGTCAACGCGCTGGACCTGGAAACCGGCACCAGGCGCTGGACTGCCAATCATGGCAGCACCGAGTCCCTGGCGGTATCGGGTGACCTGGTGGTGATTGCTGCCAGTGATGGCGGCGTGTACGGTCTCGATGCGGCGACCGGCGATCAATTGTGGTTGCATCCCGCGGGGAGTGACGATCTCACTGCTCCGGTGATCGTCGATGGACTCGTGATCATCGGCGCCGGCAGCACGCTCCTGGCCCTGGATGTCGAGACAGGCGAGACCGTTTGGTACTTCCTGGCCGGCGATGTCATCGAGTCGCCGCCAGTCGTGGTCGGCGGATACGTGTTTTTCGGTGGCCGGGACGGGTTCCTGTACGCAGTGAGCGCCGAAAGCTAGACAGCCCCCGGCGAGAACCGTGGGTGAATCCTTCGCGGTACGCCGGATCCGGTTCAGCCTACCTGGGCGAAGGACTCACGCGCTGCCTCGATCGTGTGTTCAAGATCCGCATCGTCATGGGCGGTGGAAAGGAAACACGCCTCGAATTGCGAGGGAGCGAAGTACACACCACGATCCAGCATCGCATGGAAGAACGTCCGGAAGCGATCGGTGTCGCTGGTTCGGGCATCGTCGTAGTTCGAGACCGGGGTTTCATTGAAGAAGAATCCCGCCATCGTACCAACAGCATTGGCCTGGATTGGGACCCCAGCGGCGACGGCGGCGGCGGCGAGACCGGCCATGAGGCGTGACGTGGATTCCGCGATTCCATCCCACACACCAGGTCGCTGGAGGATCTTCAGGGTGGCGATACCTGCCGCAGTCGCCACCGGGTTGCCGGACAGTGTGCCGGCCTGATACATCGTCCCCGCCGGGGCGACGTGTTCCATAACCTCCCGGCTGCCAGCGTAGGCGGCCAGAGGAAATCCACCGCCAACGACCTTGCCGAACGTGATCAGGTCGGGTTCGATACCGAACAGTTCGGCTGCGCCGCCAGGCGCAACCCGGAAGCCGGTCATCACCTCATCGAAGATGAGGAGTGCCCCGTGATTCTTTGTGATGGCGCGCAATCCTTCGAGAAAACCCGGCACCGGCGGCACCAGCCCCATGTTTCCGGCCACGGGTTCCACGATCACGGCGGCGATATCGTGGCCGGGTTCCGCAAACAGTGATTCGACCGCCTCCAGGTCGTTGAACGGCGCAACCAGGGTGTCGGCTGTCGCACCGGCCGGCACACCCGGACTGTCAGGCAGCCCGAGAGTCGCGACACCGCTCCCGGCCTGGACCAGGAGCATGTCGGCGTGACCGTGATAGCACCCTCCAAATTTAACGATGCGGGTGCGGCCAGTGGCGGCGCGCGCAAGGCGCAGCGCACTCATCGTCGCTTCCGTTCCCGACGACACGAGGCGGACGAGATCGACCGCCGGCACGGCATCGACAATGAGTTGGGCAAGTTCTGTTTCGGCTTCGGTTGGCGCGCCGAAGCTGGTGCCGCGCTGGAGCGCCCGCGTCGTCGCCTCGACAACTTCCGGATGCGCATGTCCAAGGATCAGCGGCCCCCAGGACAGGACGTAGTCGATGTATTCGTTGCCATCGACATCGGTGAAGCGACAGCCGGAGCCGCGGTCGACGAACACTGGCGTTCCGCCCACGGAGCGAAAGGCACGCACCGGACTGTTCACACCACCGGGAATCACTTTCCGGGCCGCGGCGTATGCCTGCTCCGACTTGGCGTGACTCATCGGTGTGGAACGCACGGTGGGTGGCACAGTCGTCTCCTTGGTCGGTGATCGGGATCGACACGAGTTGGCGCGGCAGACAGGATGACCTAAGTGAGATCAGGCGCGATCGACGCCCTGGATCGACAGGATCGCCTGCACCTCCTCAGGGGAGGAGGCTTCACGCAAGGCGATGGTCGGATCATGCGTGAGTTTGCTGGCGATCGCACGCGCCATGGCGCGCACGAGGTTTTGGTCGCGCTCGGAAAGGTGAGCGAGCTTCCGGAGTGTCCGCTCGAGTTCGGTGTCCCGGATGGTGCCTACCCGGGTCTGGTATCGCTCGATGGCCTGAGCACCCGCCCGGCTCCTGGTCCAGGATTCAAACTCCGCGACCGCACCATCGACGATCGTCTCAACCTTGATGACCTCATCAGCGTATTGCCGCCGGACCTCAGCCGCGACGACTTCCAGGGCATCGACATCGCGAACATGGACGCCGTCCAGCCGCTCGCAATCACGGTCGATTGCCCGTGGCACGCTGATATCGATCATCAGGATCGGCTTGGTTCGCGGGTGGATCAGATGAGGACGGATCATGGGCTCATCCACCATCACCGCACCAATCACGAGATCGGCGTGGGCGATTGCCTGTTCGATTCCGCTGATGGGAACCACGCGACCGTCGATGGTCTCCGCGAGTTCCCGGGCACGATGTACCGACCTGTTCACCACCGTCAGGTCGTGTATGCCGTGAGACCGCAACAATTTGCCGGTGAGAGTCGCCATCTTGCCTGCGCCAAGCAGCACGACAGCCTGGCCAGCGAGCATCCCGAGTTCGTGAATCGCCAGGTCGACTGCGGCATGAGCGATGGACACCCGGTTTCTGGCGATGTCCGTTTCAGTTCTGGCCCGCTTGCCGACCCGCAACGCGTCGGTCGCCAGTCGCTGGAGAACAGGACCCATTGCCTCGGCGTCACGAGCCGAGGCGAGGGCGTCCCGGATTTGAGAGAGGATTTGCGGTTCGCCCAGGACCAGCGAATCGAGCCCGCTGGCAACCTTGAACAGATGATTGACCGCATCACTGCCGGAGTGAACGTAGGAGGATTGCTCGATCAAATGCGATGGCACGCTGTGGAAGCGAGTCAGGAAACTGAAAATCTCGTTCCGCGGATCGAGATCGCCGTGACCGACCGCATAGATCTCGGTGCGATTGCACGTGGAGAGGATGAGTCCTTCATCCACCTGGGCGCCAAGGGTGCGAAGCCCCTCGGTAAGCGCATCGCCCGAAAAGGCGATCCGCTCCCGAACGGCTACCGGCGCATATTCGTGGTTGGAACCGACGATCACGATCCGGGGATCACTCAATGCCGCTGGCCTTGTTTGGCGCACCCGAATCGAACCGGGCGCCTCCCTCTCACACCGCCGCGGGACCGGAATGTCCACATGGCAACAATTCCTATCTAGGATACTTCACCGCACCGCCCAATGGCGTCCGGGCGCTGCATGCGTTCCGCTTTGCGCATCTGGACGCCGCCGCCTATAGTGCCGACTGGAACGGCATTCAGCCGACTCGACTTCGGGCATCCGGTTCAATCCATCACCTTCGAGGAGTGGCAGACCCATGGCATCGGCGACAACGGCAGAAACGATCAACTCGCGCTATCAATCCGAGTTCGCCGGCTCGGCTGCCATGCACCAGCGCGCCCGCAATGCCATCGTGGGTGGCATTACACACGATGGCCGGTACATCAGGCCGTTCCCGCCGTACATCACGCACGCCGATGGCGCCTACAAATGGGACGTGGATGGTCACCGGCTGATCGACTACGCGATCGGACACGGCTCGCTCATTCTCGGTCACAACGACCCCGATATCACCGAAGCCATGCGGGACCAGGTGTCGCGCGGCACCCATTTCTCCGCCGGGCACGCGGGTGAGATCGAATGGGCGGAAAAGGTGATCGACCTCGTACCGTCGGCGGAGCGGGTCCGGTTCACCGCTTCGGGAACGGAATCGACATTGCTGGCGATGCGCATCGCCCGCGGTTTCACCGAGCGCAATACGATCCTCAAATTCGAAGGCCACTTCCACGGCTGGCAGGATTACGCGCTCAAGGGTGAAAAGCCCCCGTTCGAATCAACCACCGTGTCAGGAATCCCGAACGAGACGCTGGGTACGGTCGCCGTGATTCCGCAAAACGACCCGGCCATGCTCGAGGAGCGGCTCGTGCAGGGGGATGTCGCGGCGGTGATCCTCGAACCAAGCGGGGCATCCTGGGCGACGATCCCACTCAAGGACGACTTCCTCAAGTCGATTCGTGAAATCACCCGGAAGCACGGTGTCCTCCTGATCTTCGATGAGGTCATCACCGGCTTCCGCTGGGCGCCGGGCGGCGCCCAGCAACGGTTCGGCGTCACGCCAGACCTGACGACGATGGCGAAGATCATTGCCGGCGGTATGCCGGGCGGCGCAGTTGCCGGCCGGGCCGATGTGATGGATATCGTGGCGTTCCGAGACGATGTGACCTGGAACAAGACACGCCGCGTGCCACAAGCGGGCACCTACAACGCCAACCCGCTGGCAGCCGCCGCGGGTGTGACCGCACTCAGCAAGTGTGCTGATCCCACCGTCCAGGCGTATTGCGACGACCTGGCGGCGAACGTGCGGAAGGAACTGAACCAGGTCAGCACCTCACTCGATGTGCCCGTGTTCACATGGGGCGAGAGTTCGGTCTTCCACGTCGCCCTTGGCCAACCGGCGACGAACCTGACCGCCGGCGACCTGCACACGCCGGAGGGAGTGTCACCCGAGTTCCTCAAGAACAGCGGCGGCGACAAACTCGGGATGGCGTTCGAAATCGGGATGTTGCTGGAAGGCGTCCATGTATTCCACTCCGGCGGCCTGCTCAGCACCCGTCACACCGATGCCGACGTGGAGTTCACGGTCGCCGCAGCGGAACGGGTATTGACGGCACTGAAGTCCGAGGGTGCGTTCGCGTAGGAGCGACCCAGACTGGCGTAGGGGAAGCCACGCGGCGCTTCGCGACTTGGTCTTCCCCTACGGATCGTCGGTGCGGGAAACTGCTCCTTCACGCCAGCGTTGCTGGAGGAGTTGCCACGCCTCCTCCGTGTCCACATCCATTGGCACAGTGCCCGAGGTGGCCGGTACCAGCACGAGTTCCTGGTGGTGTCGCTTGATGACCTCCCTGCCGCCCTGGTCGCCATGTATGAGCGATAGTTCATCGAAGTACTCGTGCCCGAACAGGACCGGATGACCGCGCTCATCGCCGTACCTGGCCATTGCCAGTCCGGCCCTATCCCTGCGGCGGGCAGACACCACCCGATCGATGACGACCGGGTCGATGCCTGGCTGGTCTCCCAGGAGCACGATTATGGCATCGGCATGTGCCCGCACCGCACCGAGTCCGCAAACGAGCGAGGATGCCTGCCCGGACTGGAAATCCGGATTCTCCACGATGTCCACGGGCAGGCCAGTCAGGGCAGCCTTGACGCCTTCGGACTCCGCGCCCACGACAACGACGACATGGTCCACCGTGGAACGGAGCGCACGGGCGGCAACATGAGCAACGAGCGCCTGGCCATCCAGTTCGAGCAGCTGCTTGGACCGACCCAGCCGGCTCGACGTGCCAGCGGCAAGGATCAGGGCGTAAATGGAACCGGGCTTTGGATCACTCACCGGCGCGAATGCGGCCAGTGCCCGATCGAAGCGAACCACCGCTCCGGCCGTTCCGCTCGGCGATGATCTCGCCAAGAATGCTGATCGCCATCTCTTCCGGCGAACGTCCGCCGATATCCAACCCAATCGGCGCGTGGATGCGCTCCAGTTGGTCCTGGCTGACTCCGGCTTCGGTCAACCGCTGGCGTCGCTCCGCACTCGTCTTTCGCGATCCGATCGCCCCGATGTAGCCCGCGTTGGAGGCGAGGGCGGCGGTGATGGCAGGTTCGTCGAATTTCGGGTCGTGGGTGAGGATCACGATGGCCGACGTGCGATCGACCGGTAACTGGGCGATCGCGTCGTCCGGCCACGCGACGAGCAGGCGATCGACCTCCGGGAAGCGATCGCGATTGGCGAGGGTTTCCCGGGCATCGGCGACAACGGTGCGAAAACCGAGCGGTTGGGCGAAGGTCAGCAGCACCTGCGCCACATGCACCGCACCGATCAGCACGAGGAGTGGGCGAGGTTGCAGGACGTCAATGAATGCGTCGACGTTGTCGCCCAGTGGCGCCAGTCCGGACTTGCCATCGAGCAACCGATCGCGAGCGATTGCTGTCGCGGTGGAGTCGAGACCGCCATCGCCGAGCGAGCCATCGACGGAATGCTCCGTGACGAGCAGCTTTTCACCGATATCTTCGCCGCGCACCACCGTGACAACCGCTGCGGCCGTCCCGGATTCAGCCAATTCGCGCGCCCGTCGCAGGAAATCCGAGGTGTTCTCGAAGGACATGTCCTACTCCGCCGGCTCGACGAACACATCGATGGTGCCGCCGCAGGCCAGACCGACATCCCAGGCCATCTCGTCGGTGATGCCGTAGCGGACCAGTTTCGGCGTTCCGGTTCTCAGGACTTCCCCGGCTTCCTCGGCGACAGCCGACTCCACACAGCCGCCGCTCACCGAACCGGCGAGTTCACCCGCGTCACTCACGGCCATCCGGGCGCCGACGGGCCTCGGGGCAGATCCGATGGCATTGACCACCGTGGCGATCGCAACGCGCTTGCCCTCGTCCCGCCACCGATCGATCTCCGGCAACCATTCGCTCATGGCCAAATCCTTTCATTGCCTGTGTGGGGCAGGCGCAATCCGCGCCGCCTGGGCGGACACCTGTCGACGCACGGGCGCCGTATCTTCGACCGCCCCAAGCAGGCGAGCCAGCGCTTCCAGGCTCTTGAGGTTGTGGATGGGCAGGAAGTGGTCGACATACGGCAAGGACGCACGAATGCCTTGCGTCAACGGCTGGTACCCCGGCGCTCCGAGCAAGGGATTAAGCCAGATCACGCGGCGGCAGGATCGCTGCAGCCGGGCCATCTCGGAACCAAGCAACTGGGGATCACCACGATCCCATCCATCGCTGATCACGACCACGGTCGCGCTGGAGCGCAGCACGCGGCGGCTCCATTTGTAGTTGAACGTCTTGATCGACTCACCGATCCGGGTGCCTCCGGACCAATCGTCGACCGACGCAACTACATCGGCGATCGCCTGATCGACATTTTTCTTTCGCAGCTCCCGGGTAATGCGTGTGAGCCGCGTCCCGAACACGAACACCTCCACGGCGTCAAGCCCGTGTTCGAGGGCATGGACGAAGCGGAGCAGCAGCCTGGAATATCGATCCATCGAGCCTGAAATATCGCAGATGAGCACGAGTGGCCGCATCCGCTCCTTCCGCTCCCGCCATCGGAGCTCGAGTGGCACACCACCCTGCTTCATGGCGGCCCTCAAGGTCGCCCGGTAGTCGATATACTCGCCGTTGACTGCACGCTGGAGGCGACGGGTCTGGCGAGTGCCGAGACGCCAGTTCATGCTCTCGATCATGCGGCGAGCTTCGGCCAGTTCATCTGGCGAGAACTGGGCGAAGTCCTTCTTGCGCAGCGCCTCACTGGCACTGAAGATCAGCACGTCCTCAGGCGGCGCCTCGTATTCCTCGGTCTCGCCGATGTCCTGGACGTCGTCCGTCCCCTCAATGGCGAGGACCATCTTGTCGGGGTCAGCACCGCGCGCACCCTGTCCGGACTCGCTGTCCTTCTTCCTGCTGGACGAATCCGGCGTTCCGATCGTTTCCTCGTCTCCGTGGATCGCTTCCGTGAACATCGGTGCTTCCTGGTTGACGAGGTCGTGCCAGAAGCGCCTGAACTCGGCGTCGAACAACGGGATTTGCTCGGGACGGCTGACGAGGGTTGCCTTTGCCGCTGAATAGACATCATCACGCCGGGTGACACCAACCGCGTTGACCGCTTCGACCAGGGCGAGGACGTTGCCGGATCCAACCGGCATACCGGCGGATCGGAGTCTCCTGCCAAACCGAAGCAGGTTGCCGGAAACACGGCGTGAGCGCACCCGCGAAGCGTCGAGTGAGCCCTGCCCGTTCTCGACCATCATGCGGTGCGCCCAGCCCCGCTGGCATTGACTGCCCGCGATGTGAGCCGCTTCGCTATGTCGCCGCTCACCTTGTCCACATCTTCCTGGTACTTGAGGATGACGCCCAGGGTGTCCTGCACAACTTCATCCGTGAGTTCGGTCGACCCCAGCGCGAGGAGAGCGCCGGCCCAGTCGAGGGTCTCCGCCATTCCGGGGGACTTGAACAGGTCGACCTCACGCAACCCCTGGGTGAAGGTGCAGATCTGGGTGGCAAGGGCTTCCGATGCTTCGGGCACCTTGACACTGAGGATCCGGTACTCCTTCCTGTAGTCCGGGAAGTCGATCCAGTAGTACAGGCAACGGCGCTTCAGGGCGTCGTGAATCTCCCGCGTCCGGTTGGACGTCAGGATCACGATCGGGCGATGCTCGGCACGGATGGTGCCCAGTTCCGGCACGGTGACCTGGAAATCCGAGAGCAACTCGAGCAGGAAGGCTTCGAGTTCCTGGTCAGCCCGGTCGACTTCATCGATCAGCAGGACCGGCGCCTGGGTGTGAGCGGCGTCGATCGCCTGCAGCAGTGGCCGCTTGAGCAGGAATTCCTCACCGAAGAGGTTGCGCCGCACTTCATCCTGATCGAGACCGCTTGTCGCCTCGAGTGACCGCAGATACAGCATCTGGCGTGGATAGTCCCACTCGTAGATGGCGGAACTGGCGTCGAGCCCCTCGTAGCACTGGAGTCGAATCAGGGGAGCGCCGAGTGTGGCCGAGAGTACCTTGGCAATCTCGGTCTTGCCGACACCAGCTTCACCTTCAAGCAGGAGCGGCTTCTGAAGTTTGAGGGTGAGGAAGAGGGTGGTGGCCAGTCCGCGATCAGCGATGTACTTCTCTTCGCGCAGGGCGGATTCGAGGGCATCGACCGACAGGAATTCGGCAGGCGACGAAACGGGATCGGCCAGGGTCGTCAAGTCTGTCAAACGGGAACCTCACTCGCATGAAGGATGGTGGGAATTGGCGACAGGAGCATCCACGATCGCCGCTGAAACCATTATCCCCGACGGTCGTACGAGTGGCCACCTCCCTGACCGGCCACTCGACCAGTGCCGGGATGATGGCAGCTATCTCGGGTTGGGCCGTCCATGCAGGTAGATTGGCTGCAAGTCATCGGCGGCGTCGACCTCACCACGCTGCCAGCGGCTGAACCCGATAGTCGCCAGAGAAGCGGCGCGACTGGTCACGGTCGCAGACGGCGCCAGCCGAACTCCCCGCTCGGTCAGTTGCCGGGTCTCTGCGACGTCGAACTCGCCGGCAACGATGGCGCGCCGGCCGACCGCGGCTTCTATGAACTCGGCGAATGTCGTATTGACCGCGTCGTCGAGGATCCCGTCCGTCGTAACAGCCCAGACCACGCGACCCCGCCCGGCCGGGATGGCAACCAGGACATCGAGACCCAAACCGAGGAACGGCGTGGCCATCGCTTGCAGGGTTGGGACGCCGATGAGCGCACGTTCCGGTACCAGGGCCAGGCCCTTGGCAAGGCTGAGTCCCACCCGGAGACCTGTAAAGGATCCAGGACCGATCGTCACGGCGATCGCACCAAGGTCATCGAGGGCTATACCGGTCTTCGCGAGCAGGATATTCACCGCCTCGGGAACCGAAGTCGTCTGTTGCCGTCCCCCCGGCCAGGACATCGTCGCCACACGTCCGCCATCGGTGAGTGCGACACCTGCCTGAGGCGTCGCCGTGTCGATCGCGAGCAGCCACGCCCGGTCCTTGATCGCGGGCTGATCTGGCGGCGCTGCCATTTAACATTCTCCAATCGAGGTGTTAGTATTTTGCCAACCATTCAGGTGGATAGGGCCGTCACGCTTTACGTCGAAACGGTCACCGGAGGGAGCGTGCGCGACTACCGCGCACAGTCTACATGCCTCCAACCGCCTCAATGCGCCGCTATCGATGGACACAGACCCTGGGCTGAGGGCACTCAATGGCGAGTTCGAGTGGCACCCTGGAAACGTCAACCTACAAGGGTTTGCACGTTGAAACGGTCAAGCGATCGTGGCGCGACCGGATGGCATCAAAAGAGTGGGTGCTCTTCCTGCTCTTCGTGGCGCCCAACCTGCTCTTCCTGGTGCTATTCACCTACTGGCCGCTTTGGGAGAACATCCGGCTCAGCCTGCAAAAGACTGACCTCCTGGCCTTCACCGGGAAGAACCAGTTCGTCGGCCTCGACAACTACCGCTACATTTTCGAGAACCGTGTCTTCCAGCAGGTGCTGCGCAATACGGTGATCTTCATCGTGGCGTGCGTTGGCCTCACCATGGCGTTCGGGCTGATGGTCGCCCTGCTCCTCAACCAGAAACTGCGGGGACGCACCTTCGCGCGGGCGGTCGTATTCGCGCCAACCCTGCTCTCGGGCGCCGCGATCGGCATCGTCTGGGCCTACATCTTCGATCCGCGGTTCGGTCTCCTGGCGCAGATCCTCGACTGGTTCTGGATTCCGTCACCGCCATGGTTGAATCGTCCCGAATGGGCACTGCCTGCCGTCATCATCGTGTACGTCTGGAAGAATCTCGGATTCGCCGCCGTCATTTTCCTGGCCGGCTTGCAGGGCATCCCGCAGGATCTCTACGACGCCGCCAAAATCGACGGAGCGAACGCGTGGTGGCGTTTCAAGTCCGTCACCCTCCCCATGCTCTCGCCAATCTCGTTCTTCCTGTTTATCACCTCGATCCTCGCAACCTTCCAGGCGTTCGACATCATCCAGGTGATGACCCAGGGAGGCCCTGCCTACGGCAGCACGACCCTCGTCTATTACGTCTATGATCAGAGCTTCGGCCAGGGTGCCAACTTCGGCCGGGCAGCCGCCTCCGCCATTGTGCTGTTCCTTGCGATGCTGGTCGTCACCATCGTCCAGCTCCGGTTTACCGAGAAGAAGGTGCACTACGATGGATAGCGCCTCGCTCTCACGGCAGAACCAGACCGGCAGAATCGCCGGCTACATCGGACTCGTGCTGGTGGTGGTGATCATCGGCCTGCCGATGTTCTGGATGTTGTCCAGTTCACTGAAAACCCTCAACGAGATCTACACCTTCCCACCGGAGTGGATTCCGAGGAACCCTCGCTGGGAGAACTACCGCGATGCGTGGAACGCCGTGCCATTCGGCCGGTTCTACCTCAATTCCATCATCATCACGGTGGCCGGCGCGAGCCTGCAAATCATCAACGGAACTCTGTGCGCCTATGCGTTCGCGTTCCTCAAGTTCCCAGGCAAGAACTGGCTGTTCCTCCTCGTGCTCGCCGCCCTCATGGTACCGGGGGAAGTCGTGATCCTGCCGAACTTCCTGTTCTTCGGCAACACTGTGCGGGATTGGTTCGGCCTCGAAAAGAACTGGATCAACACCTACCAGGCCATCGTATTGCCGGGTGCGGCGACCGCCTTCGGCACCTTCCTGATGCGCCAGGGGTTCATGGGTCTGCCCAGGGACGTCCTCGACGCGGCCAAGGTCGACGGCGCGGGACACCTGCGCACGATGTTCGGCATCGTTCTGCCAATGGCCAAACCAATCGTGATCACGTTCGCCATGATTTCGGTTGTGAACAAGTGGAACGATTACCTCTGGCCGCTGGTGATTACCCGGACGGTGGAAATGAAGCCGATTACGGTCGGCGTCCGGTTCCTGTTCGACAGCGAGGGTAACAACAACTGGGGCGTGATCATGGCTGGCACGACGTTCGTCGTCCTCCCGCTCCTGATCGTGTACGTCTTCGCCCAGCGATTTATCATCGACGGCCTGACGGCCGGTGCAACGAAAGGCTAGGGCCGTCAATCGTGCTGGCCAACTCGCTGGCACAGTCCAATCCAGGCGCTCAGGGCCCGCCATTCGCGGGCAGATCCAGGGTGCGATCCCATCGGGGACCAACGGGCGATCAGGTCGATCGCCTGGTAGCACAACGGTCGAGGAGGATCGAAGTCCATGGTCAAGCAGGTTACTCGTCGCTCACTGGTCAAGGGTGCGGCCGGCGCCAGCCTCGGTGTGGCTGGTCTCGGCGCGGCGAGCCGCACGTTTGCGGCGCCATCGGTCATTCAGGATGGACCGGTTGAAGTCTCGTTCCTGCGCGCGTTCCCAAGCGGCGCCAATGGCGATGCCTCGGTCGCGATGATCGAGCGCTTCACCGAGGCATTCCCCGACATCAAGATCGTCGAAAACGTGGTCGACGACTATGAAGCCGTCGCTGCCCAGCTCATCACCGGTCTCCAGACCGGGGACGTCCCGGCGATCGCCATGCTGTCCGACGTCTGGTGGTTCCGCTTCTACCTGTCGCAGTCGCTGGAAGACCTCACCTCGCTGGTCGACACCCCGGACGACTACGTGCAGTCGCTGTTCACCGAGTACCAGCGCAACGGCGGTCAGTGGGCGGTTCCATTCGCTCGCTCCACACCGCTCTTCTACTACAACGCGGACGCCGTCGCCGCCTCGGGCGTCGATCCAGCCGTCTTCGGGAAGTGGAGCGATTTCAGGGCAGCCGCACCGGACCTGATCTCCGGCAGTGGGCTCGAAACAGCCTTCCTGTTCGGGAATGCGGCGTCGTATGGCGCCTGGTCGATGCACGGACCAGTCTGGGCGTTTGGTGGTCACTACTCCGATCCTGACCTCAACATCCTGCTCGAGGAAGAAGGCACGGTCAATTGCGGTGAGTTCATGCGCGAGTTCGTCGAGAGCGGCAACGCCCTCGCCGTCGCCGAACCGCAAACCGACTTCATGAACTCCGTCTCGATCGCCTGCATCCAGTCGACCGGTTCACTGGGTTCGACCAAGGCAGGAACCGAAGGCAAGTTCGAGTTCAAGACCGCCTTCCTGCCGGAAGAGCTCCAGTTCGGGTGCTGCACCGGTGGCACCGGCCTGTCGATCATGGCTGGACTCGACGACACCGTGAAGCAAGCGGCGATGGAGTACCTGAAGTTCGCCACCAATGCCGAGCAGACCGTCATCTGGTCGCAGGCGACCGGCTACATGCCAGTCCGCACGTCGGCGGTCGAAAGCGCCGACATGCAGGCGTTCCTCGACGAGAACCCGAACTCCCGAGTCGCGATCGAGCAGCTACCGAAGACCCAGCCGCAGGACTCGGCCCGCGTCTTCATCCCCAACGGCGACCAGATGCTGGGCCGCGGTTGGGAGCAGATCCTGGTCCAGAACCGCGCTGCGGCTGAGGTTTGGGCGGAAGTCACAGCCGAACTCGAGCCAGAAGCCGAAGCCGTCAAGGAGCAGGTTGCAGCGATCGAGGGGTAACCGTCCTCACCCCATCTGCGAGGAATCACAATCCCCGGTTGCCGAATGGCAACCGGGGTTCGTGGGTCGGGGATATTCAGGCTCACCGGGCCTGAATGGTGACGTCCCGGCCCCCTGGCACATGGGAAATGCGCACCAAGAGGAAACGATCGGGCAGCCACTCGCCGGCGCGTTCCGGCCACTCGATGACCGAGACAGCGGAGACCGGGGCAATGAACTGCTCCCAGCCCAGCGTCTCAAGGTCTTCAGGACCGTCCAGCCGGTAGAGATCGAGATGGAAAAGCGTCTCGATTCCGGCAGTGTTCGCAGGCACCTTGTGCTCGCTGACGATGGTGAACGTTGGGCTCTGGATTGGATCAGCGACGCCGAGCCCGGCCGCGATGCCCTGCGTCAGGGTCGTCTTGCCGGCCCCGAGATCACCGTGGAGCAAAAGGACGTCTCCGGCACGGAGACCGGCCGCCAGTTGGAGGCCCAGGGCCAGCATCGCCTCGCGGCCCGGGATGAGTTGTGACGTTCCACTCACCGTTCGAACGATCCTGTGGTTGCAGGGAACTTCCCTCGCCACCCTGTGGCACGATCAATCATGGACCCAGGTCGTCACCTCAGCCACGGGCCGGCGTTCGCGGCCAGACGGCCGAGCCAGGGGATGACCGACGTAGACGAACCCCAGCATCTGGCCCTGCTCGCTGAGCCCGAAATGCTCGCGCACTTCCGGTTCGAACGCGATCCAGCCCGAGCGCCAGATTGCGCCGAGACCAAGGGCATCGGCCGCAAGCAGCATGTTCTGCACCGCGGCGGCGCCGGCCGCGATCTCCTCGATCAGCGGAGTACCGGGAGAAGGTTCGACGCCGATCGCGATCACGTATGGCGCGCGCAGTGGCTTTTTCGCCGCGCTCTCGGCAACGCGTGCCTTCGCATCGGCGTCTTCCTCGCGGCTGGCGGCAACTTCTCCCATCACCCGCCCGAGCTCACTCCTCGCCTCGCCTTCGAGCACGAAGAACCGCCAAGGCTCGGTCAGGTGATGATTCGGCGCCCAGGTCGCAGCTTCCAGGATTTGCCAGATCAGGTCACGATCCGGAGCGACATCTGAAACCTTTCCGATACTGCGCCGGTTCCGGAGAGAGGCCAGCATCGAATCGGCATCGAGCGGTGTGACCCGCGTTTCGTCGAGTTGTGAAACACTCATTGGTAACCTCGAATGGTGCGCCAGCGTTGAGTCTGGATGCATGTCCGACCAATAACATCGGGATAATGATGGCGGTGCTGCACCACTTCCTGCAACCTGCCCAAACGAACGGCCGGTCTTGCTGATCCCGGACGAAACGTTGCACGCCAACCGTTACCTGTCCTCACGGGCGAAATGATCGAATGCCCCGGTCTCACTTTCGAGACCCTCGCCATGCGCAAGTAGCACGCGAGGTTGTCCCTCAACGGCTTGAAGAACCCGGCCGACGACCGTGACTGTCGCGCCAGCGTCACCCGCGCGACGGTGCAGTTCAGCATACCGGTGCTCTGGAATAGTCATGAGCAGTTCGTAGTCCTCGCCGCCCCGCGTGGCAAGGTTGCGCCAACTATCGGGAAACAGTGCTCGTACGGCCGGCAGGACCGGCACGAGGTCGAGGTCGATCTCGGCCGAGACGCTGCTCGCCGCCAGGATCTTCCGGAGGTCCCCGAGTAGTCCATCGCTGAGATCCATTGCCGCAGTGACGCCGGATTCGTGCATGACACTGCCCAGGGCGACGCGTGGAACGGGCCTCAGGTGCGATGCAACCAGCAGATCCGCCGTTGCGGCATCGCTCCTCGCGGCCAACAGGTGCATACCCGCGGCGCTCGCGCCGAGCGTGCCACTGACGACAACCAAATCCCCCTCGCAAGCGCCATCGCGGCCCACGGCCCACCCGGACGCAACCTGCCCGAGCAGCGAAACTGACAGGAAGATGCCGCCAGGCGACCGCACGATGTCTCCACCAGCTATCGTGACACCATACGCTGCCGCAATGTCGTTCGCGCCTTGATAGAGTGATTCGAGATCGACAACTGCTTCGTCTCCCGTGAGCCCGAGCACGATCGTGGCCAGGCTCGGGACAGCGCCCATCGCGGCGATGTCGGAGATGTTGACCGCCAGCATCTTGTGGCCGAGACTGCGCCAGTCAGTCCAGTCCAGCCGGAAATGGACGCCCTCCACAAGCGCATCGGTACTGACAACGACCTGGTAGCCAGGTTCCGGAGACCAAAGCGCGGCATCATCGCCGATCCCCAACGGCACCGCAGTAGACGAGCGCACGGCGGGCGCCAGTTGCTCCCGCAACCGTTCGATCAGGGTGAACTCACCGATATCCCGCACACGCACACCATGACTCCGTCCATGACCGCATTGGCGCTGATGGTATCGTTCCGGAAACACCGCACCGACGCTCGTGGCCCTTTCCACGGGCTGGCCGTCCCACCGAGCGAGTTCACGACCACCATGATGCTGCGGACATGACCACGCCCGCCACCCACTTCCTGCCCGATTCCTCTGAAACGGTTGATCCCGACCTCGATCGGATGGTCGCGCAGTTCTCGACCCTTTATTCGTTTCCGCTCGACGCCTTCCAGCGTGAGGCCATCTCGACGCTGCTCCAGGGCGACTCCGTGATGGTTGCCGCCCCAACCGGCTCCGGGAAAACCGTGGTCGCCGAGTTCGGAATCTTCGATTCGTTCCGGCGGACGGGGCGGGTGTTCTACACCACCCCGATCAAGGCGCTCTCAAACCAGAAGTTCCGGGATCTGCGGGCAATCTACGGCGAGGATGTTGGTCTCCTGACCGGCGATGTCTCGGAGAATCGGGATGCTCGCGTTCTGGTGATGACCACCGAGATCCTGCGGAACATGTTGTTGCAAAGTCCCTGGGAAATCGACGATGTCGACACCATCGTCTTCGACGAGATCCACTACCTGGCGGATCCCGAGCGCGGGACGACCTGGGAAGAGTCGATCATTCTCTGCCCGGAGCACGTCCAGCTCATCTGCCTCTCGGCAACCGTCACCAATGCCAGCGAGATCGCCGGCTGGATTTCCCGGACGCATCGTCCGATCCGGCTCATCACGCACCTTGATCGCCCGGTTCCACTGGCACTCTACTACTTCCACGACAACGATTTGGCGATGGTGGTCGACCACAACGGCAATCGCGTACGTGACTTCGGCAAGGTCGGCGGTGAGTTGCGTCGGCAGGCATCACGACAGGGCCGGGGCGCCAACTCGGAGCGCGAGCGGCGCGCGATGGACGAACCGCAGCCGAGGCAGATCGTGGATGCCCTGGCGCGCGTGAATCTTCTCCCGGCCATCTACTTCCTGTTCAGCCGCAACGACTGCCAGTCCTTCGCCGAACACCTGGCGGTTATGCGGCAGGATCTGGTAACCCCGGCACAGGTCAGCCAGATCGAAGCGATCCTGGAATCGTACCTGCAGTCGCTCCGGGCCGAAGACCGGGCTCTGGAGCAAGTCGAGGTCATCGTACGGCTGGCACGGAAAGGGATCGGATTCCATCACGCCGGGCTTCTGGCCGTGTTGAAGCAACTGGTGGAAGTGTTGTTCAGTCGCGGTTTGATGATGGTCGTTTTTGCCACGGATACCTTGGCGCTGGGCGTGAACATGCCCGCGCGAACGGTCGTGGTTGGTCGCATGGCGAAATACGATGGCCGGCGACGGCGGCCACTGATCCCGAACGAATTCCAGCAGATGGCGGGCCGGGCGGGTCGCCGGGGCATGGATGCGTTCGGTCATGTGGTGATGCCGTATTCACCGTGGATTCCGTTTCAGGACATGCTGGAGATCGCCACTGGACCGCTTCACCCTGTCCAGTCGGCGTTTGCCGTCCGCTACAACACGGTGCTGAACCTCTGGGATCCGCCATCTGGCGATCGCGTGCGGAACATGCTTCAACGGAGTCTCGCGCAGTACCAAACGGGACAGCGCGTCCGGTTGATTGAACTCGACATCCTGGAGCTTGAAGCCGAACTGGCTGGTATCGTCGATGGGCGCCAGGACGAGTTGCAACGACTCGACGATTCCTTCGAGGAGTTCCGGAGCCTCGACCGGCAAATCCAGGCGGCGCAATCGGGTCTGCGCAAGCTGGAGAGCGATCTGGCCCTGCTCGACACCACCCTTGCAACCGCGACCCCGTGGTCCGAACCCACCCGTCACGCCTTGAAACGGGCTCTCCGTTCAACACTCGCTGGTGAGTTGGTGCATCTGCGGGACCATGGTTGGGCAGTCTATCTCGGACAGGGCGAAAAAGGCGGTGTCGGTCTGTTCCTGACCGTTGAACCGCTGGCGGTTTGGCTTCCCACCGAGTACCGACAGATCGACTATCTCACCGACGGCAAACGTGTTGACCTGCCGGATGCCATGGTCGAACCGGCCGATCCTGACAGCCTGCCCGGGTTGCTCGCAGGTTCACCAGAACTGGCGCGAATCATCTCGGACATGAACGCGCTCGACCTCCCCGATCTGGAGACCATCGCCGCGGAATTCCGGGAACGCGAACGCGCCTCCCTGGAGGAGCGGCGCGCTGAATTGGCCAGTCGACGCGACCTTGCATTGGCGGATGTTGCCAATCTCGAACGGTCCAAACGCGAGCATCCATTCGCGGACGGAAAGTTGCGAAAGCGGCACCAGCAAGGACTTCGCCGCCGCGACGCGCTGGAGAAGGAACGCAATACGCTCGCCGAGGTCCTCGAGCGCGAGATCGACGCCGAGGATCAGCGTGTCCGCAACGTGATTCGCGGCATCAGGGATGTCCTTCATCGGTTCGGCTACCTGCAACGCGGTTACCCAACCGAGAAGGCCGACATGCTCGCGGATGTCTTCGACAATGACGGGCTGATCATCTGCGAGATGGTCGACCGGGGCATGCTCGAACCATTGCACCCCGAGGAACTTGCAGAAGTATTCTCGTGGTTCAGCTTCGACCGGGATTTCCGGTACGCCAACCACTTCGTGCTGCCTGATCGGCTTGTGCGCCTGCGGCGGCAACTCGAAGACCTCGAAACGGACATCCTCAGCGAGGAACGCGATCTCAAGCTGTTCATTTCCGAAGGACACAATCCGAGTTTCTACGGCGCGGCACTCGCCTGGTCGAATGGTTCGACAATGGTCGAACTGGCAGAGCAGATCGAACTCTCGGAAGGCGACCTGGTCCTCACCTTCAACAAGACGATCGACCTGATGCGCCAGATCAGGGAAATGCTGGTCGATGTTGACCGAGAGCACCCACTGATCTCGAAGTTCGCCGATGCGGAACGCAAGCTCCGGCGCGGGATCGTGGAACAGTCGCTCTCGCTGGGATTCACGCCGATATCCGGCGCCCCGGACGACGCCTTGGAAATCGTGGACGAGCTTTCAGACGCCGAACTCGACGAGGCTGGTTGAGCCAGGGCACCCCACAACCGAGAACTCCATGCACGCGAACCAATTGCCTGCAATGAGAACATTTGTGCTATTCTTCGATGGTACGTACTTCGAATCTCCGGTGGTCGAGGAGGACCCGGTCAGAACGGTGACCCAAGTCCCGGATGGACCGATCGCGGATGTCGCGTTGTCGGTCTTCACAGTCGCCGACTACTGGCCGGAAGCCCATGCCGCTCCGTCCCGGCGCAGCGCCTGGACTGTCAACCTGCAGGAAGGAAAGAGGAGTGACCAGAGATACGCTTCACTTCGACGAACAAATCGTGTTGCGTTCGCGGGAAGCGGCCCGGTCGGCTCGCGACTATTGCGCCAGTGCCGGGTATCCGCTCGGCGTGGCGATGATCGACGAGGCATGGTTCGGTGGAGACATGCACGAAGTTCTCGTCGCCCTTTCTGCCTATCAAAACCCTGATGGCGGGTTCGGCAACGGCTTGGAGGTCGACATCACCGCCCCAGCCAGCAATGCTTTTGCAGCACGACTGGCGATGCACGTGCTGCTCGGCCTCAAGACCCGGTCGGCATCGACGTTGCAGGATCAGCTCGCTGGCTGGTTGGTCGCAAACCAGGCTGAAGATGGCGACTGGCACTTCTCGGCGGAAGTTCGCACCGGCGAGCTTGCTCCCTGGTTTGCGGGTTGGACATTCCCGGCACTCAATCCTGCCTGCTGCATTGCCGGCCTCGCCGACCGGTTGGGCATTGCGACTCCGGAAATGCTCGATCGTGTCGCGAGGTTGTTCGCGGAGAAGGCGTCGGCAACCGATGTGCGGGATGGCGACTTCTACACCCTCCTGCCCTATGTCGAATATGCCGGCGTGACCGGACTTCCAGACCGCGACGAATGGGTAGAACGCATCACGAGCGCGATCGCCGCCATCGACGCAGCCGGTGGGTACGGGGACCCTCAGCACTACTTCGAGCATGCGCTCGGCAGCGGTCCCCTGCTCCTCCACCGCCTTGATCCCGATCGGGTGTTGGCAAACGCGTCGCTGATGCTGGCCCGGCAGTCGGCTGATGGAGGTTGGCCATCTCCGTACAGCGAATCCTGGCGCCCGTGGCTCACAGCCTGGAGCAGCGTGGTCCTGTCGCAATTGGCAGTTGGACGGTAGACAGCGCCAAAATTCCACGCGGCGTACGTCTTGCGAACTCCTCTTTTCTCACTTCTCACCCGTGGCGCACATTCGTCAGTTCGCTGCGTTCACAAGAGTGCGGGTTGGTTTCGCTCACGATCTCCCTGCCGGAATCACCACAGAAATACAGTTCGGTGGTGAACAAATGGGGAGAGGACCGAACTTCTCGAAATCCCCATCACTCAGGGCTATTCCGGAATAAATGCAGAAATGTGGACGGTTCGCACACAACACCCGCCAACACCGAATCCGGGTGAAAAGGCGCGTCCTCTCGGAGGGGCGACCCGAGCCTGTCCTGATGCGAAGTCGAAGGCTGCGAAGCGGGTCACGCCCGGAGTGACAGATCACGCAAGCACCTTCGCCGACGGCAATCCATCTTGAAACACCCGGAGCGCGATCCACCACGCGCGGTTACCCGGCAGAGTCCAGCCGGATCCGGTACGAATCGCCGGAGTCGAGCCGCGGATCAATCGTCTGGCGATTCGTTTCCAGCATCATTCAACAGATCAGTGAGATTCTGCGCTCGGGCGTCGATTCCCCTGATGGTCTCATCCAGCCACGCAACTTCATCACGATGGGCGGCTTCGGCGATATCGAGCCAGGCTCGTGTCATCGCAGGCGCGGCTGACCCTGCTCCCTGTCGCCGTTCGAGATACCGGCGCGGCGCCAGGTAGCGACCGAGCGTCTCCATTTCGACCTTGATCTCCTGTCCGATCGTCAGGAGTGCCGCTGAATCGATCATGTCCTGCGTAATGCCGCTGACTTCGAGATTGCTGTCGCGCAGGCGGGCAAGCACCAGGCTTGTGATTTCGAGCGCGGCTGTCGGCGCAATCCCCTCCTCCGCCATCAGGAAATAGGCGAGATCGCCGCCGGTGACCATGCCCCGCCCCGCCCGATTCCCGAGATAGGCTCGGTTGACGATCAAACCTTCGCGGAAGAAAGACGTTGCCTCGTCAATCGCTGTCGTCACCTGCTGCTCGAAAGCGAGAGCCGCCTGGATACGCGCCATGCGGCGGTTCGCAATCGGTCCATAGCCGGCATTCCGGAGTTCCTGCCGCATGGCATCGAGCGAGCATTCCAGCCGGCCAAGCGTGGCGATGAGGTCATCGAGCCGTGACGGGATTTCGAGTGACGGTGTGGATGGTTCGGGACGCGACAACCATCGCTCGTCGACCAGGAAGCTGGTCGGATCGGTCCGGTGCCAGATCAGGAGTTCCTGGAGGAATCGCTGGACGATTGCGACGGCGCCGGCTGCCAGGTTCACGATCTCGACGGCGTCCTCGACCCCGGCGACAGCCTCGAACGTGGTGGGAACTGGACCCTGGAATCCAAGCCTGGTCGCCAGCGCGTCGCGGTCGGCATCGAGGGCGTTGCCCGCCAGCATGCCTGCGCCAAGCGGACAACGGTTCAGGCGCGGGAATGATTCCCGCAGCCGCGCTCGATGATCTCGCAATGGCTCGATGATGCCGGATAGATAGTGAGCCAGGGTAGACGGTTGAGCCAGCCGGCCACCAGCGTAGACTGGCATCACGGTCACGGCATGGACTTTCGCCAGGTCGAGCAACTCCGGCATCAGCCCACGTAAGGCAAAGCCGACACCCAGTGCACCGTGGCGCCACGCCATGCGCTCCAGCGTCGCACCCCACTCTTCTCTCGCCAGGCCCAGCGTGGCAACGCCTCGGATTGGGCCCGGCAGGTTGCCGTCGACGTGCTGTTCCACAGACGCGAACACCATCGCGTCGACCAGGCCGATGCCACTGGAATCGGTCGTCGCAACTGCAAGTGACCTTGCGATCTGGCGGAAGGTACCATCATCGATAACCTCCGCCTGTCGCAACTCCACCACATGTGCACCCAGAATCACGCAGGCCGCTGTCCACGGACTGAAATCTGACAGCAAATCTGGCAACCAACTCCCCTCTTCGCGAGTTTCGCTCACGACCGAGAGGATGCGCCCACGCCGTCCATCATCTGCCATTCGGTTACCAACCCTGTCACGCTATTCCTCGAACGACACGCCACCCACCCAGGCATGCGCCACCCATGATGCCACCTCGGCGCATCGCGGTAGACGTGTACAGCCCGGGTCGTCCCCGCTCTGCCTCTCCCGGCGTCGGCCGTGGAACAGCGGCCGGATGACCAATGGATAGCCATTCGGGTTGGATTCAGACACCAACAAGCCCATGCTCGCAGCAGCCGGAACGGATAGGAGCACATCCGAGTTCCTCGCATATGCCAAGTGGCAACTGCTACCATGCGGTTGCCACTTGGCATTCACGCACCACGGGTCTTTCGTAACGCGGCACCGTGTGGGTCGCGTTACTTTCATGTTTGGGGGCAGGGCACATGGCAGGTCTCACCCGGTTCGATTCGACGATCAACCGCCGCCGGTTGATTGCGGCCTCCGGCGGCGCAATGCTTGGCGCCACCGTCCTGGGTTCGGTTTCCCGGGTGGCCGCGCAAGACACCATCACGGCGACATTGGTCACCGACACCGCCGGCATCGGCGATCAGAACTTCAACGACCTCGCGAATGCCGGGGGCCAGCGGGCCGCCGACGAGCTTGGGATCGAATGGAAAGTCCTGGAAAGCCAGACCCAGGCCGACTACGTCTCGAACCTGACCCTCGCGTCCGAGCAGGGTCAGATCGCCGTTCCGAACGGGTTCCTCCTGGCGGACGCGGTGGCGGAGGTGGCGCCGCAGTTCCCGGACAACTACTTCGTTTTCATCGACTCGGTTGCCGAAGCCGACAACGTCCTCAACTACCTGTTCAAGGAGAACGAGGGCGCCTTCCTCGCCGGCATCCTTGCCGGCCTCGCCACCGCGTCGGGTCAGGTCGGCATGGTCGGAGGCATTCGTGTGCCGCCGGTCATGCGGTATGAAGTTGGATTCGCTGCCGGGCTAATGACCAGTAACCCGGATGCGACATTCACCGCGTCGTACGCTGACGACTTCGAGGATCCCGCACTGGGCAAGGAATTGACCCTGGCCCTGTTCGACGCCGGTTCCGACATCGTCCTCTCTGCCGCTGGCCGGACCGGAACCGGATGTTTCGACGCCGTCAATGAGCGTGGCTCCGGCTGGATCGTGGCTGCGGATACCGATCAGTCGCACCTTGGTCCCGACTTCCAGCTCTGCTATGTCAAAAAAGGCGTCGATGAGGCCGTCTATCAGGGCATCGAGCACGTCGTGAACGGAGACTTCGTCGGCGGCACCCAGAATCTCGGGCTGGTAGAGGGCGGCATGGACCTGCTCGCGATCCACGCCACAGTGGATCCGTCCTTTGCCGATGTTGTCGCGACCTACAAGCAGGCGATCATCGACGGCACGATCGTGGTGCCGGCCGACGATGACCAACTTGCGGCGTTCGAGCCAGTGGTCCTCGGCGGCTCCGCCACGCCTGAGGCCTAGCCCGTCAGATCGTCCCGCACTGGGTGGATCGAGGGCACATGCGTTCCCTCGATCCACCGGAGGCACTGGCAGGATGCCCGACGTGGACCAGTACAGCGAGGTGACGGCACCCGCGGTTGTCTTGCGGGAGGTCGTCAAGCAGTTCCCCGGCGTCATCGCCAATGACGGTGTGAATCTCAACGTTCGCCGCGGTGAAATACACGCCCTCCTTGGCGAGAACGGCGCGGGAAAATCGACCTTGATGAACCTGCTGTTCGGCCTGTACCGGCCCGATGCGGGCGAGATCGAGATCTTCGGCAACACGGTCCACTTTCACAGCTCTCGCGATGCCGTGCAGGCTGGCCTCGGCATGGTGCATCAGCACTTCATGCTGATTCCCAGGTTCACCGTGGCGGAAAACGTGATCCTCGGCAACGAGGGGCCGGATGTCGTCCTCGATCGTGATGCAGCCGAGCGCCGGGTGGCCGAACTCGCCCTGTCCTACGGGCTCAATGTCGATCCGAAGGCGCGTCTCGGCGATTTGCCCGTTGGTGTGCAACAGAGGGTAGAAATCCTGCGGGCTCTCTACCAGGGTAGCCGGATCCTGATCCTCGACGAACCAACCGCCCTGCTCACGCCGCAGGAGGTCGAAGACCTCTACGTCGTCCTGCGACGCCTGAAGGCCGATGGGACGACGATCATTTTCATTACCCACAAACTGCGTGAAGTCAAAACCGTCAGCGACCGGGTCACCGTGATCAGGCGCGGCAAGACCATCGGCACCCGGATCACCAGCGAGACGACGCCGCAGGAACTGGCGGAACTGATGGTTGGGCGCGCGGTGCTGCTGCGTGTCGATCGCCCGCCCGCAACGCCGGGCGAGACCATCCTGGCGGGAACGGGGCTCGAGTGTCGTGGATCGCATGGTGCGACCACACTCGATATCGAGTCGATCGCCTTGCGTAGGGGTGAGATTCTTGGCGTATGCGGTGTCGAAGGCAACGGCCAGTCCGAGTTGGTCGATGTGCTCTCCGGGATGCGGACGCCCGATGCCGGCACGGTCGAAGTGAATGGGACTGATGTCACCGGCCGCAACACGACCGGATTCCGGCGCGCGGGTGTCTCCTATATTCCCGAAGACCGTCACGGACGCGGCCTGGTGCTGGACTTCCCTCTTTGGGAGAACGTGTTGCTCGGCAATACCGAACGTAAGGGATTCGCAACCTGGGGTTTCCTGAATGGGCGCTGGATTCGTTCCGCGACATCACGGCTCATGCGGGATTTCGATGTCCGGGCGCCGTCGGCAACGACACCAGCCCGCTCCCTTTCTGGCGGCAACCAGCAGAAACTGATCATCGCCCGCGAACTCCACCGGAACCCGGATATCGTGCTCGCCATCCAACCCACGCGCGGTCTCGATGTCGGCGCCATCGAATTCGTCCACCGCAGCCTGGTGGAAGCGCGCGATCAGGGGAAGGCGATTCTCCTGCTCTCGTTCGACCTCGATGAGGTGATGGATTTGAGCGACCGGATCGTGGTGTTGTGGGAAGGCAGGATCGCTGGCGAATTTGACGGCGCCAAAGCATCCCGCAGCGAACTCGGGCTCCTCATGGGTGGCCGAAGTTCGGATTTGGAACCAGGGGCGCAGGCGGTTCCAGTGGCGGGATTGGAATGACGAGCCGCGGAGGCAACGCCATCGTCAGCATCCTCGGCTCCGTCCTGGCCGTGGTTGTTGCACTGCTGGTTGGCGCCATGGTCATTCGAGTCTCCGGCCACGACCCGTGGGAAGCCTACCGGGCACTGTTCGAAGGCGCCTTCGGCACCCGACGCAGCCGTGCGGAAACCCTGGTCTACAGTGCTCCACTGTTGCTCGGAGGTCTCGCCTTCGCCGTGGCTGCCCGCGGCGGCATGTTCAACATCGGGATCGAAGGCCAACTGGTCATCGGCGGCTTCTTCGCAGCCATGATCGGCGCCACCGATCTCGGGCTACCGGGCCCGCTTCACATGGCGGTCGCGATCGTGGCGGCATTCCTTGCCGGTGGCATTTGGGGATTCATCCCTGGCGTCCTGAAAGCGACGACCGGCGCCCACGAAGTCATCACCACCATCATGCTGAACTACCTCGCCTTCCGGCTTATCACCTACCTGATCCAAAAGCACTCCGACTGGCTGCCGGTCGATCCCCAGGTTCAGGGGACCGAAAAGGTACTTCCAGATGCCCGTCTGCCAATCCTGCTGGAAGGAACCAGGTTGCATTTGGGTGTCGCAATCGCCTTGATCGCGGCGTTCGTCGTCTGGATCGTCCTCTTCACCACCACATTCGGCTACAAACTGCGGACGGTCGGGCTGTCGCAGGGTGCATCCCGGTATGGCGGCATCCGCTGGGGACTTACCCTCGCCCTCGCGATGGCGATTTCGGGCGGGCTCGCCGGGCTCGCTGGCGCTGGTGAATCGCTGGGTCTTCACGGCCGGCACAGCGCCTCTCCCCCTGGCCTCGGATTCACGGCCATCGCCGTTGGTCTCGTCGGAAGAAACCACCCGATCGGCGTGATCTTCTCGGCCTTGCTGTTCGGCGTGTTGAGTGCCGGCGCACCATCGATGCAGGCCAACGCTGGCGTCAGCAAGGAAATCGTGCTGGTCTTGCAGGGACTGGTGATCCTGGCGGTGGCAGCCTTCGAAGCGGTCAATCGGATGCCGTTCGTGCGGAAGCTGATTACCCCGGCCCGGCCCGGCCAGGGAGACCGTTCGAGCGAGATCGGCATGTCACCGGAGATAGAAACCCGCCCAAGTCCACCGGCTCTCTAGCCGTTCACCCGGGAGTTATCGTGAGCGATTTCTTTACTTTCGCACTCCTCACCGCCACCCTCAGGACGGCCGCTCCCCTCATCTTTGCCGCGATGGGCGGGCTCATCTCCGAGCGGGCCGGGGTGATGAACATCGCGCTCGAAGGGCTCATGCTTACCGGGGCATTCTTTGCGGTCGCGGGTACCCACTGGACGGGCTCACCGTGGGTAGGTCTCCTGATCGGAGTAGCGGCGGCGTCAGTCGGAGGCCTGATCCACGCCATATGGTGCGTCAGTCTCCGTGGCAATCAGATCGTGGCTGGAACGGCCATTAATCTGATTGCAGCCGGGATCACCGCCTTCCTGGTGCAGATGATCTGGGGTAAGGCAGGCGGCTCCGACCCGGTAGAGCGTCTACCGAGCGTTTTCGGTGGAGTCAATGTACTGGTTATCGTCGCCCTGGTGACCGTGCCACTCGTGCACGTCTTCCTGTTCCGGACGAAACTCGGCCTGCACATGATGGCAGGCGGCGAGCACCCGCAGGCAGCCGAAAGCGTCGGCATCAACGTCACCCGCAACCGGTATGCGGCGGTAATTGCCAGCGGAGCCCTGGCAGGACTCGGCGGGGCGTTCCTGTCTATCGGCAACCTCTCCTATTTCACCCTCGACATGACGGCTGGCCGGGGATTCATAGCCCTGGCGGCTGTCATTTTCGGGGGTTGGACTCCTTTTGGCGCATTTGGCGCGGCATTGCTCTTTGGAGCAGCAGAAGCCGTGCAGATTCGCGCGCAGGCCACGCCGGGCTTCCCGATTTCGACGGATCTCCTGGTGGCGCTCCCGTACTTGCTGACCCTGATCGCCGTGACCGGTCTTGTTCGCAGCTCGGAACCGCCCGCCGGTCTCGGCAAGCATGCCAACGCTCACTGAGGCGCAAGACCTACCACGAGCCACCCGACGCAGGCGTTCCCTGGTTTGGACCCTCCGCTGTTGACGGTGCGATGCTGTGTCCTGAAAAACATAACCACATGCATCAGCCATTGTGGCCGGATTTGACCTACTATGAAGCCAGCATGTGCCAACCGGCGTCTGATCTTCTGGGTGGCATTCGGCCGTCCCGCGTTCAAGCTGGGGACGCAGCGGCCAGGCTGAGGCACGCCACGGGTCTGTGACCGGAACCTGTTTCCGGATGGGAGTGAGGAAACGATGTCCGATGTCATTCGAGTGGTTGTGATCGAGCGCGAGCCATTGTTCCGGCGGGGTCTCGTGTCCGTCATCGATGCGTTCGACGATTTGGCCGTGGCCGGATCTGCGGATGCCGCCGAAGACGGGTACACGCTGCTCGACCGGGCAGAGCCGCAAGTCGCAATCGTCGGCACGACCTTGACCGACGCCCCCGGACTCGAGTTCGCCGCTGAGGTGCGACGGCGGTACCCGGCTGTGGCCACAATCGTCATCGCCGCCTCCGAGAGTGATGACGAGTTGTTCTCCGCGATCCGTGCCGGTGCCGCTGCCTACTCCGGACGAGAGGTCAGCGAAGAGCACCTGTCCGAGTTGATACACCGCGCCGCCATTGGTGAATACGTGATCAACGAGCAACTCCTGACCAAACCGTACGTCGCGGCGCGCGTGCTCGATCAATTCCGCAACAATGTCGTGTCCGACGCCGCACTCAGCAACGCCTTCATGCCGCTCACGGACCGTGAACTCGAAATCCTGCGCAAGGTCAGCGATGGTATGACCAACGCCGAGATCGGCTACGCTCTTGGAATCAGCGCGCAGACCGTCAAGAATCACGTCACCTCCATTCTGCGGAAACTGGCCGTCAACGACCGGACACAGGCTGTGGTGACTGCCCTCCGCCGAGGCTGGCTCACGATCGAGACGGACGCTGACGCAGCGGCCAGCGCTGGAGTGACTGCAACCCCAACCAGTCGGCTGGGATCGACCCGCTGATGACCCAACCGGTCAACCATGCATCGCATTGGGTGCAGCACCAACGTTGACCGGCCACACCACACCGCAGACAATACCCTCATCAGCCGATTTCTCGACCGGGGATTCCGCCCGGTTCGTTCCTGCATGCACAGCTGGAATGGGAGCCTGACGCCATGGTCATGAGCAAGATGGTCGGTGCACGCGTGCGCCGCAAGGAAGACCCCCGACTTATCACCGGCGCGTCGACCTATGTAGACGACGTCAAACTGCCTGGAATCCTGCACGCCGCCTTTGTCCGGAGCCAGTACCCGCATGGCGTTCTCAACGGGGTCGATATCAGTGAAGCCGAGTCCGCCCCTGGCGTCGTTGCCATCCTGACCGGAGACAACCTCTCGCAGTACCTCACCAACATCGATACTGCCGGTCAGGGCGAAGATACCGGCGAGGAGGAAGCAAGTGACGGTGACGCCATTCCCGTGCCGCCAATCCGCCCCCTGGCGATCGGGAAGGTCCGGTTCGTTGGTGAAGCGATTGCGATGGTGGTGGCCGAAACCCGCGCCCAGGCAGTCGATGCCGCGGAACTCGTCCAGCCTGACATCGAACCACTCGAACCTGTAACTGATGTCTTCGCAGCGCAGCAGGATGATGCCCCGCTGGTGTACGACGAGGTGCCGCACAACCTCGGTGCGACGGTCGGCGGCAAGCGCGGCGGCGATGTGGCAGCGGCTTTTGCAACTGCTCCATTCACCGTGAGCGCGCGCATCTCCTGCCAACGGTTGAGTGCCGTTCCGATGGAACCCCGCGCCGTGCTGGCGACCGTGGATCCGTTGACGCAGGGGCTCACTTTCTGGACGTCGACGCAGGCCCCGCACTGGAATCGGAATGACATCGCCGATGCGCTCGGGTTGCCACAGACCCAGGTGCGCTGTATCGCCCCGGAAGTTGGCGGTGGATTTGGTCAGAAGATCGGCGCCTACGCTGAGGATTACCTGGTATCCGGCGCGGCATTCAAGCTCAAGCGGCCGGTGAAGTGGATCGAGACACGTTCGGAGAACTTCCTCAGTAGCGCCCATGGCCGCAATCAGCTCGCCGACATCGAGGCAGCCGCCGACGAAAACGGCAGGATCCTTGCCCTGCGCGCGCACGTCATCGGTGACGCCGGAGCACTCCCGAAGGGCCTGGGACTCGCCTCCTCCACCTGGATCATGTCAACTGGCTGCTACGACATTCCCGCTCTGGATTATGTGTGCGACACGGTATACACCACCACCGGCGCCAACCATGCCTATCGCGGCGCGGGAAGGCCGGAAGCCGCCTACTATATCGAGCGGATTGCGGACCTCGTTGCCGATGCAACCGGGCTCGACCCGGTACACGTTCGACGGGTCAATTTCATCCAGCCCGACAGGTTCCCGTTCACCACCCTCGCCGGCACCGAATACGACAGCGGTGACTACGACAAGGCGCTGACCCACGCGCTCGAACTCGTGGATTACGACAACCTGCGCAAGGAGCAGGCGGATTTGCGGGCACAGGGCCGGTACATCGGCATCGGGTTGGCCAGCTACGTCGAGATTTGCGGTTTCGGCCCGTACGAAAGTTCGACGGTCCGGGTCGAGCCGAGTGGCGCGGTGACGATCTTCACCGGCATCTCCCCGCACGGCCAGGGACAGGAGACGACCTTCGCCCAGATGGCGGCCGATCACATCGGGGCCGATTTCGAAAGCGTCGTCGTCCAGCACGGCGATACCGGCAACACGCCCCAAGGCAACGGCACCATGGGTAGCCGCGGCCTGGCCGTGGGCGGTGCTGCCCTGATGCGGTCGCTGCGCAAGGTGCAGGACAAGGCGAAGCAGATCGCGGCACATCTGCTGGAAGCGTCGGTCGATGACATCGAGGTCGAAGACGGAGCATATCGTGTGCGCGGTGTGCCGACCCGGTCGGTCACCCTGGCCGAGATCGCGAGCCTCGCCTACAGCGGTTCGCTGCCGGATGAACTCGACGCCGGACTGGAGTCAACCGATTTCTTCCGCCCGTCCGGTACGACCTTCCCGTTCGGGACGCATGTCGCGATCGTTGAAGTCATTCCGGACACTGGCGAGATCAAGTTCCTGCGCTATGTGGCGGTGGACGACTGCGGCAAGATCATCAGTCCGATGCTGGTGACCGGACAGGTGCATGGCGGGCTCGCCCAGGGCATCGGCCAGGCTCTGTTCGAGGAGATGCACTACGACGCGTCTGGCGAGCTGCTGACGGGCACGTTGAACGATTACGTGGTTCCTCGCGCCGCCAACTTCCCGGAATTCGAGTCCCACCACACCGAGACTCCGACCTACATCAACGAAATGGGTGCGAAGGGGATCGGTGAAGCCGCGACCATCGGTGCGACTCCAGCCACCGTCAACGCGGTGATCGACGCTCTCGAGCCGTGGGGTATCACCCACCTCAACACCCCGTTCACGCCGGAGCGCGTCTGGCGCGCGATTCAGGAGTCCGGCCAGGAAACCGCTGCGGCAGACTGACGCCGATCATCATTCTGCGCATTGCCGCGCATGATTAGGTTGCTGAAGAGTACAAAGGGCTGCCGGGATTGACCCGGCAGCCCTTCGATTATCTCTCCGTGGTCCCGGGGCGGGTGAAAATTCGCTCCCAGGCAGACTCCTGCGCGGCGAACCATTCGCGTTGAGCGTCGATTGCTGCGCGGGCTCGCTCCAGTTCGCCACTCACGCGGTTCGGTGCGGTGCCACCAGGTATGTCCCGGAGCGCGACGCTCTCGTGCGCGGTCAACGCTGGCCGCTGCTGCCCAAAGACCGGGTGGATGGCGGTCCAGTCTTCCACCGACAGGTCACCAAATGTTCGCCCCTCGGCAATGCACTGCCCAACCAGGCGTCCGATCACGCTGTGCGCCTCGCGGAACGGGACGCCATGCTTCGCGAGCAGGTCGGCGGCATCGGTCGCGAGGGTGAAATCGGCGATCGCGGCAGCGGCCATCCGGTCTTCGTTGAAAGTGGTCGTACGAACCATCGGTGGGAACACATCGAGGAGCGCAATGATCGTGTCGACCGCGTCGAAGACCCCTTCCTTGTCCTCCTGCATGTCCTTGTTGTAGGTGAGTGGAAGACCCTTCAACGTGGTCAGGAGCGCCAGCAGGTCACCGAACACGCGGCCCGCCTTGCCCCGGCCGAGTTCCGCGATGTCGGCATTCTTCTTCTGCGGCATGATCGAACTGCCGGTTGAGAACGCGTCCGACAACTCGATGAACCTGAACTCCCCCGACGACCAGAGGATGAGTTCCTCGCTCAGGCGGGAAATATGCATGGCGATCGTGGAGCAGACATACAGGGTATCGAGCGCAAAGTCGCGATCGGCAACGCCATCCATGCTGTTGGTTGTGACGCCGTCAAACCCGAGGTCGGCAGCGACGGATTCCCGGTCCAGCGGGAAGGATGTGCCGGCCAGGGCGCCAGACCCCAACGCGAGGACGTTGACTCGTCGGTGCGCATCGCGCACGCGATCGATGTCACGCCGAAGCATTTCTACGTAGGCGTGGAGATGATGCGCGAGCAGGACAGGTTGCGCCCGCTGGAGGTGCGTGTAGCCGGGCATGACGGCGGTTGGGTGCGCCGTCGCCACCTCCAGCAACGCATCCGCGAACACGATCAGCCCGGCGCCGATCTCGATCAGGGCCCGCCGGGTCCAGAACCGGAAATCGTTGGCCACCTGGTCGTTGCGGCTTCGGCCGGTGTGAAGCTTGCCGGTAACCGGGCCAACCAATTCGCGCAGCCGCCGCTCGACGCCGGTGTGGACATCCTCGTCTGCGAGGGTGAGCCGGAACTCGTCGCGATCCACCTCCGCCAGGATCTCCCATAGACCCGACTCGATCTCGGTTGCTTCGTCGAGGGCGACGATCCCCTGCCGCCCGAGCATCCGGACGTGGGCGATCGATGCACGGATATCCTCCCGCACCATACGGATATCGAACCCGACCGACGCGTTCAGCGCCTCGACCCGCTTGTCAGGCGATTCACTGAACCGGCCTCCCCAGGCCTTCGGGGTTCCGTGACCGATCGCGCCGGTGTCTTCGTGACTGGACATGCGGGCTCACTCCGTGGACTGATCGACATCGCCCGGAGCAATGTCCGGGCACACGCCCGGTAGCGTACCAGCCTGCCGAACAGCAAGCCATGCCAGCCCGAGGATGCGCTGGATTGGCTTTGACAACAGTCAAGGGCGCCTCTACCATGAAGTACGTACAGCGTGTACGTACTCTGAGAGGGCCGCAATGGCTGCCGAACCCCTCCACCCGAACGACCGTCTCACACGATCAGGTCGACCGTCTTCCGGCAAGGTGTTTGCGTGTTGCTGGCGCGGTCTCACGAATGCTCCAGGCCAATCGTGGCAAGGACTCCGGACGGTGCTACCGGCCGTGCTGATGCTGCCGATCGTGCTCGCCCTTGTTGCACCGGCCTCTGTCGCGGCCGAATCGGTGCGGGTCGTGGCAACGGATGTGGTGAATGTGCGGGCATGCCCTGCAACAAGTTGCGACGTGATCGGGCACGCGAGCCTCGACGACACGCTGGATGTCAACGGCGATGTCGTCGAGGGGTTCTTGCCCGTGGTTTGGGGTGAACAACAGGGATATGTCTTCTCATTGTTTACGAATCAAGGTGGAGACGCACCATGGTTTCGTGAGGGGAGCAGCGACTGCCGCCGTGTAGCGATCATCTTCGACATCGGCATCGGATATCCGCCGTCTGAACGAATTGTCCAGACGCTCCTCGCCTACAACGCAGATGCAACGATGTTCCCGATGGGTCAATGGGCGCTGGACAACCCGGAGTTCCTGCGAATGTTAGCGGGATACGGCTTTCCCATCGGCACGCACGGTCACGGCGCGGTCTCCCTGCCTGACCTTCCAGACTCGGCAATCGAGTACGACCTGCAAACGTCGGTCGAGGCGATCGAATACGTCACCGGACAGCCCATCGAGCCCTACTTCACGCCATATGCCGCCGAGACGAGCGAACGCGTGCGGCGGGTCGCCAGCGACATGGGTCTGCTCCCGGTCGGTTGGCTGGTGCCGGCGGTGGACTATGACGATGAGGCAACCGCTGATTCCGTGTACCACCAGGTGATGGACAATGTGTACCCAGGGGCAGTGATCGAAATGCACCTGGACGGGCCTGCAACCGACTGGTCCACGGCTGACGCGCTCCCCCAAATCATTGAGGATCTATGGGCCAGTGGGTATGAACTGGTGACCATCCCGGAGCTGGTGAATCCGTGCTGACCAGTTCCCAGGAGAGCGACTGACGGGCGTGAACGAACGCACACTGACTCGTTTGGGCTATACTCGCGACTAGGACACCCGTTCGACTTTTCCCCGCGCGAAAGTGGTTCACGGCATGGTCGACCAATTCAGCATCCAGATTGCCCAAACCCGGCGGCTGATCGACCAGGTCACCACGATCCGGACATCCCTGGCGCGCCAAAGCATCCCCGTTGCCGACATGAGCCGCGCCGGATCGCTGGAAACCCGCCTCTCCTCGATCCAGGCAGTCAGCGATCTCCCTCGCACGGAGATCGTGCCGCTTCGCATCGAGAAGCTCGAGGGTCAAATCCGCGCCATCCGTATCGATGGTGACACGACCCGGCACAGCGGATTTCGGTACTTTCTCGACGGGAGCCAGCGCACGATCCCGATATGTCGCGTCGGCCTGACGCCCATCGTCGTCGGACTCTCCGCCGCTGGCATACTCTACCGGGAAATCGGTCAGCAGCCGGCGCTGCTCGGCGAGGCAACGCGGGTCAGCCAGACGTGGATCGTGCCGCGCGGTACTGGCGACCCACATGTCGACAAGCTGATACGGGAAATCGAGTCGACTGGCGGACGCGTGGCCGACCCACTCGAAAACCGGCATGGCGAGCGACTTCCTGACTACGATCACCTCGTCGGTGACTACGGTCGCGTCCTCTCTGCCGCCTACGATGTCGCTGGCCGGATGCGAGGTATCCAGGAACAGGAATCGCTTCGATACTGGGCGAACACGGTTTCCCCATACGACCCCAATCACTGGCTCGTGGTCGACGGCCGGCTGCTCACCAACGTGCCGCGAGCGGTGGGTGTGGTCAAGGAGTTGCTGACCCAGCATCTCACCGGGAGGGAGGCGGTCTCGCTCTTCGATCTCCCGCAGGGATATCGGACGACCGCGTTCCGGTATGTCAGCACCTTCCACGAGCCTGGCCCTGACGGCGAACCCGTTCCCTCAACCGGCAGGACGATGTGGTACATGCGTCTCTGGAGCGCGACTGGCATGGACGCCCGTCATTCGCTCATCCGGATCGAAGCGCCGCATGACGTGGAGTCCAGCGAACAGATTGACGAGATCTCGCGGTGGATCCTGACCGAGCGCCTCCCGCGGGCGACCGATGATCCACGCTGGCCGACCCTGCTCTATCCGATCCACTATCTGGAACGCATCCTGAAACGCCGGCTCGCTGAAATTACCACAGGCTGGCCCTCAATATGAGCCACACCACATCGGAAGCCGCCATGATCACCCACTCCGCGAATGGAACAGCCGACACCAGGATCACTGACGACGCTCCAGGCCGTGCCTGGAAGCTGGACCAGTTCGCCGACCTGATCGACACCGTCACCGGCGAAATCGGACGCGTCGTGAGCAGCGAGAAGGAACCTGCCGGAGCACACGAGTTCTTTTTCTGGGCTGCGGACGACGCGCTGACCCTCGACGTCGGACACATCGTCGTCGCCTTCTCCGAGGAGGCCGCCGTCATTGGTGTCGTCGACACTCCCCGGCGCTACTCTGACCTGCGCTCCTTCCTCGACGACTATTTCGACCGCCACGTGGAACTCGCGCTCTCCGATGAAACACCGACCCCGAGACCCGAAATCCTGGTTTTCACGGTGCGGGTGCTGGCAACCCGACACATCCGTCGCGACGTGCAGTCACACCGCCCCGCGATCACGGGGCCTGTGTACTTCGCAACCTCGACCGCCATCGAGCTTGCCCTGGGGACAGAGGGGTTCACTGGAGAGCGGATCCCGGCCCTGATGCATACGAATGGCAACTACCTGCGCACCGAGAGCGGCGACATCGCCACCGATGTCGATGGATGGCCACGGTTTCAGCGAACGCCGCTCTACCTCGATGAAGACTACCTGCTGGGACCGGAGGCCGGTCACGCCAACTGGACCGGTCAGTCGGGTCTGGCGACCAAGACGTCGCACGCGCTCTTCCTGATCAGTTCAGTCTTCCAGACGATGCAACGGCAGACCGGGAAATCGGTCGCGGCGTTGATGTTCAACGTCAAGGGACCGGACCTGATCTGGCTGGACAAACCGGCGATTCCCACACCCGATCTGACCTCCGCCTACGACGCCGCTGGCTGCAAGCGCTTGTCGGAGGACGACATCGACGCCTACGCGGCGTTTGGCATCGACCCTGTGCCGTTTGACAACACCCGGATCTTCGCCCCGTTCCGGCCCGGATTCGAGCCAGACCTGATGAACGGCACTGTCATGCTGGAAGGCTTCTCCGCCCACCAGGGGCTCAACACCGAACGTAACCAGAAGGGAGAAACCGACAGGGTCTACCCGATCCTCTGGTCGCTCGAAACAGCACTCTGGTGGCCGCACAAGGTCTTCGACTTCAACGACCTCGATGACAAACTCATGGGGTTCATCTACGAACTCCGGGAACGCAAGATCGGATCGCTCGCCAAACTGAATGCCCTCTGGGCGGAGATCGACGACTACTTCGCTGATGACGCCAATGGCGACACCTGGCACGGGCATCACAAGGCGACGATTCGCAAGGCCCAGAATCGGTTCAAGAGTGTCCGGGAGAAACTCGGCGGTCTCCTGGCCGAAGGCGCGGTCAACTACGGGACCTGTCCGAAACACGATGACCGGTTCTTCACGAACGAACTCCGCGTGGTCGATATCTCGGCCTGCAACACCGTCGCCCAGGAGTTGATCGTCAGTTCCACGATCAACCGGATCTGGAAGCTGGCTGAAGCCAACGAACTTGGGGTAGACAAGCTGATCATCTTTGTGGACGAGCTCAACAAGTACGCCCCGGCGGGCGGCGAAGGCGGTGTGCGCGACACCCTTGTGGACATCGCCGCCAGGGGTCGCCACCTCAACGTCGTCCTGCTCGGCGCGCAACAGTTCCGGTCGAAGGTCGACAGCGAAATCCTCGGGAACTGCGGTACCTCGTTCTATGGCCGCATCGGCGACGAGGAAATCATCAACGCCGCATACCGCTCGATCTCGGAGACGCAGCGGCAGGAACTGCTCGGCCTGCCAAAGGGCCGGATGCTGGTGCGCCACGCCCACTTCCGGGCCCCGTTGTTCGGGACGTTCCCGCATCCACCGACCTTGCCTGGCGCTTTCGGTCAGCGCGTCTTCAACCGGGAAACGAAGACCTGGGATGCAGGCATCGCCCTGCACAAATCGCTCGATCGCCTGATGGGTCACAAGGCGCCTTCCCTGGCCGACATCCGGATCGAGACTGGCGATCTTGAGCAGGACGAGATCGAGTCGGTGCGTGTCGAGATCGAACAGCGTTTCCGCGGCA
>CAZSUN010000003.1:0-6591 GCA_964610045.1 uncultured Sphaerobacteraceae bacterium
GGGCATCGTCACCATCGCATCGTGCCCGGCCGCTATCAACTCTTGGACATCGAACCCGCGCTGGCGTGCCCGTTCGGCGTGGTCCGGGAAGAGGAATTCCGAGCAGAGGATGAACGACCGGGCGATGCCGTCGTCATCGCTGCCGGTGATCGTGACCGGCTCCGTGAACGTCGCGTACGGCTGGTCGCCAAGACGGGCTTCGACCCAGGCGGCGATGCCGGGGTCTGTGACGCCGAAATCGACGGCCCTCCCAGATGCCGGCATCCGCCAGCCATCGCCATAGGTTGCGACGATCTCGTCCAGATCCGGCGGCCCCAGGTCACGGATCGACTCGCCGTCGTTGGGCAGGAAGGCGTCGAGGTAGATCGCATGAGCGATCCGCTCCGGAGCCCGCTCCAGCACACCGGAAATCACCATGCCGCCGTAGCTGTGCCCAACAAGGACGACCTCGGAAAGGTCCTCGTACTGGAGCACCCCGACGACATCGTTGATGTGTGTGGTAAGGGTGATCTCCGGGTTCAACAGGTGCACGCGCTCGCCGAGCCCGGTCAGGGTTGGGGCATACACCGCATGACCCTGCCCCCGGAGCAACGGAGCGAGCCATCGCCAGCACCATCCGCCATGCCAGGCGCCATGAACCAGCACGAATACCGGGGTCTCCATGTCCTGTTCCTCCTGTTCCGCAACCGGCCTCCACAACGGCCAACCTGCCAATGCCACGCTGGGTGTGAGGACAACCTGACGCCTGTCCCCGCCTCGTGCCTTCCAGCCCGGTGGCGCAAACCACCTGTCACCATCGTCGAGCCCTGGGGGGGACATGGCATCGGGGAGATTCCCGATTTTGGCGAGCGATGTTCCCTATATTGCGAGGATGCCGAGATCGCGCGCCATCGCCACCGCTTGCTGCCGGTTGGTGGCTCCGAGCTTGCCGAGGATTGCCGAAACATGGTGATCCACCGTCTTTGGCGAAACAGAGAGTCGCCCGGCGATTTCGCGATTACTGGAACCTTCGGCCATCAGGGTCAGGACTTCGACTTCGCGCCGCGAGAGCAGTGCGGCATTCTGGCGCGTCGATGGGCGAGGACCACGAGGGACTCCACGATACCCCAACGCCTGCATCCTGCGAGCAACCCGCAACGCGTCCGGTTCCGCGCCGAGCGCGACGAAACCGGCATGGGACGCGCGGAGATCGGATTCAAGGTCCGACGCCGACCGGGCGCGCAATGCCTCCAGCGGTACTCCTGCCTCTTCCCATAGCGCGGCGGCCGTGCCCGGATCGCCGTGCATCTCCGATGCATACGGCTCCACCAGCCACTCCGGCACGACCGTGAGCGATTCCGTGCGCGACAGCCAGAGGGCCAGTTCACTCGCGATGCGGATCTCGCTGGCGGCACGGGTTGCCTCCAGCATCCCCAGGCCCTCTCCGTCATCCAGCCGGGTCCCAGCCAGCCAGGCGGTTTCCAGGCGCGCAGACAGCACCATCACCCGCGCCACCGGGTCATCGAGGGTGTCCGCATGGCGTTGGGCGGGCTCCAGATTCGACGATGCAGCCTGCCCGCTCCGGATGCGTGCTCGCGCCCAGACGAGGTGGGCGATCAGGAGCAGACGCCCCGCAGTATCGCCGTTCCCGATCAGGGTGGCCGACTCCTCGATCGCGGATTGCCAGTCGCAGGCATCCAGCAGCATCGTCAGGCGCACCGAACCGTAAAGGGCGATCATCGTCGAGAAGTCCCGGGTGCGAGCAAGCGCGAGCCCCGCTTCGGCGTACGGCCGCGATTCCGGCCGGAAGCGATGGGCTTCGTACGCCTCGCTGAGGTGGGCCAGCGCCCGCAATTCGAACTCTTCGTGACCGATGTCCTGCGCCATGGCAAGACCGGTATCAAGGGTGACGCGGCCAGCAGCATCGCCCATCGCAAGCTGCACCATGCCGGCCGTGATCAGGGCATGGACCGTGGTTTCGGGATCATCGAGTCGATCGGCGATCCCGATCGCACGGCCGGCAAGTTCGCGAGCCTCGATCAATCGTTCCGCCCGGATCCGCCACTCGGCGAGGTACCCGCAAGCCATTGCGAACTCGGACGACTCCGGAAATTCCTGCAGCACCTCGTACGACCGTTCGGCCAACACTGCGCCAATCCGGTACCTCCCATCGAAGAACCAGTATCGCGAGAGGCGGCGCAGGTTGTGTCCATACCTGAGTCGGTTGTCGAAACGTTGCCAAATGTCCGCGGCCGCCTGCTGCGAGTCGACCGCGTCTGTCAGGCGAGACGTGAGGAAGCAGGCGTAGGCATGGGCCTCGAGGATTTCCGCCCGTTTCTCTGACGCGATCCCCACGGCACAGCGCAGCGCCCGGGCATACTGGTCCGCCGCCTCACGATGCGACTGGAGCCGGGTTGCTTCAGTGGCGGCGTCGAGCGCGTGCCGGTGCGCCGCATGCTGATTGCGGGCCTGCTCGGCATGGAAGGCGAGCCGCGATGTCATGGCTCCGGCATCGGGGTTCCGTTCCAGACAGGCCAGGATGCGGGCGTGCAATCCCTGTGCGCGGACCGGGGATGTCTCACCGGCGATGACCGCCTGGACCGCCGCGTGACGAAAAACGATCGCGTCGCCGTCGGCCCGCAGCAGCCCGGCGGCGAATGCCGCCGCAATCTCCCGCTCGATCGGGCGGCCCACGACTCCGGCAAGCACCAGGGGATCGACCCGAGCCCCGATCGCAGCTGCCGTTTCGAGGGTTTCCCGGGCATCGACTCCGAGACGCGCTGCCCGTCCAAGGACCGCTTCACGAAGCGAAATCGGCGTTTCGGTTCCTGCCGCCACCACCTCGGTGACGAAGAACGGATTGCCACCGGTATAGGCGTGCAAAGCCACTGGATCGATCGCCTTGCCGTTTGCGAGCGCCCGGATGGCATCCACCGAGAGCGGCAGCACGGCGATCCGGCGAAGGGCGCGTTCGGTCGCCAGGTCACCGATCACCTGGCGCAGGAGGTGCCCCGGTGGAAGTTCGTCGTCGCGGAAGGTCACGATCACCATTACCCGAATCGAGCCGATGCGGCGGCCAAGGAACCGCAGGAACTCCAGCGATGCTTCGTCCGCCCAATGGGCATCCTCGGCCACAAGCAACGTGGGATTCATACACTCCCGCAGCGACGTCTCGATGGCGCGGAACACGCTGGCGCGCGGGACATCCGCCGTGCTCAGAAAGTCGACATCGTGCCCAAGGGTGCGAGCCAGGTCGAACAGCGGGCCGAGCGGAGCGGGAATGGAGAGTCCGTCGAAGGACACGGCCGCGACCGACACGGATGGAGGCACCTCTCGCACGAACTGGTCCACCAGGGTCGTTTTCCCAATGCCCATCTCGCCGCTGACCAGCACGATCCGCCCCTCGCCCTCCACTGCCTCGCGCAGGCAGGCGTGCAAGGTCTCCAGGTCGGCTGCTCGTTCGAGGATCGCCATGACGTGCGTTCCAGACGGGTGTACACGGATGCTGCAATGGGCGCCGTTGGCAGCATTGTCCATCAGGCGGCGGGTTCCGTCATTCGCGCAACCTGGAAGAAGCGACGTGGACAGGTTCGGACTATGGTGGAATCACCAACGAATGGTCCGGCCTGCAAGGAGACCCCGTGAAGAAGATCACCCCGTTCCTGTGGTTCGAGAAGGATGCCGATGAAGCCGCTGCGTTTTATGTCTCGGTGTTCAAGGACGCCGAGATCACCGGCGGCATGCCCGGCCTGACGGTATCTCTGCGCATCTTCGATCAGGATGTAATCCTGCTGAACGGTGGCCCGCATTTCACGCTGACCGAGGCGTTCTCGCTGATGATCGACTGTGAATCCCAGAAGGAGGTCGACCACTACTGGGACGCCCTGACCGCTGACGGCGGTGAGGAGAGTATGTGCGGCTGGCTCAAGGACAAGTACGGCGTCTCATGGCAGGTGACGCCGCGCCGTTTGCTCGAATTGGTGGGAGATCCTGATCCGGTCCGCGCCGAGGCCGCCCGCCAGGCGATGTTCACCATGCGGAAGATCGTGATCGCCGATCTGGAGGCCGCAGCCGACGCGGCGTAACCCGGACAGTGCCCGATCGCGGGGGATCGCCGCCTGAGCAGATTCCTCGCTGCGCTCGGAATGACACTCACCGCCGCCACGGCAGTGTGGCGCCCTATGGGAATAGTTGCGTGTCCCAGTAGGCGGTCAGATCGCGCAGCACCTCGTCGCCGGTGACCGGGAGCTTGTCCCAGATGCCGCCGGTCGAGTTGCCGAGCATGTCGAACTCGGCGGTGTTGGTTGTCGCCTCCGCATCCAGCGTCGCCTGGACGAGATCCTCGGCCAGGGCGAGGGCGAGATCGGCGTCCTCCGCCGCGACCAGCACCGAGACCACGTATTCCCCTGACTGGGCAATGATGATCGTGGCCGGGGTGCCATCCTCCACCTGGGTACCGCTCCAGGCGCGGAACGCGTCTGCCGACACATCGACATCGGCGACGCCGAACGCGTCACCTGCGCTTTCGATAATGGATGTCAGCGACGCCTCGGCGTTCATGAAGCCGGTGGCGGCGTGATCCGCGCTGTCGAATCCAGCCAACTCGATGATCGCCTCGCTTCCCTCGTCGTCGTTCGAGTATTCGCGGTTCACTGCGGCCACCAGTCCTTCGGCATCGCCATACAGCAGGTTGCTCGGGTCCGCGCCGGACTCTTCCAGCGCGCCCGTTTCGAGCGCGAACCACTCGGAGTCCTCAACATACGTCATGCCGTACGCAGCCGGAACCTCGTCGGTGACCAGTGGAAGGCGCGCCATTGCGCTGGCCGGATCAATTGCCGCCGGTGTTGCCATGGGTGCCGGATTGGCCAGGATTGCCTCGAGCATCGACCCGGTGACTTCCGCCGCGAATTCCTCGTGGTTCTTTTCGTAGGCGTAGTTCACCACGAAGGCGGTGAAGACCGACACGCCATCCAGCACCTGCGCGAGAGAGGCTTCCGCATACGGACCGTTGCCGATATCGAGGAAGCCCTGCCACATGAGGATGCTGGGCGCTTCGGCAGGCGGATCAACCGGTTCGAACGCAATGGGCGATCCGGCGTTGGCGTAAGCGTCGAGGTAGTAGGCGCTGAGCATTTCAAGCCCGGTAGCAGCGTTGGCCTCGGTGTCGAACTGGGCCACATCGACGTAGATGGTCAGGACGGTCTGCTCGAACTCACCCTGGTACAGCCGCTGCCCGGCGAACTGGAGGCCAACCAGTTGGTCGAACGGGGCGTTGCTGTATACGCCGTAATACTGGGCGCTGGTAGCAACCGGCATAACGGCCAGACCCACCACGAGCATGACCATCGACAAACGGGAAACGAGGACCCGGCGGGAAGCACGGAAGGGATGTCGCATCGCGAAGTGCTCCTGGTCGATCTTCGGCTGGACCTGGCGGCGTGGCCAAACGGGAGCCGGACAAGCGGCACCCATCTTCCAGACACTACAGCCGGAAACCCCGAAACACAACGGGTACGCCAATGGAGGCGGGCAACGACCGGTCGTTGCCCGCTCAACTCCTGACACTCCGGATGAGGGAAGCTAGACCTCGTTCCAGATCCGGATGGCGTTGGCGATGCCGGTCTCGATCGCGTACAGATCGGGCACCTGGCCCTCGTACTCGATCGAAATTGGCCCATCGAACCCGGACGCCTTCACGGCCGCCAGCAGGCGAGCCATCGGCAGGTCGCCGAAGCCGACGACCGAGCCCTGGATCGCATTTCCGGCCACCGTGGTCAGCCACCCATCTCCCGGCACGTACGTGCGGTGGTAGAAGTCTTTCAGATGCACCACCGAGGCGTAAGGCAGGTTCCGCGGCACGGCTGATGCCGGATCTTCGTCCACGCACAGGAAGTTGCCGATGTCGAGCGTGGTGCGGAAGTTCGGGCGGTCGACTGCGGTCACGAGGCGACGCACCCGCTCGCTGCCGTTCATGCAGAAACCGTGGTTCTCGATGCTGGTGGTGATGCCCAGGGGAGCGGCGTAATCCGCGAGTTCGCGGCTGGCCTGCACCAGGGTGTCGAAAATGCCCTCGAACTCCGCCTGCGATTCCTCGCGCCACGACCACGCCACCACATCGTGCCGGAAAAACCGGATGCCCAGGGCGTGGGCGGTGTCGAGATGCTGCTTGACGCGGGCAAGTTCCCCGGCCAGGTTGTCGACCCGGAAGTCAGCTCCCACGGCGTAGTTGGAGAGCAGCACACCCTTCGCCGCGGCATGGGCCCGGATCGTCGCGATCAGGGCAGGCTGGTTCGGGAGATCGACGGCGATGTTGGCCGTGCGGTCAGGATGGTCGGCCGGATCCCAACTGCCGGCGGGAGCGGCTCGCTCCAGCGTGGCAACTGTCGCGACCAGGCCGACACCGGTGATTTCGAAATGGGTGGCATCGGAGGCAGCCACCCAGTCGATGGCATCGAGGATCTCCATCTCCCCACGCCGGAAACTCTGGGAGAAGCTGTAGGAACTCACGCCGATATTCATCGCGAATGCATCTCTTTCGTTCGGTCCAGCATCGTCGGCCGGGAGAGGCGGCCCGGTCAGCGACTGTAGCACAGGCGAGGAGTGAGGAAAGAG
>CAZSUN010000003.1:6691-58036 GCA_964610045.1 uncultured Sphaerobacteraceae bacterium
CCGGGAGAGGCGGCCCGGTCAGCGACTGTAGCACAGGCGAGGAGTGAGGAAAGAGAAGAGAGAAAAGAGTGGGCTGACAATCCCTCCGTACGGTCGGACGACCCTCCGCGCCGCTCCGGGGTCCGCCCCGCAGCTGTATCTCGCTGGGCTTTGATGTGGACGACAGCCTCGCTGGCGCTCGGCAGGTCCGCCCGTACGGAGTTCCTGTGGGGCGGATGCGCAAGTCGCGAGAAGCACCCGGCGCCGGCTTCCCCTACCATGGGAACGAGGCGGCCGCACGAGACGCCTGCATCGCGCACGGAGTATGGAATGGGCACTTTCATCGCCTCAATGATGATGACGCTTGACGGCTTCGACGGAAACGTGCATTTCGCCCCGACCGCCGAGGCGCACCAGGCCTTCAACGACCTGTTTGCCGGGACCGCCGGCATGGTCTGCGATCGCGACAATTACGAGATTCTTCTGCCATATTGGGATGTGCTCGACCTCGATGATCCCGAGGTGCATCAGGTCGAGCGGGAGTTCGCCGAAATCTTCCGCACGATGCCCCGCTATGTGGTGGATGATGACATCGAGCTGGACGATCCCCTGGCCAGTCGCATCGCCGGCGATCCGGTGCCCCAGCTACGGACGCTGAAGGCCTCCACCGAGGATGCGCTCCTGGTCGCCGCCGGTCCTGCCTTGCTGGCCACCCTCTTCGATCGCGATCTCGTGGACGAGGTGGATGTGATGATCCTGCCGGTGGTGGCAGGCGACGGGACGCGGCAGGTTGCGCATCTGGCGCATGCGGTCTCCCTCAGCCTGGCGACATCGCGATCGTTGCCATCCGGCGAGGTAGTGCTTCGCTACCAGGTTCGTCGCTGAAGCCAGATTTCGTGACTCCAGGTCGCCACGAAGGGACTCTGTAACATGTGCCGCAATATCCGACCATTGTTCAACTTCGACCCGCCTGCCACGGATGAGGAAGTCCGCGCCGCCTCTCTCCAGTTCGTGCGCAAGGTGAGCGGGTTCACCAAACCTTCGCAGGCCAACCAGGCGGCCTTCGACGAGGCGGTCGACGAGATTGCCGCCATCACCGCCCGCCTCATGCACCAGCTGCAATCGACCGCCACCCCGAAGAACCGCGAGATCGAAGCTGCGAAAGCGAAGGCCCGCTCCGCGGAACGGTTCAGCCGCGCGGCTTCCTGAGTCGCCCGGTGCGCTCATGGTCTTGCTTGCCACCGTCTGCCTTGCCCCGGTCGCGAGGAAGGTCATTATCCGGCGCAGTCACTGCTTGAGCTGAGGTGATCCGATGTGCTCCGGAAAGGCCTTCCCTATCCGGAGCATCCTGATATCGGCGTAAAGCCCCGAAGGATCCGAACGACTGGCTTCCCGGTACGGATTTGCGGCCTGGTGCCTGTGCCGGGACGATGAACGCACCGGATCGCCGGTGTTTTAGCTGAACGGCGATCTCGCTGCCGAGCCGCTACACTACCGGTGCCGGCTCATGGATGAGCCAGGTCTCCCCACTTCCCGGGTCGCTCGCCAGAGATTGCCGTCGTCACCGGATCGCGTTCCCCGCGGCATCATCCTCATGCCCTCCCGGCGAGACATGACCGCCGCGCGAAACACTCGGAAAAGCACGTATGGCCAGGCTCGCGACAGATCGCACCTCCCTTCCCGCAGCCGGGAATCCGGCAGCACCGGAGACCGCCGCGGACACCGTCAAACTCGTCCTGATCCTGATGAGCCTCGCGATCGTGGGGCCGCTCTCGATCGACATGTATCTTCCTGCCCTGCCCGAGTTGCAGCGAGATCTGGGGGCGAGCGCGTCGCAGGTGCAACTTTCGCTCAGCGCCTGCCTGCTCGGGCTCGCCAGCGGCCAGCTCGTCTCCGGACCGCTCAGCGACCGGTTCGGCCGCCGCCCGCCCGTGCTGGTCGGCCTTGCCGGCTTCGTGCTGATGTCGTTCCTTTGCAGCATCGCGCCATCGATCGCCGTGCTGATCCTCTGCCGGTTCCTGCAGGGGTTCGCGGGCGCGGCGGGGGTCGTTGTCTCCCGAGCGGTCATCCGCGATCTCCATAGCGGGGTCCGAGCCTCGCAGATGTTCTCCCGGCTGGTGCTGGCGAACGGGATCGGGCCGATCCTCGCTCCAACCATTGGCGGCGTGATCCTCCTCTTCACCGGCTGGCGCGGCGTCTTCGGCGTGCTGGTGATCCTCGGCCTGGTACTGCTGGCGGTGGCCTGGCGATTCCTACCCGAAACCAACCGGTTCGACCAACGATCCACCGCCGGGGTCAGCGACATCATCGGGTCGTTCGGCACCCTGCTGCGCGACCGCATGTTTGCCGGCTACGCGCTGGTGATGGCGATGGGCATGTCCACCATGTTCGCGCACGTGGCGGGATCGTCGTTCGTGATGCAGAACCTCTACGGCGTTTCCGAGCAGGCGTTCGGCCTCCTCTTCGGAGTGATCGCGATCGGCTACATCGGCATGAGCCAGCTCAATGCCCGGCTCGTGGCCCGGATTCCGATGCGACGGTTGCTGGCGTTCGGGGTTGGCTTCAACCTGGCGGGCGCGGTCATCGTCTTCACGGTCGTGAATCTGCTGGATGGCGGGCTCTGGGCGTTGGTCGCCGGCTTGTTGCTGGTGGCGATGTCGAACGGATTCATCGGCCCGAACGTGACCGCCCTCGCCCTCAACGACTACCCGCGGATGGCCGGCAGCGCCTCCGCCATGCTCGGCCTGCTGACCTTCGCCGGCGGCGCAATCATCGCCCCGCTGGTCGGCATCGCCGGAGAGCGCACGGCCGTCCCGCTCTCGCTGGCGATCCTCGGGTGCAGCGTCATCGGTGTGCTCGCCCTCCATTTCCTCGCCCGACGGTCATCGACATCTTCTCCCCAAGCGATCTGAGCCAACGGACCAAATTCGTTGACGTGCAGTCAGTGATCCAGTCCGACCATTGCACAGTTGGTGGCGGCATGTGGCGATGGATGACCCGGCCGGGTTGGCCGATCGCCTGCCTGGAGTCCTTGCGGCTAACCTCCGACTTAATGGCTGGACCAACAGGACGTTCATCGTGCATCATCCTCGTACGGTGAACCGGAAGATTTCACGAGAGGTACGGCAAGGTGGCGTTCCAGACACCGATCACCATCCGCAAGGCACTCGACAACATCCAGAAGCGCGATTATGTCTTGCCGGCCATCCAGCGAGAAGTCGTCTGGCGACCCGAACAGATCGAGCGGTTGTTCGATAGTCTGATGCAGGGATATCCGATCGGGTCATTCCTGTTCTGGAAAATCGACGCTGATCACAGCAAGGACTTCGTTTTTTACGAGTTCATGACGCACTACCACCAGCGAGATCACAGTCACCTCGATCGGCTGAGTAATCTCGTCGAGCCAAAGCCCATCACCGGAGTGCTTGATGGTCAACAGCGGCTCACTGCACTCAACATCGGTTTGCGAGGTAGCCACGCCGTGAAGCTACCGAGGCTCTGGGTCACTAGCCCAAACGCATTTCCGGTCAAACATCTCCACCTTCGGCTGGATGGCCCTGCTCCAGAGAACGAACTCGGGATGGAGTACGACTTCAAGTTCCTGAGCGAGCAGGACATTTCTGACAGGGTGAGCAAGGAAGAGCATTGGTTCCGCGTCTCGAATGTGCTCGAGCTCGACTCGACAATGGATGTGATCTTTCACCTTCAGGAGCAGGGCCTGGGCAACGAAAAGGTTCCGGCCCGGGCTCTCGGCCGCCTGCATACTGTCGTTCACACCGACCCGATCATCAGTGCCTACGAAGAGGAAGCACAGGATCTCGACCGGGTCCTTAACATTTTCATTAGGGTAAACAGCGGCGGAACGGTTCTTTCGTATTCGGACCTCCTGCTCAGCATCGCGACTGCGCAATGGACGGGCATCGATGCCCGGCAGGTAATCTACAATCTCGTCGACGAACTTAACGACACCGGAAGGAAGTTCAATTTCAACAAGGACCTCGTGCTCAAATCTGGATTGGTGCTCTGCGACTTACCAGGTATTGGCTTTCGGGTAACCAACTTCAACACCTCCAACATGGCCAGGCTCGAGCAGAACTGGAATGGGATTGCCAGTTCACTGCGCCTGGCGGTCCGACTTCTCTCCGATTTCGGCTTCTACGACCAGATTCTCACTGCAGATAGCGTGGTGATCCCACTCGCCTACTACATCCACACCAGGCAACTCACGGAGGGCTACCTTGGAGCAGTGTCATCAAGGGAGGACCGAGAAAGAATCCGACGCTGGGTGGTGAGATCCCTGATCAAGGGTGGTATCTGGGGCAGTGGGCTCGACCAACTCCTCCTGGCACTGCGTATGGTACTGCAGGAAAACGGCGACAATCCGTTCCCGGTTGAAAGGCTGGAAAGCGTGATGGCGCAACGTGGGAAGTCGCTGCAATTCAGTTCCGAGGAGCTGGACGATCTTGCGGAAATCCGGATAAGTGACCGTCGGGTGTTCCCACTCCTGTCAATTTTGTACCCGTACTTCGACCTGCGCCACGAATTTCACATTGACCATATCTTCCCGCGCAGCCGTTTCACGGCCGCTCGTTTGCAGCGGGCAGGGGTTGCACCGGACACGCTGGACGAGTTTCAACGTTCAGTCGACCAGATTCCAAATCTTCAGCTGCTGGAGGGACCGACGAACACCTCTAAACAAGCCGCGCTTCCGCTTGACTGGATGAACTCCTTTTTCAAGGATGAAGGGTCGCGATCGACATACATCCTGAATCACGATTTGGGAACCGTGCCGGCGGAAGTCACCGGGTTCATGGCCTTCTACGATGCAAGGCGATCCCGAATACGCGAGAAGCTCAATGATCTACTTGGGACAAGGATAGAGACGACCCGCAGCGAGACGTAGTCCGGTTTCCATCAGGATTCCTTTCGATCGTGTGACAGTCTTCTGATTGAGGTTTGGATAGGCGGCGTTAGGTTTGACGGAAAGTCAGCGGCTCGTCTCCAACAAGGGAAGTGCCCGCTCCACGACGGTCTCCCAGGGACGGGCGGGCAGGGCCGGGATGCCGAGTCGCTCTGCCTCCCGGCGGAGCCACTCGCTGTGATTCCAGCTCCACCGCGAGCGATCCCCCTGGGGTTCGCCCTCGCGCGCCTCGTAATTGCGCGCGATCTGCGCCTCTTCCGGCTCGTAGACGATCAGTGCTCGGACGCGCCCATCGGCCGGGGTGCCGTCGTACGATGGCCTGACGGCGAGGGACGGAAGCAGGAAGTCGCCCTCCAGCACGACTGCCGACCGCTCCTCGAGGTGGTTGGCGATGACGTATTCGAGTGGCTCGGCCATCGCCGTGGCATAGCTGATCGCGTGCGCCAGCTTGCCGTCATCGTCCATCCGGAAGAAGGCGTCGGGATCGGTGTTGAAGAGATGGATCACCGGCTGCTGCTCGGGCGTGGTCATCTGCTCGACAATGACCTGGAAGTCGTCGATTTCGGTGATGCCAATGCCAAAATGCCGGGCCAGGGGGTAGCTGAGGCGGGTCTTGCCCACTCCGCTGCCGCCGCCGATCAACAGCACATCCCAAGCCCGGTCCATGCGCTCCCCCTCCCGCTCCCGACGTGACGTAGTGCGTGCCGGTCCGTCCATCGTACAGGACACCTGGCGGCATGGGCGTGGTGACCGCGCTCCACTTCCTCGCTCGCCGCTCGGGATCTGCACCCTTCACATGAATCGTCGCCATGGCGGACAGGATTCGGGCGATGGCGCAGTGCCGGACAGGACCCTGCCGTGTCTTTCAGGCGCACGCCCCAAGGTTTTCGCAAAAGAGACCCAACAGCCACTCTGCAATCTTCATCATCTGCACGCTCGCACCCGGATCACGAAACCTCAACACAACCACAAGCCCGGCTTAACACCACCGTCAACCACCGCCTGCACAATCAACCATGCACAGACGTGCATTTCGGTTGTGCCTGTCGACGGCGATGGGTAGCGTGAAGGTACGCGAACGGCTCGCCCCGCAAGCTTCGGAGGTGTGATCACGCGCCCGGTGCCAAACACGCCCGGCGTGATTCCACGCACCACGCTGGCGGGACGACCAACGGCGAGCGGAACGACGGATACAGGGGAGACGAAGACATGGCACCACTGTCACGACGGAAACTGGTGGGACAGGCGGCGGCGGTCGCCGGCGGCGCGGCACTGGCCGGGTCGATCGCGGCCAACCCGGCCGCTGCACAGGACAAGACCGAGATTACGATCTATCACATCTGGGGCACGCCTCCCGGTGGCACTCCCGCTGAGACCGCGCACCCGATGACCCAGGTCATCGATGCCTTCAACGAGCAGAGCACCACCACCACTGTGACCTCGCTCACCCCGGGCAACTACTACGAAACCCTGCAGAAGACGCAGGCTGACATCGCCGCCGGCAACCCGCCGGACCTCGTCAGCGTGCCGTGGGCGTTCCTCAATTACGCAGTCGAAGGTCTCGGCATCACGCCGCTGGCGGATATCGCCGGCGACCAGTTCGCGACCCTCCAGGGCCTCATGTCGGACACGGCCTGGCCGCTGGTCACGAAGAACGACACGGTCTACGGCTTCCCGTGGGGCCTCTCGACCCCGATCTTCTACTACAACGCTGATCTCTTCGCCGCGGCCGGGGTCGATCCGGCCGAGGTGTTCGCTACCTGGGAGAGCTTCGCGGCTGCCTGTCCCGCCCTCCAGGAGCAGACCGGCGCGGCCGTTTTCTCGCTGGCCTTCAACAAGGACTGGCCGGCGCAGACGCTCATTCAGTGCAATGGTGGCCGCGTGCTGAATGACGACGGCACCTTCGGCATCACCAGCGCAGAGGCCAAGGAGGCGATGCAGACGGTCGCCACCCTCGACGAAAGCGGTTATTACGACCGGGGGACTTCTGCCGAGTTGCGACCGAACTTCATCGCCGGTTCGAACGCCATCTGGCAGGGCAGTGTCGCCAGCCTCGGCGGCATCGCCAACGATGCCCCATTCGCCTTCGGCACCAGCACCTGGCCGGCCTTCGGCGACAAGCCGATCCAGGCGTCTACGGGCGGCTCGTTCCTGGGATCATTCACCACCGATTCCGCGAAGTTCCCGGCCATCGTCGAGTTCCTCACCTTCTGCGGCAGCGAGGCTGGCTACAGTCTCTGGAACCAGGTCGGCTACATCAACATCTCGAATCTCGAACTGCCACGGCTCGAAGGACAGGACCCGGCCTACGCCCAATACGAGGCCGGCCTGATCCTCGAAACCAACTGGCCCAGCTCGCGCGGTGTTGAAGCCGGCTCGACCTGGGACACTTACTGCGAGCGGATGTGGGCGAACGATATCTCGGTCGAGGAAGGCACTGAACAGGCCCTGGCCGAAATCCTGGAAATCACCGGCCAGGAGGCCTGACCTTCACCCGCCTTGCATCGTCATGTCGAGCGTGTCGAGACGTCCCCCGGCGAAGCCGGTCCGCCGCAGGCGGACGATTCAGGTACTCGATTGTCGATCGAACGAGCTTCGCACAGGGATGTCTCGAGCGGAGTCCGAGCCTGGGGGCTCGGACTCCGCTCGACATGACGGGCTGATCGGTTGAGTGTCCGCCCATCAACCGGTGCTGGTCGCCCACGACTCTGCACTTTTGTGCCTGCACATTTGTGCATTCACGACACCCTGCGTTGACGCCCGTGCGCAACCGGGGCTAGCGTATGGCAACGATGCAAGAACGTGCGTGAACGTGCGTGCAGGCCGGAGGGCCGCAGGCTGTGGCTGACCAGAACCCTACTGCGCTCATGACATCCGTGGCGCGAATGTACTACCTGGATCGCCTCGGCCAGACCGAGATCGCCGACATCTGCGGCGTCTCGCGTTCCACCGTGTCCCGCCTCCTGACCGGCGCGCGCGACCGTGGCATCGTCCGGATCTCGGTCGACGATTTCGATCCTCGTGACCGCAATCTGGAACAGCAGTTGGCCAATCGCTTCGGTCTGGCTTATGCCATCGTCATTCGCGAGATCGGCGGTCCTTCCCCCAGCGTGCGGCGGGCAGTTGGGTATTTCGCCGCCCCGGACCTCGCCGAGATCATTGCCCGCAAGGGAATGGTGGGGGTCGCCGGTGGCCGTACCCTGGCCGAACTGGTGCATCACATCGAGGACCGCGCGCATGGAGTCGGACCGACCTTTGTGCAGATCCTCGGGGCCATTGGGTCGAGTCCAAGCCGGATCGATGCGTCGGAGCAATGCCGATCCCTTGCCAGGAGATTCAATGGAGCATTTCGCACCCTGAATACCCCGGCGTACGCGCAAAGTCATCGCGCGCGCGATCTCTTCCTGTCGCACCAGGAAATCCAGAGTGTCTGGGCGCTCTTCCCCGCCATCGACCAGGCCCTGGTTGGACTGGGAACACTCCAGGAATCCGCCTTTTTCGAACGCGGGGTACTCGATGAGCCGACTGCTGCCCGTATTCGCGCGTCCGGCGCGGTCGGTGAGATCTGCGGCCGGTTCTTCGACGAGCGTGGCTATGAGTGCGCAACCGAATTCAGCGATCGTGTCATCAGTATTGGGCTCGATACCTTGCGGGATTGTCCGGATGTCACCGCGGTCCTGAGCGGACCGGCCAGATCGCATGCCCTCAAGGCGGCGATCCGGGGCGATATCGTCAAGTCGATCGTCATTGACCAGGCTGGGGCGCGAGCGTTGCTCGCATCGCTCTAGCGCCTGGCGCAATCACGGGGACAACGGCCGGCACGCGCTGGCCACAGGTACACGATACGGTCGAACGACCGGGGGAGTTGCACATGTCACCGATTTCTCGACGCAAGCTGGTGGGACAGGCGGCGGCGGTCGCCGGCGGCGCGGCACTGGCCGGGTCGATCGCGGCCAACCCGGCCGCTGCACAGGACAAGACCGAGATTACGATCTATCACATCTGGGGCACGCCTCCCGGTGGCACTCCCGCTGAGACCGCGCACCCGATGACCCAGGTCATCGATGCCTTCAACGAGCAGAGCACCACCACCACTGTGACCTCGCTCACCCCGGGCAACTACTACGAAACCCTGCAGAAGACGCAGGCTGACATCGCCGCCGGCAACCCGCCGGACCTCGTCAGCGTGCCGTGGGCGTTCCTCAATTACGCAGTCGAAGGTCTCGGCATCACGCCGCTGGCGGATATCGCCGGCGACCAGTTCGCGACCCTCCAGGGCCTCATGTCGGACACGGCCTGGCCGCTGGTGACGCGCGACGACACGGTCTACGGCTTCCCGTGGGGTCTCTCGACCCCAATCTGGTACTACAACGCCGACATCTTTGAGGCGGCGGGAGTCGGCCCGGCCGAAGCCCTCGCCTCCTGGGAGAGCTTCGCGGCCGCCTGCCCGGCCCTCCAGGAGCAGACCGGCGCGGCCGTCTTCTCCCTCACTTTCAACAAGGACTGGCCAGCCCAAACCGTGATCCAGTCGAACGGCGGCCGCGTGCTCAACGACGACGGTACGTTCGGCATCACCAGCGCCGAAGCCAAGGAGGCGATGCAGACGGTCGCCACCCTTGACGAAGGCGGCTTCTACGATCGCGGCACCGCCGACGAACTCCGCCCGAACTTCATTGCCGGATCGTCAGCTGTCTGGCAGGGCAGTGTCGCCAGCCTCGGCGGCCTCAACAACGACGCCACCTTCACCCTCGGCACCAGCACCTGGCCGGCCTTCGGCGACAAGCCGGTGGTCGCCTCCACCGGTGGGTCGTTCCTCGGGAGCTTCACGCAGGATGCCGCGAAGTATCCGGCCGTGGTCGAGTTCCTCACCTTCTGCGGCAGCGAGGCTGGCTACAGTCTCTGGAACCAGGTCGGCTACATCAACATCTCGAATCTCGAACTCGACCGGCTGCCGGGCCAGGATCCGGCCTACGCGCAGTTCGACACCGGCTTGATCCTCGAAACCAATTGGCCGAGTTCCCGCGGGCTCGAGGCACAGGACGTCTGGGACACCTACTGCGAGCGCATGTGGGCGAACGACATCTCGGTCGAGGAAGGCACCGAGCAGGCGTTGGCCGAGATCCTCGAGATCACCGGCCAGGACGCCTGATACCGACTGGATGGCGCCGTAGGGGCGACCCTCCGTGGTCGCGCATATCAACAGATCACGCAAGGTTCGCCCCTACGAGGAAACGCGACCTTATCCGGATTCGGTATGACGCATCCGATTGCGGGTGTCCCGATAATGGGGATGCCCGCATGTACCAGCGAACCATTGTCATTCCGGGCGCAGCGATGAATCTTTTCGTCTATTGCCTGACAGATTCATCGCTGCGCCTGGAATGACAGATATCGAGTGTCCTGTCCATCGGCAACTCTGGGGATTCAATGGCAATTACGAGTCAACAGCAACCTGCCCTGCACGGCGGGCAACAGGTCACGGAAAAGCGCGCCTGGACCTGGTACCGCCTCAGCGAAGGGGTGACGCCCTACCTGCTGGTGGCGCCGTTGCTGATCCTGATCGCGGTGTTCATTTACTGGCCACTCATCTATTCGCTCTACCTTTCCTTTTTTGACTGGAACTTCGTCCGCCCTGATAAGGATTTCGTCGGCTGGGGAAATTTCACGAAGCTCCCGGATGATCCCCGGTTCATCCAGGCCCTTAAGGGCACCCTCTTCTACACCGTCACCCTTGTGCCATTGCAGGTCTTCCTGCCGCTCATTCTGGCGCTGCTACTCTGGCCGATCCGCAAATCGAAGGCGCAGGACAGCTACCGGGCCATGCTCTTCTCGCCGACGATCATCGCCTACTCGGTGGCGGCGGTGATGTGGCTCTGGATCTTCAACGCCAACCAGGGCGTCCTGAACAAGGTCCTGAAAGAGTTCGGCATGGAACCGGTCCGCTGGTTGTCCGACCGCGACACCGCCATCTGGGTGATCGTGGTGGTGGCGACGTGGAAAACCCTCGGCTTCCATATGCTGCTCTACCTGGCCGCCCTCGAAGGCGTCCCCAAGGACTACATCGAGGCCGCCCAGCTCGACGGCGCCAGCAACTGGCAACTGATGCGCTCGATCCGGTTCCCGCTGATCTCGCCCACCTTCTTTTTCGTCCTCGTCACCACCGTGATCTCGGTGAACGACGACGTTTTCGGCGCGATCAACGTACTCACCGATGGCGGACCGTTCGATTCGACCACGAACGTCATTTACTACCTCTACCAGCAGGGATTCCAGTACTTCCAGATCGGGGCGGCGAGCGCGGTCGCGGTGATCGTCTTCATCACCACCTGCCTGCTGACCTGGCTCCAGTTCAAGTATGTCGAAAGGCACGTCCACTATGGCTAGCGCGACGATGACGCTGGAACACGACCGCAGCCATACCCGCCGCAGCCGGTTCGGCAACGCACTGCTGCACACCGGCATCGTGCTGATCTGCGCGCTCACGATCTTCCCGTTCCTGTGGATGCTCTCGACCGCCTTCAAGCCGGCCGACGAGGTATTCACGAAGGATATCCGGCTGATCGCCGACAATCCGACCCTGCAAAACTTCCCGGATGCCTTCAGCTACTTCCCTGTGTCCAACTGGCTCTGGAACAGCTTCGGCATCGCCGCCATCACCACCGCTGGCAAGGTGCTGATCAGCCTGCCCGCCGCCTTCGCGTTCGCCCGGCTTCGTTTCCGCGGCGACAAGGTGCTGTTCGCGATGGTGCTGGCCACCATGATCGTGCCCGGCATCGTCACGGTCGTCCCCAACTACATCCTGGTCTCCAAGCTCGGCTGGATGAACAAATGGATCGCCGTCATCATCCCCTCGCTGCCGGGCACCGCATTCTTCGTCTTCCTGCTGCGTCAAAATATCCTGCAACTCCCGCAGGACCTGCTCGACGCGGCCAAAATCGACGGCGCCTCGACCATCAAAACCCTGACCCAGATCGTAGTGCCGAACGTGAAACCGGCCATCGCGGTCGTCACGATCCTCGCCTTCCTCGGCATGTGGAACCAGTACCTCTGGCCGCTGCTGGTGCTGAACGATTTCAAGTCGAAGACGATCGCGACCGGCATGCAGTTTTTCACGAACAATGCCGAATCGGCGCAGATGTGGGGACCGATGATGGCGACCGCCACCATCGCCACTCTCCCGCCGCTGATCATCTACCTGTTCGCCCAGAAGCAGATCATCGACACCTTCGTCACCTCCGGGTTGAAGGGGTAGAAGTATCCGAATCCAGGGTCGCCACGGGGGCGCCCCCTACAAACGATCGGTCACCCTTCAACGCCCAACGGAACGGGACCCATGCGACACGACGAGATCGTGCACCGGATGGCGCATCCACGCCACCACCGATCCGCTCAATCGCCGCACCATCCTCTTGGGCGCGGCAGCCGGGGCAGCGACCCTGGCTGGACGCCCCGCGTCCCCAGCGGCGAGACCTCCTAACCCCGCCTCGCCAGCACCGGTCGGGATGCGCGCATCGGGAACCGGGGAGGTAGCGACTTCGTCCTGTATGGTGCAATCGATCGCCACTGCATGCCATCAGGAGGAATGACCACGATGTTTCACGCACAACGGGAAGTCATGACCCGCGCCGCTGTCCGGTTCCGGTTCGCCGTCCTCGCGATCGCCTGTGCCTTGGTGCTTGGTTCCGGGGTGTCCCCGGCTCTGGCGGCAGAGAATGGTGCCTACACGTTCCAGTGCATGTGCCCGCTCGAGTGGAGCGGGGACTGGGACGGCAACGGCGTGCTCGACGAGGAGGCCTCCCGCGATACCGTGGCGCTGGCGAACGACACCGCCGTCCTGATCTTCCACGAGGTGCCGATGGCCGACAGCTCGCTCGATGAGATCGTCGAGGATCGCAGCGCCGACCTCGAAGGCTCGTCGAACGTCGAGGATCTCGATGACGGCGCAATCGACACCGACCCGAGCTTCATCGTGCAGGGACGAACCTGGACCGATGCCAACGGCGAGGCGATGGTGAGCATCCAGCATGTCCAGGTCTGGGAAACCAATTACCTGATGAGCATCGAGTACGTTGCCCCGGAGGATGACTTCGCCGATCTGTGGGAGACGCTGGGCGAGGTCCTGCTGGTCGGGTCGCCGGTGCTCGGCGAATTCGACGCCGACGAAATCCTGGGCGAGCTGCTCGGGTAGCGCGTGAATGCCCGCCAGGCCGCATGGTTACGCGGCCTGGCGGGGTTGAACCTCTCGTTCGATGTGTTCTCCAGACTCCCTGACAGCCATCTCCAGATCGTACGCCTGCTGGAGGTCGAGCCAGAATTCGGGTGTCATCCCCAGCCATCGAGACAGGCGCAGGGCGGTGCCGACGGTGATGGCCCGGCGTCCGCGCAGAGTCTCGGAAACCCTGTTGGGTGATACGTTCAGGGCATCGGCCAACTGGCGGCCACTCATTCCCAGTTCGCTGAGGGCATCCTCCGCCAGCCCCTCGCCGGGGTGAATTGGTATCCGATTTTGAGGTTCCATGCTGTCACCCGCCTATCTGATGTTGACCTCGACCGCCACCTCCGGCGGGGCGGTCAGCAGCGGGAAGCGGATGGCGATCAGGGCAATGCAGGCGATGGCGGCCACACACGACACCGCCATCGCCATCGGGGTGCCGATTACCCCGGCCAGGGCGCCGACCGCGAGTTGGCCAACCGGCAGCATGCCCCAGGTCAGCAGGTAGATCGAAAGCACCCGGCCGCGTACCGCATCGTCCACGCCAAGCTGGATCGTGGTCTGGTTGATGGCGAGGAATGCCGCGCTCATCCAGCCGGACAGGAACAGGATCACGATGGCGATCACCAGGTAACTGGTCAATGAGAACAGCAGCACGCCAATGGCGAATCCCGTTGCCGTCAGTACCTGCGCCCCGCGCCGGTGCTGGATCGCCGGGGTCCGCGCCACCATCAGGGCCCCGGCAACGGTGCCGAGACCGGTGCTGGCCAACAGGATGCCCAGGCCGGTTGCGCCGAGCCCGAGTTCGTCGCGGGCGAAGACCGGCATCAGGTTGATGTACGGCATCACCAGCACGGTTGGGGCCAGCGCCAGCACGATCATCGCCAGCAGGAAGGGCGTTTGGGCCACGATCCGGAGACCAAGCGTCAGGTCGGTCCAGCGACGGCCGCTGGACGATCCCCCCTCGGTCCGGCTCGATGGCAACTGCCAGATCCCGAGCAGGGCAAGTCCCTGCCCCACCGCGGCCATCGCGAAGGTGGCGGGAGTGCCCGTGAGCGCGATCAGCAGCCCGGCGATGGACGGACCGACGACGCGGGTCGCGTTCTGGGCGGCGGAGGTGAGGGCAATCGCGTTCGCCAGGTCCGCCCGCTCCACCAGTGAGGGGACGATGGCGGTCCGGACAGGAAAGATAAAGGTCATGATCGTGCCGTTGATCGCGACCAGGGTCAGCATCGACCACGGCCTGATCAGATCGGTGGCAACCATAAAGGCGAGGATCGCCGAGACGACCATCACGCCCGACTGCGCCATCAGGAGCAACAGGCGACGGTCGCTGCGATCGATCACGAGGCCAGCCGGAATCGAGAAGATCAGCAACGGGATGCCGCCGGCGAACCCGGCCAACCCGACGAAAAAGGCGGAGTCGGTGAGGTCGAGCGCGAGCCAGCCGATGGCAACCTGATACATCCAGAAGGCTGAACTGCTGGCGAGGGTGCCGAGCGTCAGCATGCGAAAGGCGGGATAGCGACGCACCGAATGCATCATGCCGCCCGACTCTCTTACCCCGGTTTCGATTGGCGACTCGGATCGCCCTGCAGCCGTGCCACCCGCCACCGGACCTCCGCCCCGCGTTCCGTCCACTCATGTTCGTCGCAGGAGGGTAGCATCGATCGCAGAACCGGGGAAGATGGGACGAATACGACGGCTCGCCCCGCCTCGTGGTCCGCCCGGGACCAGCGTGACCGGTGTGGTCCCGAGTTCCGCCCGAACCATTGCCGCCAGCCGCCAGTGAATGCGGTCAGGTGGTGTCCGTTGGCCTTGGTACGATGCTCCCGTTCATCGGAATATCCGTTGCGGATGTCGAGAAGGATTCCTCATGCCCGTTCCCGCCAATGCCCGTGTCACCGGTGTGACGCTCAACTCCCCCAACCCACCCGCGCTTGCCAGCTTCTACGCCAGGCTGCTCGGTTGGGAGATCAACGAAGACCAGGGCGGCTGGGTCGTGCTGCCGAATCCGGACGGGGGAATCGGCCTCGCGTTTCACATCGAGGACGAGTACCAGCGACCGGTCTGGCCGTCCCGGCCGGGCGAACAGATCATGCAGATGCACCTGGAAGTCCGGGTCGATGACCTCGAAGCCGGCTGCGCACATGCCCAGGCGTGCGGCGCGACTCTGGCGGAATACCAGCCGCAGGACGACGTGCGGGTCCACCTCGATCCCGACGGCCATCCATTCTGTATCTACGTATAACCCGTCATTCGGCAGGACGACGTGCGAGACGCTCAAGGGGGAAGGTAATCCGCTGCAATCATGGTAGCCGAGGGTCAGGGTGCGAAGCGCCGCGTGCCCTCTATGAACGACCGGAGGGCACGCGACCGTTCATCCGGATCCGGGATCAAACGTCTCCACCGCTGCCGTCGATGATGACGCGCGCGATCCGCACGATCGCCTCCGTCTCCAGCACCAGCGATGACGGCCAGCGCACTCCCGCCGCGTCCAGTTCCGGCCGCAACATCACCATCGACGACATCGCCGCGACGATACCCTCCAGGCATCGCGCAGGATCGATCACCGGGCCCAACCGTGGCAGCATCGCTGCCAGTTCAGGCTCGACGAGCGGATTCTGGTGGAACAGGTTGGCAGAGCCGCGCAACACCCACCAGGCCTCGGAGAGCCCCCTGGCGAGCAGGCCGATCTGGTCGACCGCATCGCTCGTCGCGCCCCGGCCGGCGTACTTGACCGCAATCGGGGTCATCGCCCAGAAAAAGTCGGTGGCGTGTTGCAGCCGCTCGCGCCGCGCGTCGATATCGATCGGTTGTGCCGTCGCGATGGGGATATCCTCGCGGGCGAAGAGCATCCGGCTCGTCGGAGGGCGCGTCGCCAGGCTCACCGGCCCAACATTCCAGTCCACCTCGACCGGTCCCGGAAAGTACACGAGCTGAAACGGCCGCCTTCCTGCGCGTTCGACGGTTTTTCCCGTTGAACGAAGGCGGGGGGAGCGATTTCGGCGTAGAGCGATGCCATTGATGCCCACCACGCATCCAGGTGGGCGTCCTCAATCGCGAGATGCAGGTCGAGATCGCTCCAGGCATCGTCCTCGCCGCGCCCGATCGATCCCGTGAGCCAGGCCGCGACGACGCGCTCATCCGGGAAGACCGTGTCCACGATGCGCCCGAGGATGGCATCCCTGATTTCCGCAAGTTCACCGGGGGTGCGTGCCGATCCAGGTTCCATACCGCCTGTGCCTCCATGCGCGCCGATCTCGCGCCCTGCCATCCAATCCGGGAGCCCCCATGCCATGGCAACGGGCGATACCTGCCCATCACCAGTGCCGAGCTGGAACCATCCAGCATACCGCCACGTCTTCCCCTCATACCGGCAACACCAATGGCCCAGAAGCGCGCACGACCATCGGGCAAGCCGGGATTCCGGTCCACTACATGGAACACTCGCCTTTCGACCTGGAATCGGAGCACCACCATGCACACGACCTGCACACGACGCCTGCTTCTTGGCGGAGCCGCCGCTTTCGCCTTCGCCGGTCCCTCCGCTGCCCTGGCTGCCAGCCAGTCCGAAGATCTGCCCGGTCTCGAACGCCGCACGTTCACCAGCAACTTCTACGACCACGAACTCTCCTGGTCCCGCGATTGGAAACCCGATGTTGCCAGAAGCTTCGTGAGCGAGGAACACGGTAACGAAGGCATTCTCCTCATCGACAGGACGGTCGACGAGCACGATGAGCCCACGGCCATCATCCTCAACCTGGTCGCAACCGACGGTACGTTCTCGGCCGAGGAGTTCATCGAGAACCTGCCGCATGGTGATATCGACAGTCTCAACTACCCCGAAAAGGCATTCGTTTTCGGCGAAGGCAACAACGACCGCGGCGCCTGGTTCATCTGGGGCTGGGCACCGGATGACGAGGACAATGGCCATGTCGTGATCGTGCAGTACCTGTTCCCACAGGAACTGGGCGACCCGCTGGTTAGCCTGGGGATCACCATGTCGGGCCAGCACGTGGAGGAAGACCTCCTCGAGCGGATCGACGACGACATCGAGTTCGATGGCGAGAGCATCTTCGTCTTCGAGGACTACGACGACCTCTGGGACGTGATCGCCGAGGTGTACTGACCGGCGCTCCATTCAGCCGAGCCGGGTCGACGACGACGACCCGGCTCTCGCGTGTCCGGCTGGCGTTACCATTGGTGCGAAACGGGAACGACCTCCGCGCGACAGGTGTCGCCTCGAACGGGAAGCCCCTGTGAGAATTTTCTCGTGGAACGTGAACGGAATCCGGGCAGTGATCCGTAAAGGTGATTTCCCGGCGTTCATGGCCGCCCACCAGCCGGACATCCTCTGCCTGCAGGAGACCAAGGCGAAGGAAGGGCAGGCCGTGGTGGACCTGCCGGAGTACCGGGAGTTCTGGACCTCTGCCGACAAGGCCGGGTACAGCGGGACGGCGATCTTCAGCAGGACAGAGCCGTTGCAGATCCTGCGCGGCATCCCCGACGACCTGGCCACGACGTTCCTGCTGGCCGGAGACGGCTACGGCGATGCCAACCGCGAAGGCCGGGTGACCGCCGCCGAATACGATCGCTTCTGGGTCGTCAGCGTCTACACGCCGAACAGCAAGGGCGATCTCTCCCGGCTCGGGTTGCGCTACAACGCCTGGGACCCGGCCTTTCTCGCCTATGTCAAACAGCTCGAAGCGGGGCAGCACGGCAGCGGCACACCCAAACCCGTGATCTTCTGCGGCGACCTCAACGTCGCCCATCGGGAGATCGACCTCGCCAATCCGAAGCGCAACAGGGGGACGCACGGCTTCACGGACCAGGAGCGCGAGCGCTTCCAGGATGTGGTTGACGCCGGGTTCGTGGACACCTTTCGCCATTTCCACCCGGAGACCACCGGAGCCTATACCTGGTGGAACCAGATGTCGCAGGCCCGGGAGCGGAATGTGGGATGGCGGATCGATTATGTCGTGGTAAGCCAGGCGCTCGTCCCCGATCTCGCCGACGCCGCGATCCATGCCGATGTCATGGGATCGGACCACTGTCCGGTCTCGATCACCCTGACGTAGGAACGAGGAGAGAGACGAGAAAAGAGCAAGGATGGGGATACGATCTGTAGCCCACCGGGATGGAATACGGTGCTCTCTCCCGGACAGTTTGGCCTAACCTCCCGTGGCCGTCACCCCGAGCGACGGTTCCACCTTATGGGTTGGCTAACCTTTACCCACATCTCGTCCAGACACGCGAACCTGGCCCGTCATGTCGAGCGAAGACCGCTCCGAGGCACGGTTCCACCTCCCGAGTCGGGAAGTGGAACCGTGGTCGGCCCCTACAAACGAGCGAAAGTCCGGCACGGTGCGGGATTCGTCGTCTGGCAGACGTCCATCGTTTCCTGTCCGGGAGGTATGGCGAGTCCATGGAGCACTGGAGCAAAACCACCGGAGGTGACGAACGATGCCTGCCGCAGCGAACCCGTGGGACACGTACGCCGATGCCTATGCCCGCGCCCTGGAATCGCGCAAACCGGCCGATCAACCCGGCGGCATGCTGGTGCGGTTGCTCGACCTGTTGGGTGACCTCGATGGCAGGGCGGTCCTCGATGCCGGGTGCGGTCCGGGCGTGCTGGCCCGGGTGATGGCGGCACGGGGCGCGAGAGTGACCGGGATCGACCTGTCGCCACGCCTGATCCAGATGGCCAGGGAGCAGGATCCAGACGGCAGGATCGACTATCGCATCGGCGACCTGAGCGAACCCCAGCCTGGCCTGCAAGGCACATTCGACGCGATTGGCAGCTACCTAGTGCTCAACGACGTGGAGCGCTACCGGGAGTTCGCGACGATCCTCGCCACCCTGGTCAAGCCCGGCGGACGAATCGCGCTCGCCTTCAACAATCCCTACTCCTCGGTCGTCCGCGAGCACATCACGGACTACTTCGCGCCCAACACGATGGGAACCTATCTCGGGATGTGGGAGCAGGGCATCAAGGTCAGGTACTACCACCGGACGCTGGAGGAATACCTGGACGCATTCCTCGATACCGGTCTCCGGCTGCTGAAACTGGTCGATGTTCCGGACACCTTCGGCCCGGCTCCCGGTGCAACGTTCCCCCGCTTCATGATTCTGGCGTTCGAGCGGGAATGACCGGAGACGCTGCCGCCAGCGCAGCCGAACATGAGCCTGGGCCTGTTGATGGGGTATGCAGGACGACGGTGCCAGCCCTGACAGACTCGTGCCAGCTCACACGCCCGGATTCGGGTGCAGACCACGATGTCCCGGCAGGCGCAACAACGACGACCTACCAGTCGAGGCCATCCAGATGGTTGTGGCCGGAAAGCAGGCGAGCGATGTGGTCCAGCGCCGCTTCACGAATCTCAGGTTGGGGGTGATGTGCGTAGAGTGCAAGCCCTCCCTGCATGTCGTAGAAGCGCAACCGCTCGCGCAGATGCTCGCGCTCGAACAACTCCGGATATGCGCCATGCAACCATCCGGGGACCTCTGTCAGTGTGGTCTCGTCGAGCCCTCGTTGGTCGGGTGTGGGCGGGAACTCTCGCGCCTTCGCGCACCAGCGCAGGATGGTATCGAGCTCGACATCCGCTGGCTGAGCCAGCGCCTCCGCGAAGTCGATCAGACCGGTGACGCGTCCCTGGTCGACCATCACGTTGGATCCATGGAGGTCACCATGGACGAGAACGTGTTCGTCGGCAGCGAATAACGCCAGCCGCTCCTGGACCCAATCAGCGACGTCGGTGAGTAGGCGCGAGTCATGGCCGTGCAATCTCCGGGCATCCTCGACCTGCTGGAGCGCCGCTCCCACGACGGGTGGGTGGAAGACACGGTGCCCTGGCTTGCCGGCGAGCGCGTCGGCCAGCCAGGGTGGGAGCAGGCCAGCCGGGACCGGAACGCGATGAAGGGCGCGTAGCGCAAGGCCGAGGCTTTCGATCATCGCCTGGCGCGTGTGGAAATCTGCCGCCGGCCATACTTCGTACAGGGTTTGGCCCGGCACGCGTTCGGAGACATACCACGGCCCGTCCGGGCCGTCGCCGTGGGCGATGTGCCGGGCGTGAGGGACCTCACTGCCGGCGAGCAGGTCGACGACGGTCGCCTCGTGGTGAAATGCGTCGCGGAACTGCCCGTTGCTGACTCGTACCACGAAGTCGTCGCCGACCCACGCGTGGCTGACCCAGCCGGCCTTTTCACGGAAGCGCCCGGTGGCTGGCAGACCAGCGGCCGCCAGCGCTCGCAACAGCGCCGGATCGGTCGCCGGCTGGTCGAGGCTCGGTGGAGATTGATCGCCCATGGACCGAGCGTAGCACACCGCACCACATCGGTTCACGAGGCGGATATCACCCACGGGGTATGCCGCTACGACGGTGATTGCACGGTCAGCGGGCAAACGCCTCGAACGGGTTGTCGTGGGTGAGCTGGCGGATGGTGGCGTCGTCGACCCCGGCATCGGACAGCAGCGGCAGGAATCGTTCCATCAGCGGGGTAAACGGTTTCGGGGTGCCACCGCCGGGTTGGGCGGGGTCGTACCAACCGCGGTCGTGACTGAGCAGCACGCGGTGACCGAGCCCCACCTCGAGCGCCGTGAGGACGAGATCGAGGAACCTCGGGTCGTCAGCCGGGTCGCCGATGCCGTCGTACTCGATCCACGCGCCACGACGGGCAAGCTCGTGGTGCAGCGCCAGGTCTGGCTCGACGTGGGCGTGGATCCAGACGAAGCGGTCCGGCGAGCCTCCCATCGCCTCGATGGTATCGAGTTGAAACCGCGCGACCTCGCCACGAAGTGTGTGACTGCCGATTGTCGCGCCGGTGGCGACCGATGCTCGGGCAGCCGCCCGTAACACCTTCGTCTCGGCGACGGTGAGGCCGTCGTCGGAAGCGCCGAGCTTGATCCAGCCCGCCCGCACGCCGGTTTCCTCCACCCCATCGGTCAGTTCCCGGATCATCCAGTCCCGCAGGTCATTCTGCGACGCATCCCGCACCCAGGGCGGCAGCCACGGCTCGCGGTAGACCCCGGTCGGCACGGCCAGCGGCATCCCGGTCGCGTTGGAGACCGCCTTGAGGATATCGACCCGTCGGCCGACCCCGATCGGTCCCGGCTCGACGATGGCGGTCACGCCGAGGGCGGCCGCGGCCTCGATCTCCGGCGCCATGAGTCGGATGACCTCGTCCGGGTCACCCTCGCCATAGCCAGGCTGGTTCCAGGTGCGGAGATCGACGAACACATGCTCGTGGGGCAGGATCATCCCGAGATCCTCGCGGGCAATTGACCCACGGGTGGTGACAAGACAGCGCATGGACATCATTCTCCGGTGACACGGCACGCACGATACGGGCCACGACCCCATGCTAGCATCGCCTGAACGGCGGGCGAATCGCTCCAGCACACTGCCTGGCACTCCACCTGGCCGGGAAAGGGCCCCATGAAACTTCCGGGATTCCTCTACAAGGGGCCGATCGGCATCGCGACGCGCTCGGTCGAAAACTACATCCGGCACGACATGATGACCTACGCATCGTCGCTGGCCTACACCCTGTTGTTCGCCCTGTTTCCGTTCCTGATCTTCCTGATGGCGCTCGTCAGTTTCCTGAACGTGCCCGAGTTCTTCGACTGGCTGCTGGAACAGGCGGAACGGGCGTTGCCCGACGCCGTGTATGACACCTTCGCCATGATCCTCGACCAGGTACGCCAGCCGCAGGGCGGACTCCTTTCGATCGGGGTGATCATCGCGATCTGGACGGCATCGTCGGGCTTCCGGGCGATCATCAAGGCGATGAACGTTGCCTATGGAGTCAAGGAAACCCGCCCCATGTGGGCGACATTTCCCCTCTCGATCGCCTACACCATTGCGCTGGGGGTGTTGATGGTTGTCAGCGGCGCCCTCGCCCTGTTGAGTCCGGACCGGTTCGAATGGCTGGCCGCTCATATCGACATCAGCGATACCGTCGTCACCGTCTGGGGATGGCTGCGATTCCCCGTGCTGGTGCTGATCCTTATCCTCGTCGCGGCAATCGTCTACCACGTCACCCCGAACATCAAACAACCCTTCCGTTTCCTGTCTCCCGGGGCGATCTTCGCGGTCCTGGTCTGGATTGTCGGATCGCAGGTGTTCTCGATCTACATTGAGAACTTCGGGAATTACAGCGCCACCTATGGCAGCCTGGCCGGCGCGATCATTTTCCTGAGCTACATCTTCCTCTCCTGTTCGGTGCTTTTACTGGGCGGCGAGATCAATGCCGAAGTGGCACGCGCCCGCAAGGCGAAGCAGGAAACCACCTCCCCACCCGGCCTTTCCAGCGGCCCGGAGTCCCCGGTCACCTGACGAGACTGTGCCAGAATGGTCGTTTCCGCGACAGTTGCGGCACATATCGAAGGGGTGGGACATGCGGATTCCGGGTTTGGGCGAAGTCTCCCCGATCGGCCTCGGCAGGAATGCGGCGAAGAACTTCATGGGCCATGACATGACGACCTATGCCGCCGCCTTGTCGTACGCCATCCTCTTCGCGTTGTTTCCGTTTCTCCTCTTCCTGATCTCTCTGCTGAGCGTGCTCAACCTGCAGGGCTTCTTCGACTGGATGCTGGAGCAGGCAGAGTCGACGTTTCCCGCGGACGCCTACCAGCGGTTCTCGGACATCGTCGACCAACTCCAGAGTCAACGGCGTGGCGGCCTGCTGTCGATCGGCGTGATCGTCGCCATCTGGGCCGCCTCTGGCGGCGTCCGCGCCCTGATGAATGCCCTCAACGTCACCTACGATGTCGAGGAAACGCGACCGGTGGTGAAGCGATACGGGCTGTCGTTGCTGTACACCATCGGCATCGCGGCATTGATGATCGTGGCAACGGCCTTGATGCTGCTGGGGCCGGACTGGTTCGAGTGGGTGGCCGACCAGGTAGGCATGGGACAGGTCGTGGTCACGCTCTGGACCATCCTGCGCTTCCCGGTCCTGATCGGGATCCTGATGGTCGTCAGCGCCCTCGTTTATTATGTCGGCCCCAATGTCGACCAGCCGTTCCGGATCATTTCACCGGGTGCGGTCGTGGCAGTCCTCGTCTGGCTGGTCGCCTCGATCGGATTCTCGATCTATGTCTCGAACTTTGGGAACTACAACGCCACCTACGGCAGTCTCGGCGGCGTGATCGTCCTGTTGCTGTACTTCTATCTCTCATGCGCGGTACTGTTGTTCGGCGCCGAGATCAACGCCGAGTTCCACCGCCAGACAATCGGCGAACCGGAACCCGCCGCTGGCAACGACGAGGGTCAGGAGGACAACATGGCATCCTGACGGAACGCGCGCGGCCATCAGTGCGGCAACTGGCCGATGCGTGGAACCGCCGCGAGTGCGGCAACGTCTCTCCATCAGCACTCCTGTACCACACGGGACGCCGATCCGTGCGAAGATCCGGGACACGCGATGTCCCGCACGGTATTCCGTGAATCCACCGGCAGTGGGAACGCTCAGGGCAGTTTCAGCAAGGGTGAGATCATGATGAAGACACGCGCCGTATCACCGGAATCCTCGATCGCCAGCCCAGTGCGGACGGCAGGCGCCCTGACCCGGCTGCTGCTGCCATTCCTGATGCTGGCGGGCATGCTGGTCAGCGTGCTGCCAACCCCGGCGACGGCGCAGGGGGAGACGATCCCGGAAAACGTGTTGGCGGCTTCGGTCCGGATTTCCACGTACTTCCTGGTGACGCCAGACAACGGTGACGATCCGTTCCTGTGCACGCTCAGCCGAAACGAACCACTCGAATGGTCGGTCGGCAGCGGCACCATCATCACCCCCGACGGCTACGTGCTGACCAACCACCACGTGACCGACAACGGCCGCGTGCCGCGCATCGCCCGCGACTACTGCGAGGAGCAGGCGCCGGGCGGCGATGCGGTGGTCAGCTTCACCCAGGTTGCCTGGCTGCCGGACAAGCGCGGCATCCCTGAAACCCCGTACTGGACCGAGCTGGCCCACGACACGTCAATGGAAGAAGACCTCGCGATCATCAAGCTCACCGCCCACCTCGACGGTGACGATGTCGAGGACGACCTGCCGACGGTCGAGTTCGGCGACTCGGACTCCCTGCGCGAGCCTGAATCGCTGTTCATCATTGGCTACCCTGCCAACGCCGGCACCAGCCGCCGCGTCAGTGAAGGCATCTTCAGCGGCTGGGGCGACAACGGCTACGGCGTGGAGTGGATCTACACCGACGCCACCATCTCCGGTGGCAACTCCGGCGGCACGGCCGTGAACGGCGATGGCCTGTTCATGGGAGTTCCGACCCAGGCCACCTTCAGCGACTGCCGCCCCGGCGACACCAACAACGACGGCGTGATCGACGAGGAAGACCAGGGCTGCATCGGCCTCGGCGGCAACTACGGCATCCTGATCCCAAGCAACATCGCCCGCGAATTCGTGGAAGACTCGCTCGACATCGAGATTCCCGTCGTGGTGCCGGAAGGCAGCGATCAGCCGGAACCGACTGACGAACCAGACAACGGCGGCGATGACGATGGCGCCATGTTCGGCGATATCGAGTTCAACGCCTACGACGCGAACGGCGACCCGCTCGACGAGTTCAACAATGTCGTAACCCTCGAAGGGTGTTTCGAGAACCTTGGCCTGGAAGACGGCGACGAGGGCACCTCGACCTGGGAGCGGGACGGCGACGAAATCCTGACCAGCGAGTTCGAATGGGATGACGCCTGGAACCCGGTCGCCTGTGCCTCGATCTGGGTAGAGGATGGTGTCCTCGATCCCGGCATCTACACCGTGACCCTTGAAGCCAACGGCGAGTCGGTGACCAGCGACGAAGTGGAAATCACCGCCGACGAGGATTCGCAGGCCGAGATCGAGATCAAAGCCCGCAACGCCGATGGCGACCGCGAGTCGCCGGACAGCGATGGGGTCCTTGCCGGCGAATTCGACATCATCTACGTCAATGTCTCGTTCGCCGATATGGACGAGGATGCGATCTGGCAGGTTGAGCTGTATCTCGACGGCGATCTGCTCGACAGCACCGCGCCGGAGCCGTGGGCCGGCGAGGCGGAAGGCAGCGAGTCCGTCCGCTTCCGCGCCGAGGACGACATCTTCGAAGAGGGAGACTACGAGGTCCTCTTCGTGGTCGATGACGAAACGGTCAGCAGCGTGGAGTTCACGATCGAAGGGTAGCCTCCCCGTTCCGGCGGACTGCTGGGGAAGATCCCGGACAGGAACCTGGACCCGAGGGCTACCCCTGCACACGACTGAATACCGGCCAACGGAACGAAACGAGGGACGCCATCTGCTGGCGTCCCTCGTTTCGTTGATCTCCCGCCGAACCGGATTCTGCCTTCGCGGTTCACCGTTCGATCCCCGGCGACACGACGCGATGCGTCGTGTCACCGTCCCGTCACAAATCGTCAGTGTTCGTGTGTGGATGAGGCGTTACCCGACGGTGAACCCACCGTCGACGGCGATCGCCTGGCCGGTCACGAAACTCGATGCGTCCGACGCGAGCCAGAGCACGGCATCGGCAATCTCGAACGGTTCGCCCAGGCGGCCAACCGGCTCCATCGCCATCAGCACGCCTTCCATCGCCGGGTTCATCTCGACCACCCGGTCGATCATCGCTGTCCGGATCACGCCCGGGCATACCGCGTTGACGCGGACGCCCTGAGTCGCGAGGTCGAGCGCGGCCGTCTTCGTGAGGCCAACCACGCCATGCTTGCTGGCGACGTAGGGCGCGCTGCCCTGGAACCCAACCAGGCCCGCAACCGACGCGCAGTTGATGATGGAACCGCCACCCGCAGCGAGCATCGCCGGGATTTCAGCCTTCATGCACTGCCAGACCCCGGTCAGGTTGACCGCGATCACCTTGTCCCAGGTGGCAGCCGATTCAAGATGGGTCGGGGCCGACTCGCCCTCGATCCCGGCATTGTTGAAGGCGATATCCAACCGTCCCCATGTGGCGATGGCCGCATCGACCATGGCCTGGACCTCGTCCATTAAGGTCACGTCGGCACGGGCAAACAGCGCCTCGCCACCAGCATCCTCGATCAGGCGCACCGTTTCCGGGCCACCGGATTCGTCACGGTCATTGACCACCACCCGTGCCCCGGCGGCTGCGAACGCCTGGGCGGTCGCCCGGCCGATTCCGCTCCCGGCGCCTGTCACGATCGCCACCTTGCCCTCGAATTCCCGTTCCATCTCGGCCTCCTTGCCGGCAGAATCCATTTCCTTCTGCCAGTACGATAGGGGGATGGACGTCACAACCGCGCCACCGTCGACAGCGGCAGCGTTACAGAAACAGATCAACCGTCATGCCCAGGGCGGAAACCGATACGTACGCCCAGATCGATATCGTGCGCCGCTGCCGTGCCAGCGACGTGCCCGCGCCGGTGAATGCGGCGTACCATTCCCGAAGGTACATCACGGCGATCCGCGTTCCCGGCGCGGCAATCCGACCGAACCGGCATCGCCCCACGAACACCCCTGGAGGTGAACCATGAATATCCCGGAGCATGGCCATTCCCCGCCGCTTTCGGTCCTTGTCCCGCTCGACGGCTCGCCCCACGCAACCATTGCCATCGAGGCAGCCAAACGCCTCCAGCCCGGGCGCATCGTCCTCCTCCAGGTCGTCACCCAGGTAGACCTCCTGGTCCCGGTCATGATCCTGGATGGAGATGACGAGCAGGCGCGGGAGGTTCGCGACGCACTCGAGGCCCAGGCTGCCCCGCTCCAGGCCGCCGGACACACGGTCGATGTGCTCGTCCGTGGAGGCGATCCTGCCTCGGTCATTGTCGAAGAGGCGAAGGCGTGCAACCTCGTCGTCATGACCACCCGGGGGCGTGGCGCTGCCGGCCGCCTCATCTTCGGCAGCGTTGCCGACCGCGTCAGCCGCTCCAGCGAGACCCCGGTCATGCTGATCCGGGCGAACGCCGGGCACGATATCGTGCCAACCCGCATAGTCGTCCCGCTCGACGGCTCTCCCACTGCCGAACAGGCGATCCCGGTCGCCACCCGTCTCGCCGCAGCTGTCGGCTGTCCGATCGCGTTGGTGCGCGCGATCGATCTCGACGATGTCCGCGCCACCATCCGCATCCAGCGCGCGGCCGGCCAGGGAGACGAGTCGTACGATGCCGCTCGTGCCGCTACCGGGGAAATCGCCCGGCTCCAGCTTGAAGCCCACCGCTCGCGATTGGTCGCCAGCGGGTACGATACCGGCATCGTGGTGCTCGACAGCACCCCGTCGTTCGCGTTGCTCAACGAGATCGGCGAAACCGACCTTGTGGTCATGAGTTCGCATGGGCGAAGCGGGTATCGTCGCTGGTTGATCGGCAGTGTCGCGGAAAAGCTGGTACGCGAAGCGAAGTCGCCGGTGGTCCTCGTGCCCACCCGCGCCGATGCCTCGATCGCAGCCAACCCGCAGGAAAGGAACGAGGGAATCGATATGAGCGACAACACCACGGAACACGGCGAGCGCAACATGCTCGAACTGCTGCACCAGGAGCAGTACACGCCGGAAGAGGTTGCCTATGTGTTCGGAATGGATATCGATATCATCCTGCAGGCAGCCCACCGGCACGAGCTTCCCGCAGTCTTCATCGGTCACGATGTCGCGACCATCAAGCGGTCCGACCTGCTGCACTGGATGGAACAACGCACGCGGTAACCACTGACACGCGCTTGTGATACCGGGACGCGGGGCGTCGATCCAATCGAGACGCCCCGCCTGCCATCATCAGGGTAGAGGCGGCAGGGATTCTGCCCGGATTCCCCCAGTTGCCGTCTCCCAGCGGCAGTCCTGTCCTCATGAATCGAGGACACATGCCAGGGAGATTCGATCGATGCCCACACTGCCTGACACCAAACCCTACTCCCCCAACCACATCATGATCCCGGTCGACGGGACGCCCCTGACCCGGACCGCCATCGCGGCGGCACTAGCCGTTGTGCCTGCACCAGGCTCATTGACGCTGCTGCATGTGGTGGACCGTCACGGACTGGCCGGCGAGGCATCGCTGGAATCCGTCGACACGCTCGCGGTCGACCTGCGTTCGCGCCTGCCATCGACCAGGATCGACACACGCCTCGCACAAGGCGATCCCACAACCGAGATCCTCGACACGGCCACAGCCATCCACCCCGACCTGATCGTGATGGCGACCAGGGAGCACCTGGCGCCGTCGACTCCACCGGAGGCGACCGTCAGTGCCCAGGTGGCGCAGGCGACCTCGCTCCCGGTGCTGGTGGCGCATGCCAATGCCGACGGCTGGCATCCACAGCGGATCCTGACTCCGCTGGACGGTTCACTCCGGTCGCTGCAGGCGCTGCCGATCGCGGCTGGCCTCGCCAATCGCCTCGCGACGTCCGTGCACCTGGTGGCGGTGATCGATCCGGAAGCCACGCTGCCGCCAGCGTATGCGTGGTCGTGCCCCGAATGCGATCCCGACCTGCAGGATGCCCTGGCCTACCTGCAATGCCAGGCGAATGACCTGCTCAACCAGGCTGAGCGGAGCCTGCGGGCCGCCGGTGTGACCGTGACATCGGACCTGCTCCTGGGCAAAACCGTGCCCGTCCTGATCGAAGCCATCCAGCCGGGCGATGTGGTGGTGATGACGACACGAGGCGCGGGTCATCGTGCGGGCAGCCATGTCGGCAGCGTTGCCTCCCGCCTATTGCGGGAGTCTCCCGCACCGGTGATGGTCTTCCACCCACGCATCGAGTCGACGGTGATTCACACGACCTTCGAAACGGGTGTATCGCCGGTGTACCAACCTGGAAATCGGTGAGCCAATTCGGATTGGGCGCACGCCGTTGGCAGGATCCTACCCGCGCTGGCTCACAGGGGAAGGTGATCACCCGTAGCCGAGGACCATCGCGTGGTTCCGCCTCTCGTGTCGAGGGCTCAGATGAGTAGGTAAACCGTCGCAATCGTGGTAGACGAGGGCCACAGTGCGAAGCACCGCACCTTGATGCGCAACACGACGGGCCGACAGACCTTCCGGCCCGCGGCTGTCTGGCCGATCGGCCCCTCCGAGGTGGGTTTCGAACGGGGAACGAGGCCTCTTCTCTGGTACGGGTTTTGGGTAGGCCGTGCGTGTGTCGTAGGACCGACCTTGCGTGGTCAGCCGTCGCGGCGGGCCACACCGGCCCCGCCCTACGAGACAGAACCATCGCGATCAATCCGGGATCCGTGTGAAAGGACCACCCATGCTCCCCTGGCTCCTCGTTCGCACCATGTTCGCCGCGCTCGCCGCCCTGACCTTCGTTGTCCCGTCATTGGAACCCGTGGCGGCGCAGGACGCGATCAGCCCCGTCGATCTCACGTTTTACGCCTGTCCAGCCGGGACCGACCCAGCTGCCGACCCTACCACCCTCATGGACACCTGCAAGGAACCAGCCGGGCCGATCGTGGTCACGGTTGGGGATGGCGAAGCTTGGCTGGACCAGGCTGAGACCAGCGGCGGTGCAATCCAGCCGGTGACATTCGACGGCATAGCTTCTGGATGGATCCAGATCGTCTGGCAACTCCCCGACGGCATGGAGGTTGCGGCGGCGACGTGCGACGAAGAGGCAGATGGCGTCCAGGAATCGCAGCTCGTCTGGGCATTTGCCGGCAATGTGGAGGGCAACCGTATGTTCCTGGCATCCACCGAGCCAGGCGATCCGCTTTCGTGCAGCATCTTCCACGTCCCGATCGGTGGACCAGCCACTCCGGTGGCGAGTCCGGTGTCCTGAGGCACGGGATACACCATGTCACGCCGGGCCCGGTGGCGAACCGCCTGTACTGCGATCATCGCGCTGGTGGTGATCCTCGCCGGTCTCGTCATTAACCTGATCGTCACCAGCCAGTTCGAGTACGGCGGCACATTGTGCGCCGAGCCAGCCAGTCCACCTGCCAGCAGCGACCCGTGTGCGGACCCGGACAGCGATCTCACGGTCAGGCACGGCCGGCGTGTGCTGTGGTCGAGCGAGGGTGGGTTCGCCTCGATCCCGAACTCGCTATGGCATAACCCGACCGGTCAGGCGCTGTCCAGACACTATGACACCCGCCGGAGATGGCCGATCAGGCCAACGAGATTGCCTTCGGAATCACGGATGAACGCGTGCCATTCCTCGGTCCCGGCCGGTCCAAGCGCGTCGTCATCGTGGGCGAAGATCATGTGTGGCTCGGACTCGATCTTCGTGCCGGATGCCCGTAGTCGCTCGACCGTGGCGTGCAGGTCGTCCGTGCGCAGGTAGATCAGTGCGCTGGCGGCGTTCTCCTCCAACAGCAGGCGCGTGCCCCCGGCCTGGAAGAAGAGCAACCCTGGCGGATCGAACCGGCCAGTCGGCGGCGTGCCGAGCAGATCGGTGTAGAACGCCGCCGCACGGTCGAGATCGGTTGCCCGTTGGGCGACCTGAAACACATCCATCCTGATCCCTCTCACTTGGTCTTCCCGGTCGATGGTTGCGTAGCGTGCAACGCACCGGAATCCAGCATACCCCTGCCGTCGCAAGATTCACCGCTGAGGCGATGAATGACAACCGCGCGGGCGAGCATGTGCTTGACCGGTGAATGGACGAGTCGCATACTACCAAACACGTGCATATGCACCCAATTGGAGTCGACCTCGATGCCCAACCTTCCTGCCTGGCCCACCACCCTCTGCGCCTGCACCGCCATCCGGCGGGCCGACCGGGCGCTGAGCCGCTTCTACGACGACGCCTTACGGCCGTCGGGGTTGACCGTCACCCAGTACTCGCTGCTGTCAATCATCGACCGGGCACCGAAGCCGCTCACACTCGGCGATCTCGCCGACGCCCAGGTGATGGACCGCACCACCCTCTCGCACAACCTCGCGCCACTGCTCCGCGAAGGCCTGGTCCTGGTCGCGAATGGGGCAAACGACCGGCGAACGAGGGTGATCGACCTCACGGAGGCCGGCAAGGCCCTGCTCGAATCGGCCAGGCCGCTCTGGCGCAGCGCCCAGGACCGGGTGATCGCCGTGACCGGGACGGATGCCCACCAGCACCTGCTGGACGATCTCGCGGCGCTGGTCGGACAGGTTCGCCAGCTCGCGTTCGATGGCGAGGTGACCCGATGAGCCGGTCCACGCACTCTGCGCCATTCAGCAACCGCGTGCACTACGCCTGGGTGATGGCGGCGATGACCTTCATCGTCCTGATCGGGGCGTCGGGCTTCCGCTCGGCGCCGGGCGTGTTGATCGTGCCGCTGCAGGAAGCATTCGGCTGGGACCGGGCTCAAATCTCACTGGCGGTCTCGATCAACCTGATCCTGTTCGGATTCATGGGTCCGTTCGCCGCGGCGATGATGAACCAATTCGGCATCCGCCAGGTGCTGACCGGCGCCCTGCTGACGGTCGCGACCGGGGCCTTCCTGACGATCTTCATGACCGAGCCATGGCACCTCTACCTGCTCTGGGGTGTCACGGTCGGGCTCGGCACCGGCTCGATGGCGACCGTTCTTGCGGCGACCGTCGCCAACCGCTGGTTCGTGCAGCGGCGCGGGCTGGTGATGGGGGCACTGACAGCTGCCAGCGCTACCGGCCAACTGGCGTTCCTGCCGTTCATCGCCTGGCTGGCCTCGAATCACGGCTGGAAGTCGGTCTCGATCGCGATTTCGGCGGCGACGCTGGCAGTGATCCCGCTGGTACTGGTCTTCGCGCGCAACGGCCCGGAGGATGTCGGCCTGCTCCGCTACGGCGCGACCGGCGACGAGCCGCCGCCTCCCATCCGGCAGAACCCGATCGCGGCTGCCTTCGGCGCGCTCCGGCTGGCGGTCGGGACACGCAACTTCTGGCTGCTGGCCGGGAGCTTTTTCATCTGCGGGGCGACGACGAACGGCCTGATCGGCACCCATTTCATCCCGGCCGGCATGGACCACGGCATGACCGAAGTGGCGGCGGCCAGCCTGCTGGCGCTGATCGGCGTGTTCGACATCATCGGGACGATCGCCTCCGGCTGGCTGACCGACCGGTTCGACCCGCGCCGGCTGCTGTTCGCCTATTACGGGCTGCGCGGGCTCTCGCTGATCCTGCTGCCGTGGGTGTTCGACCTGCCGAACTTCGCGATGGTGGCGTTCATCGTCTTCTACGGGCTGGACTGGGTAGCGACGGTGCCGCCAACAGTTTCGCTGGCCACCAGCTCGTTCGGGCTCGGTTCGGCGGCGCTGGTCTACGGCTGGGTGTTCGCGGCGCACCAGTTGGGGGCGGCAAGCGCGGCATGGATTGCGGGGGCGCTGCGCACCGACCAGGGCGACTACTTCCTGGCATTCACCGGCGCGGGTTACCTGAGCCTGGTCGCGGCCGGACTGGTGCTCGGCATCGGCCGCGGCCCGGCGCGCCGCGTGGTCGCGCCAACTCCGGTGCTGTCACCGGTCGGGTCGGACTGAACGACACTACGCGCCATTCGTCCCCTGACGCAGCCGTTCCGTGACCCACACACGCACGAGGGTGAACGGGCCAACACCGATTGCACGCGCACGGCGGTTCAGTTCCGAGCGATCCTCCTGATCGAGGCGGATCGTGAGACGCTCGGCCAGTCCATCGCCCAGTGTTACTTCAACCGAATGACTGGTCGTCAACGCGAGGCTCGGATACGATGCCGGTCGGCCAACGCCGCCCTTCCACGACGAACCCGTACCTGGAGACTGCCACCGTGACTGCCGCCATCTACCGCCCGCAACGCAACTGGGGCGCCCGCATCCACGATTACACGGTGCAGGGCCTGCGCCTCGTCATCATCGAGAACGAAGTCCTCCGCCTGGGCGTGCTCGCCGGCAAGGGGGCCGACCTGGTCGAGATGAACTACAAGCCCCGCGACATCGACCTCATCTGGCTGGCGCCCGCCGGCATCCGGAACGCGGTCCAGCACGCGGTCACGCATCCGGAGACGCGCGGCGCCTTCGAGGAAATCTACGTCGGCGGCTGGCAGACGATGTTCCCGAATCCCGGACTGCTGCTTGACGACGACATCCCCCACCGATTCCACGGCGATGTGCACACGCTGCCGTGGGACGTCACCATCGTCGAGGACTCGCCCGAGGTGTGCGAGGTCACCTTCTCGATCCGGGCCCACACCAGCCCGTGCCGGGTCGAGAAGACGATCCGCCTGGAGGCCGGGAATCCGGGGTTCCGCCTGGCCGAGCGAGTTGTCAACGACGGCCCATTCCCCACCGCGTTTCATTGGGGGCAGCACATAACTTTCGGGCAGCCGTTCGTGGGTCCAGGCAGCAGGATCGCCCTGCCCGACGGCATCACGGTGCACGCCTTTCCCGGCGCCAACGACGGAGTGCGCCGGGTCGGTGCCGCAGGCACGTTCCCGTGGCCAATCGCACCCGAAAACGGACTTGACCTGCGAGTCCTGCCCGAACGCGGCACGGTCAGTGAGATGCTGTTCCTGACCGGTTTCACCCCTGACGACACCTGGTACGAGGTGTCCCGCGAGGATGGCCACCCGACATGCCGGGTCAGTTGGGACAGCGCGAACATGCCGATCCTCTGGTTCTGGCAGGAGTTCGGGAACCAGAGCGTCTACCCGTGGTTCGGCCGGGTCTACACCGTGGGGCTGGAGATGACGAGCGTGCTGCCAGGGTCGGACACCACGCCGCCCATCACTCTCGATGCAGGTGCGGAACGGTCGACCTGGATCGACCTGACCGTGCGGGACTGACGGCATCACCGGCTGACACCCAATCCGCCACCACCACACATCAACCCGGTCGGGCCGGAAAGCCAATGGGCAACCCGGATTCGCTCAGGCGGAAACCTGCTCGCGGGCTGGTGCGTCGCCCCGGAAGAGGCGAATCCGGATCCAGCGTTGGCGGTGCCGCTCGTCGGACAGTTGTCGTTCGCGGGCGCGCAGCAGGTCGGGCAAGGCTACCAGCCCGAGCAGGTGACCGGGATCGTTCCGGTCCACCACCGGGAAGCTGGTCAGACCCGTTTCCGCCATCCTCGCCGCCACGTCGCGCAGCGTCTCGGCCGGATAGGCGAGCGTCGGCGTCACCCACATCTGCGTTTGCAGGGGCCGCGCGGCGGCCCGGAATTCCGGATCCTGCAGGCGGGCCTGCAACTCGCGGCGGGTCACCACCGAAATCAGGGTCCCGGCGACGTCGAGCACCGGGTACAGGTGCTGCCCGCGGACCTGGTCGGACCCGCTGGCGATGGCTTCGAGCGCATCCGGCGAGAGGTCGCTGGGGAGTGCGACGATCCGCGTTCGCATCACCTCCTGCACCGAGAGCACCTCCAGCGGATCGACTCCGTATTCACGGGTGATGTGGAAGCCACGGCGGCTGACCTTCTCGGTCAGGATCGAGCGCGGCATGGCCAGCACGGTCATGCCGTAGGCCACGACCGCCGCGACCAGCAGCGGCAGCAACATACCGACATCCTGGGTCAACTCGATGGTGAACAGGATGGCCGTAAACGGCACCCGCATCGTGCCGCCAAGCACGGCGGTCATGCCGACGATGGCCCAGAACCCCGGCCCCTGGTCGGGAAAGATGTGCCCTTCGAGCGCGCCGAGCGCGGCTCCCATCATCAGCATCGGCGCGAGCACGCCACCAGACGTCCCCGCTCCCAGGGGGATCGCCCAGATCACGGACTTCACCAGCAGCACGCCGATGATGATCCGCATCGGGGCCTCGCCCGTGAGGAGTTGGGCGATCACGTCATAGCCGACACCGAGCGCTTCCGGGAAGATCAGGCCGCCGATGCCGATCGCAATCCCGCCGATGGCGGGCCACCACATCCAATGGATCGGCAGGCGCAGAAAGGCATCCTCGGCGGCGTAGACCATCCGGGTGATGATCAGGGCCAGCAATCCGCCCGCCAAACCGGCAAGAATGCAGAAGAAGAGCAGGCTGGCGTCGAAATCGACGTGGTGGGCGGGGACAGGGAAGATCGGTCCGTCGCCGAGCATGGGCCGCCGAAACGTGGCGGCCACCACCGATGCAACCGCCACCGGGACCAGGCTGCGCGGCTTGAATTCGAACAGCAGCAGTTCCACCGAGAGGGCGAGGGCGGCGATCGGCGCCGAGAACACGGCCGACATGCCGGCAGCGGCGCCCGCCACCATCAGGGTCTTGCGCTCCGAACTCGTGAAGTGAAAGAACTGGGCGATGAGGGAACCGGCCGCGCCGCCCGTCATGATGATTGGCCCCTCGGCGCCGAACGGTCCGCCGGAACCGATCGAGATCGCCGACGACACCGGCTTGAGGATGGCGACGCGGGCGCTGAGCCGGCTGCCGTTGATCATGATCGCTTCGAGCGCTTCGGGGATGCCGTGTCCGCGGATCCGTTCCGATCCGAACCGAGCCATCAAGCCGAGGATGAGGCCACCGATCACGGGCACCAGCACGGCCATCCAGCCGAGGGTGTTGTTGGCTGGCGACGTGTTGGCGAACGACAGTTCCTGATAATAGAACAGGTTGGTGAAGAAGGCGATCATCTTGAGCAGGACCCAGGCCAGCACCGCTCCGGCTGCCCCGACCGGCACGGCGAGCCCAGCCAGGACCAGCACGCGGGTTGTGGTCGTGAAATCGCGCAGGTGATGGGGCAACGGCACGCGAACGGACGAGTCGTCGTCCGCGATGATGGGCGCGTCAGGAGCAGGCAAGGCAGAAACGGCGTGGTCCACAGGTGGGAAACTCCGGCGATTGCTGCCCTCGCCTGCCGTTCCCTTGCGGCGTCAGGCGCCGTCGTTGCCGGCGTCGATGATGCGCTGGAGGATCCGGATCAGTTCGGGGGCGGCGTTGAGCAATTCTCGGCGATGAGCGTCGGACAGTTCCCGCAAGGCATCGACACCGTCCGCAGTCAGCGACACGAACACCTGGCGGCGATCAGCCTGCCCCTGGGTTCGCTGCACCAATCCACGCGCCTCGGCCCGGGCCACCAGCTCGACAGCGCTGTGATGCTGGATCTGGAGCCGTTCGGCCACCGCCCCAACCGTGAGGCTGCCTTCGGCGGCAGCCTTCACCGCCAGCAGCAACTGGTGCTGTTGCGGCTCGAGGTCGGCAGCACGGGCAGCATCGTCGCTGAAGCGCTGGAACCGCCGGATCTGGAATCGAAACTCGGCAAGCGCTTCATACAGCGCCGGTGAGAGGTCGTCACTCATCACTGCTCTCATTATATCGCCTCACGATATATGCCCGCCACCCCGATCGAACTGACCGGCATGTCCCAAGATTCTCGCCTACCCGCGTCGCTGGTTGCCGCCTCGGAGGCACCCGGCTCCTCGTACACTTGCCGTACGAGCGGTCCGCCCCACTTCATCACGACACAACCCCGGGAGCAGTGCCCAATGTCTACAGACAACCTCCCCGAACACGTCCAGCGCAACCGCGTCGAGTGGGATACCTGGGCTACCGGCTACGCCGAATGGGCGCCACGCGCCTGGTCCCAGGAGCACATCACCTGGGGGACGTTCTCCATCCCGGAATCGGGTACCCACGCCCTCCCGGAATCCGTGGCAGGCATGGATGCAATCGAGCTTGGCTGCGGCACCGGCTACGTCTCGGCCTGGCTGGCACGGCTCGGAGCCAAACCGGTTGGGATCGACAACTCGCCGAAACAACTGGAAACCGCCCGCGCGATGCAGGAACGGTTCGGCATCGAGTTTCCCCTGCTGCTGGGGAATGCGGAGGATGTCCCATTTCCGGATGCCAGCTTCGATCTCGCGATCAGCGAGTACGGCGCCTCGATCTGGTGCGACCCCTACCGTTGGATCCCCGAGGCCTCGCGCCTGTTGCGACCGGGCGGCCTCCTCGTGTTCCTGTGCAACGGGGTGCTCGTTCCCCTCTGCTCCGCCCCGGATTCCCTGGCCGAAGACGAGATCAGCACATGCCTCGAACGACCGCTGTTCGGCATGCACCGGTTCGAGTGGACGGACGACACCTCCGTCGAGTTCCACCTTCCGCACGGCGAGATGATCCGTCTCCTGCGGTCGAGCGGATTCGAGATCGAGCAGTTGATCGAGCTGCAACCGGCAGAAGACGCGGTCGCCACGGTCCACTCCGTTGCCCTTGAATGGGCGAGGCAGTGGCCTTCCGAGGAGATCTGGGTCGCCCGCAAACGGTGATATCGACTCCGGGGATGCATGGTGGATTCCCGCCGTGGGGCGGATGTTGCGTGGTCTGCTGTTGATGTGGGGATTGCGCAGGATGACCAGGACAAGACCCTATCGGCAATTTCACCTATTTGCGGGTGCCGGAATTGCCGGGTGGGGAGCTGCACGGCACGATGAGGGTGTCACCACCTGAAGGATCACACCCAACGATGCGTGTGACGAATTGTGCGGGTGGTGTGTGTGGAGTTCGACCACATCCGGGAGCATGCTGACAGCGTCGTCAGTCGCTCCCGGGTCCAGTCGCCTCCGTCCCACCTCGCAGGCCAACCGCCTGCCATCCCGGAAGGATGTCCCATGGAAGCCCTCATCATCCTGATCGCGCTCGTTGTCCTCGCCATCCTCGCCATGCGGTTCGGCCACGATTCCCGGCCGGGAATCCAGAGCCACGACGCCATCCTCAGCGACATCGGGTACCGGATCGATCCGGCCGACATGCCGGAAGAGCCGGTCTCGCGACCAGCCATGAGCGCGACCCCTTCCCGGCGGCTGGCCGACGCCCACCGCTGATCTTCCCCTTCTCTCCAACCAAACAGCCCGGCGCATCGAGTTCGATGCGCCGGGCTGTTGTGATTCATGATTCATGCGTTGGGATACCGGTTACTCGCCGGCAGCGCCGGCTGGTGGCGGGGTCATGACCGGTGCGGGTGACTCGTGGATCGTCGTCACCGGGGCACCCTCCACCCGCAGGTCGGGCAACCAGCGCAGCCACTTCGGCATGTACCAGTTGCGGTCGCCCAGCAGCGCCATGGCGGACGGCACCAGAATCGAGCGGACAATCGTCGCGTCGAGCAGGACCGCGATGCCGAGGCCGAAGCCCATCTGCTGCAGCATCACCAGGCGTCCGGAAGCGAATCCACCGAACACCGCGACCATGATCAGTGCCGCGCCGGTGATGATCTTCGCCGTCGAGTGCAGGCCCACCGCCACCGATTCGCGGTTGCGACCGGTGAGGTCGTAATGCTCGCGGATGCGGCTGAGCAGGAAGACGTGGTAGTCCATGCTGAGACCGAAGAGCACGCAGAAGAGGAAGACCGGGATCCACGCCTCGATCGTCGGTGTCTGCTGGAAGCCGAAGAACTCGTTGCCGACACCCTTCTGGAACACCAGCACCAGCAGACCGTAGGCCGCACCGACCGAGAGCAGGTTCATCAGGATCGCCTTGGCCGAGACCACCACCGAGCGGAAGGCCAGAAGCAGGAGGATGAAGCTCAGACCGAGCACGAAGGCGATCACGATCGGCTCGTAGGTGTCGGCGAGGTTGAAGAAGTCGAGGTTGAAGGCGGTTTCACCGGTGACGTAGACCTCGACGCCGGTACCCTCGAAGGCAGCCGGCACGACCGTCTCGCGCAGCCGTTCGATTTCGGCGTACGCCTCCGGATCATTGGTCGGCAGGGTCAGGGTCGCTTCGAGCACGGCCACATCGCCCGATTCGCTCCAGCGCACCGTGTCAGCCGAGACCGGCAGGAAGGCCTGCTCTTCGCCATCCGCGGTGGTCACGGTTTGGGCGGCCAGGGCTTCTGTCAGGTTGGCGATGCCCTGCTCGGCGTCGGCGGGATCGCCAACGATCGCGAACTGGACCGGCGCCAGCCGCCCGGCAGAGAACTCTTCGTCGAGGATTTCGAACGCCTGGCGGGCTTCGCTGTCGTCCGGCATCGACTCGACCCCGGCGAACCCGGTGTGGATATCGAGGTACGGGATCGCCGCCAGCAGCAGGAGGCCAACCGCAGCCACTACGCCAATCACGGGGCGAGCCATCACAACCTTCGTGATGCGTCCCCAGAACCCAGAGTACACCGTGGCCACATCGTAGGCGGGTTCTCCGGCGTGGGCCTTCGCGTATTCGTCGTAGTTGCGCTTCCGCGGCCAGTCGATGCGGTCACCAAGAAGATGCAGCACAGCCGGGATCAGGGTCAGGGTCGCGGTCACCGCAACGATCACCACCACGATCGCGCCGGTGGCGAGCGCCCGGAAGATCGAGGCCGGCATCAGGAACATGCCGAGCAGGGCCAGCACCACGGTCCCGCCGGAGAAGGCCACGGCCTGGCTGGCAGTGCTACCGGCGACCGCGATCGCATCGTCCTTGCTGCGGCCATGACGCCGCTCCTCACGGTAGCGCTCGACCACGAACAGGGCGTAGTCGATGCCGACCGCGAGGCCGATCATCGTGATCATGCTGGTGACGAAGAACGAGAGGTCGAAGAACTGGCCGATGATGGCGGTGAGACCCATCGCGATCGTGATCGAGACGATCGCCAGGATAATCGGGATACCGGCGGCTACCAGGGCGCCGAACACGAAGATCAGGATCACAATCGCGGCGGCAATGCCGATCGACTCGCCCTGGGCGATGTCTTCCTCGGAGATCGCGTTGTTCTCTTCCCCGATGCTGACATAGCCAACCGTCATCACCTGGAAGCCATCGGCGCTCAGCTCATCGATATCGGCGACGTAATCCGGCGCGTTCACCATCGCGTCATCGAGGGTGCCGGCGAGTGTCACCGGGATCAGCGTGGTCATCCGGTCGGCGGACACCAGGCCTTCGGCCATCGCCGCGGTGTCCGGGTTGGCACTGAGTTCGTAGTAGTTGACGACGGTTTCGGGAACGGTCACGCCAGTCATGCCGCGAAGCGTGTCGGTGACGCGCTGCACCTCGGCCTGGAAGGCGGGATCGTCGACGGTCAGCGAACCGGACCGCACGACGACGGTCTCATCGGTCGGGTTGTTATCGACCAGTCCTGCATCCTCGAGGATCTGCGATCCTGTTTGCGATTCCGGGTTGTTGGTGAACGTGAACTCGGTCGTGGTCTTGAGACCCAACGAGCCCATGATTCCGATGGCGAGGATGAGCGCCAGCACCCAGCCGCCGATCGTCCACCAGGGGCGGCGAGAGGCGGCGCGGGCGAGCCCTCCGGGAGAAAGCGAACGAATCATGGTGCCACCTTCCTGAACTGACCGGGCGACGGCAGGAACCGCTTCCCGATGGATGACGAGCGACGAGGAGTGAGTGTGACCAGCTGCTGCCGTGCGAAGCCGGACTTCGCAGGCGGCAGGATGAGGATGCGAGACATCGAAGAACTGTCCTGGCGATCTGGTGGGCATATGCCCGGAATTCGGAAAGCAACCCCGGCACGGTATGCTCTGGCGATCGAGGATCGCCATGAGGCGCCGGGCAAAGAATCCGGTGTGTCCCGGGGGACGGGATGTTGCCGGATACCCGGGCGGCCCGTTCGGGCCGCAGGGTCCCTGGGTTGTGCGTCCGCGGCCACGCTTGTGGCCGGCCGGTTGCCAGGATGTCGTCCTGTTCCAGACAGGAAACGCCACCCTGATCCCGATTGTTCCCTCGACAATGGGGGCTGCCGGCGCCATTGCCGGCGGGTCGTTCCGTACCGCGACGTTGCGGCGTCGATCCATGCCCAGTCTTGCGGACAACCGGGGTCAAGGTGTCACATCGATGTCACAGGAATGTGAATTCTCGGCTGTTCCGTGCTGTGCCCGGTCCAGGTGTGGACCGGGCGCAGGGTGTTGGTGCCGTGCCCGGCCCCGAAGGTCAGGCGACGGTGAAGCCGGCGATCATGCCGAGCGCCACGTGGGGAGCACCGGTTTCCGGGTCCGGCACGAAGCAGACCAGGCCATACTCGGCCGGGACCAGGTCGAGTTCGAGGTAGTTGGTGTACCCCGGATTCATCGGGGCCACACCACCCAGCTCGGTGAAGGGCATCACCGGCTCGGCCATCGGGGTCGACATGTCCATGTCGGCTTCCGGGCTGGCCTCTTCCGCAAAGAGCGCCGCCTGGAACATCTCCAGCGTGAATCCCGGCGCGAACTGGAAGAGAATCAGTTCGTGAATCTGGGCGCCGGCATTGGCGACTTCCCACGTCTGGGGACCGGCCGCGATGGCGGCATCCTCGAAGCCATGGAACATCATTTCCATCAGTTCGACCGTCAACACGGATTCCGGGGCGGTTGCGGTCGAACCGGAATCGGTGACCTCGAAGGTCGCCTGCATACCGAGCGCATAGTGCGGAACACCATTTTCGTCGGGAATGGCGCAGATGGCGATGTAGGAACCCGGCAGCAGGTCGAGCACGACCGATCCGGTGTCACCAGGGCCGGCCGACGGTCCGCCGAGGCTTTGGGAGACGGCGAACATCGGGTCGAAGGCGGGCTCCATCAGCGCAGCCTGGAGATCTTCGAGGGTGGCGGCGTCGTTGACGCGCATCAGCATCGCGTGATGCCCCATCGTGCCCTGGTTGTCCATCGTGACGCGGGTGAACCCGCTTTCGATGGTGGCTGGCATCTCGAACGAGTATTCCTTCGTGACGATGACAAGTTCGGGGTACTCGTCCATCTGGGCAGCGATCGCGCTGATGCCGCGCAGGGTGATGGTGCTGGCGAGAGCGGCGCCAAGCGCGCCCTTGAGGGCGGTGCGGCGGGAGAGTGACTGGCCGAGAAATGCTTCAGGCGAAAAAGACGACATCATGAAACCTCCTGTGGGCAGGGTGATGCCCACGACGGTTCGCGCCCTTCCCAAATTGATGGGCAGGCAGGGGGAAACGGGGCCGAAGCCCGCGTGGTTGATTGGGACCCGGTCTGGCCGGTGCTCCATTGAGCCGATCCGCACTGATAACGCCGTGTATGCCTCCGCGGTTCCCACCGGCTCCCGGGGACGGTCCGGCATTCACCTGGCCGTCATGGCACACCATCGCAGGAGGTCGTCAACGAGCCGTCAACCGGGCCACAGGACGACGCAGACGCAGGACAGCCGTCACGTCGAACGACGCCGGAACCTGAGCACGCATTGGTACCGAAGCGGATTCGTCAATTGCCGGGGAGGGAAGGGCGGCATAAAGCGACTAGCAAAATGGTTGCTCCGGGAAGCCGGGCGGCCACACGTCGCTGACGCTTGGCCCCCTAACCCCTTCCGGACTCGGCATTACTGGTCCGTGAGGGTGATGATCTCGAAGCGGCCGTCGTCCAGTGGGAGCACCAGCTGGTTTTGCGGTGACCAGTCGATACCGGTCACGCTTTCCCAGAATTGGAGGTTCACGCCGTCAGCGATTTCGATTGTGCCGCCAGTGGCGAGGTCGGCAATCACGATCGTGGAGTCGTGGTGGGTTTGCTCGTCCTCGGTCACGCCGTAGACGATCCACTGGCCATCCGGCGATAGCCTGGGTGGCGACGCAACCACCGCGCCGCGCGGCACATCGATCTCGATCGAGACGAGGTCGCCGGATTCCCGGTCAAGCACCCCGTAGGTGGCAGGGCCATTTGCCAGCTCGATGTCGTCCCATAGCCAATAGAATGAGATGTAGGCGCCATCGGGGGTGGCTCCTGTCAGGATTGGCGTCTTGCCAACCGGGATCTCGGGTTCCGAGTCAATCCGGTTGAACTCGCTGCCAGATGGATCGACCTCCCAGACGCCCGTGATGTCCCGCCCGCCACGAAGGGCGAAGACGGCCATCCCGTCGGGCAGCCAGACGGGCGGCGTCACCACACCGACGGCTTCCGCGATGAGGGCGAGTGGTTCTTCGGTGGTCATCTCGGGACCACGCAGCACCTGCCTGGTTTCGACGATGATCCTGCCGGCGGCGATGGTGCGCTGGCCATTGCCCTCGCGGGGGTTGAGGATGCGCAGGAAAAAGATCTCCGAGCCATCAGGAGACCAGACAGGCCACTGATCGTAGATCACGAACTTACTGGCGGTGATCCGCGCCCGGAGATCGTCGACATCATCCTCGGTCAGGTTCGTCAGGGCATTGTTGGCGACATCGAGCACGAAGATGTCGCTGTCGAACTCGTGCCCGTTCTGCGAGAAAGCGACCGTGGCGCTGTCCGGCGACCAGGAGATGGATGCTTCGGCCACACGTTCGGATTCCTCGTTGCAGCGTTGCTCGCCGGTGCTCACCTTCCAGACGCAGATCTGTCGAGGGTCGAGATCGACCACACCCGCAACCCAGCGGCCATCGGGCGAGAGCACCGGTCCGTATCCCTCGGTGCCGATGACCTCCGAATCGTCCACCTCCCAGCCGCTGCGCTGGGCGCCGGCGGCCGGCGCCAGCATCGAGAGGGCGAGAGCGAGCAGTCCAATCGTGGTCCAGCGTATAGGGTGGGGAACGGGCATGGAGCGGCAATTATCCTTTCGCGGCGCGAGCCGGACGTGACGATATGGTCACCCGGGTCCGTCCTCTTTTCAACTGCGGCAGGCGGCGAACAGTTCCCTCAGGCGGCGATGGCACGCTGGTTCGCGAAGGTGAACACCGCATCGACCCGCATCGGACCCGGCAGGTCGTCAACGCCGGGCAGGAGATCCCAGAGCCCCCAATCGGTGCCTGGACGGCGGCAAACGCTGCCGGCAATGTCGATCACGGTGCGTTCGAGTTGGGCGATGCCAAACCCGGTCGCCGTCACATCCCAGACGACGTGACCGCGACGGGTCACCGCCGTCGCCCAGGCCGAACGATCGGCGTCGAACCCACGGACGATGCCCCAGGTCACGACCCCGCCACGATCGCCGGGGAGCAGACGCTGGCGCCGATTGACGACGGCCACCCCCAACGTTCCACGCACGTCGCCGGCATCGGCGAGGAGGGCGCGGGTGGCGGATACCGCCGCCGCATCGTTTTCGTACGAGCGGACGATGGTGGTGAGGTAGGCGATCGGGAGTGCTCCCGGTTCGCTTGTCTCGAAGGCGCGGCCGGCGACATCGTCGAGACCGCAGCCGACGAGCGGGGTCGCCGCATGGAACGGCGTGGATTGTTCGGCCACCAGCCAGGAGGTGACCAGGTTCAGGATTCGTGGGCGTTGCATGGCAGATCGGTCCTTTTGGGTACGCAGGACGGCATCGTCCCTCATCTCCGTTGATTGGGCGGTTTGCTCGTCCCACCGAAAAAACGTCGGCCTCCGGCAATCGGTTGCCACGCGACGAACCCCGGTATTCGCGACTTGCCGATCATGGCCGGCCGTGGGAGCATGGGGGCGGCTCACCGGCGCGCCACGACGCTTCTCCCATCCCGGTTCAAGGACACATCCATTGCCGATCATCGAGGTCGAATCGCTGGTCAAGGAATTCCACCGGCCAAAGCGGTTCGACGGTCCATTCGGCGGTTTCCGCACGCTCGTCACCCGGCAGTACGACACCACCCGCGCCGTCGACGGCGTGTCGTTCACCGTTGACGAAGGTGAACTGGTCGGGTACCTGGGCTCCAACGGCGCCGGGAAGTCGACCACGATCAAGATGCTCTCGGGCATCCTGGTGCCGAGCTCCGGCAACGTGACGGTCAACGGCATCACCCCGTGGGAACACCGGGAACGCAACGCCCTCCAGATCGGCGTGGTTTTCGGCCAACGGACGCAACTCTGGTGGGATTTGCCCCTGCGCGACTCGCTGAACCTGATCGGCAGGCTCTACCGGGTCGAGTCCGATCGCTTCAACCGCAACCTCGACCGGCTCGTGGGTCTGCTCGGACTCGAGTCGTTCCTGCAAACCCCCGTGCGGCAACTCAGCCTCGGCCAACGCATGCGCGGCGACCTGGCGGCAGCCATGCTCTACGAACCGCGCATCCTCTATCTCGACGAGCCGACCGTCGGGCTCGATGTGGTTGCCAAGGAGCGGACCCGGCAGTTCGTGGAAGAAACGAACCGCGATTCGGGGACGACGGTGATCCTCACGACGCACGACCTGGCCGATGTCGAGCGCCTGTGCAAGCGGATCGTCTTCATCAGCCAGGGGACTGTCCTCTACGACGGTCCGGTCGATGAACTGACCCGGCGCTATGCGCCGCACCGCCGGGTGGAATTCACGCTCGCGCTGGACGGCACCGAGGACGATCCCCCGCCGATCGACCCCGGCATCGACGGCGCGGAGGTCGTCTCCCAGGCAGATGCCCGTTTGGCCATCCGGTTCGACCCGGCGCGCGTCGCGGTCGCGGACCTGATTTCGGCCGTTATCGCACGGCACCCGGTGTCCGATATCGCGATCGTGGAACCGAACCTGGAAGAGGTCGTCCGCAAGATCGTCGAGAACGGCGGCATGCCGTGAGAGTCGTCATGTCCCGACCAATCGCAGGGGACCGGATCGGATGTGCTCCGCACGGATTTGACGTGCTTCGCACAGGGATCCTTCGCTTCGCTCAGGATGACGGTCGTCGTGGGAGGCGGCAGGTCAGCCACCCCGGTGTACGGCGCCGAGGGAATCCGGCATGACCCTCCCGGTGAATTTCCCGGCCTGGGTGGCGATTGCCAGGACGCAAATCCGGATCGCCTACACCTACCGCCTGAACATGCTGACGGCGATCTTCCTCACCGGGCTCCAAATCTACCTGCTGACCCTCGTTTGGAAGGCGGCCTACGGTGACCAGACCGAAGTCGCCGGGATCGCGGTCGAGCAGATGCTGGTCTACCTGACACTCGCCAATCTGCAACTGCGGTTCCTGCGGCCCGAAATGGATCAGCAGATCCAGGAGCGGATCCGGCAGGGGCAGATCGGGTTCGATCTCAGCCGGCCGGTCGGCTACCCGAGCCAGCTACTGGCGACGGCCGTCGGCGACATGATTGGCCTGCTGCCAATGCTGGTGGTTGCCTTCCCGGTCGCCATGATCGCCGGGGAACTGCGCGCGCCCGCTTCGGCCGAAGCCGGGGTTGGGTACGCGCTGGCGCTGATCCTGGCCTGGATCGTGGCCGCCCAGCTGAATCTGGTGATCGGGCTGGTCAGCTTCTGGACGCTGGAGATGAACGGATTCCGGATGGTGTACACCCTGGTCGGGAACTTCGCGACCGGGGCGCTGGTGCCGCTCTGGTTCATGCCCGACCTGATGCGGACCATCATCCAGTTGCTGCCATTCCAGGCGATCGCCTTCGTGCCGGTCTCGATCTACGTCGGGGAACCCGCGACCGGGGAGATCTGGTCGGCGCTGCTGTTGCAGGTGTTCTGGGCGGGGGTGCTGGTGCTGGTGATCCGGTGGATCTGGAGCAAGGCATTCAGGCACACCGTGATCCAGGGAGGGTGATGGTGTGAAGGACGAGCACCATGCGCAACGAGCTGAGAAGATTCCTCGCAAGCTCGGAATGACACACCCTGGGACCACGGGCGCCTACGGAGGGTCGCCCCTACGGGAGGCTGCCAATCGGGTCGCGATTACCGCCGCGCTGGGCAAGGCGTCGTTGCGGTCGGAGTTCCAGTACCGGGCGAATGCGCTGAGCAGCGTGCTGGCCGGATTGCTGTTCCAGATCACCGGGTTCGTCGTCGTCTGGATCATCGTGGACCGCTTCAACCAGATCGGCGGCTGGACGCTCCCGGAGATGACGTTCCTCTACGGGATGCGGCTGACCTCGCACGGCATCTTCTATCTCTGCTTCAGCCAGTTGTTCGAACTGGACCGCGTGCTGATCACCGGCGAGTTCGACCGCTTCCTGGTCCGCCCGCTGTCGCCGCTTCTGCAAATCTTCACCCGCAAGCTGCGGGTCAACTGCTTTGGCGACCTGATTGGCGGCATCGCCCTCCTGATCGCCTCTGCCCCACGCGTTGGCATCGACTGGACGCCCCTGGCGGTGGCCTTCCTGATCCTGGCAGTGGTTGGCGGCGCGCTGGTCGAGGGCTCGATCCAGGTGACGACGGGGGCGCTCTCGTTCCGGTTCCTGAACCTGCTCGCGGTGCGGGTCACCATCAACGAGGTGTTCAACCAGTACGGCAATTATCCGCAGAAGATCTTCCCGACCGGATTGCAGTACGCGCTGACGTTCGTGCTGCCGGTCGCGTTCGTCGCCTACTTCCCCGCGACCGTGCTGCTCGACCGGACGAACGAGATCATCGTGCAGCCGTGGCTGGCGGCCATTGCGCCGCTGGTTGGCCTCTGTCTCTATCTCTCGGCGCTGCGGATCTGGCACCGCGCCAGCCGCGGCTACCAGAGCGCGGGGACGTGAGATCGCAAACCGCCATCAGTAGGCGGAATACTGCTCCCGCTCCTTGGTTCGCGAACATCGCTCAACCTGGACAGACCTCGTACAACTGGTAGTGATCAGGCAGGCTAGTCCCCAAAGTTCGCTCATAGATCCGCACCATTTCCCGGAAGTCGCCGCACAAATCGCGCTTTGTGTTCTCCATGGTGACCTTAACCCGTGCAGCCTCCGCCGGTCCAAGTATGGGCGTCTGGCTATAGAGTTCGTTAAACACACTCCAACTCAGTCTGGTGCGAGTTTCCAAGGCACGATATCGTACGTCGTCCCACTGGTCAAGATGCAATGCGTTCGCATCCACGACCTGCGCCACGTGACCGTTTGTCGTGACCTGGATCGCATCTCCAGACTGCTCCGCGTGTGTTCCGGGCGCGTGTGGTGACTGACCCACGAAACGCAAGGCCAAGTCTCGAAACTGATCGACAAGCTTCAATCCGGCGCTGATGGTCGTGATGATGGTTATCGGATCGGCCATACCCTTCCTCCTCAATCAATCTGTCACGCAATCGAACCCAGTCCGTCTACGTCATCCTCTGGCATATCTCGGCGATGTTCTCGTGTTCCGGCAACCTCGTATCCAAGGTCCGTTCGCACATGAGGAGAGCTTCCTGAACATCGAAACAGAGTTCACTCCGGACCCTGGTAAGCCGGGCAGAAGTCCGGGCTCGCTCATCCGGACCCATGAGCGGTTCCTGGGCCCACAGGTTATTCATGATCTCCCAGTTGCTTCGAATTCGATGCGAGAGCGCGCAGAACCTGGAATTGTCCCAGGAGTTCAGGTCGACCTGAGCGGGTGTGACGATCTCTACGACGGTCTCACCATGCCAGATCTCGAGTGTGTCGTCTTCTCCAGGCATCGCGACAGTAGGCATCCGCTGTCCGCCCCTGCCGATCAGCCTCAGGACCAGCACGTGAAATTGATCGATCAGGGAGAGGGCTCCAGTAGCGGCCCGAATGACGGCCCTCGCCTCGGAAGCGTCAACGCTCTCCATATCAGAATCGGAATCTGGTTCGTATTTCTCGAACTCATACGGTCCCGACTCAGTCATGATGAGACACCTCAAGATTGCAGCGGCCACTGCAACATGCGTTGCAGTGCCTTCCGCGAACGTATCGGTTTGCACGGGACCCAATTCTCACGATAGATGCGACAAGGGGAAATCACAATCATCAAGAAGCGCGAATATTGATGAAATAGCCCAAAAGTGCTATCACACCATATGTCAGTATTGACAGACTGAATTTCTTCCGGGAAAGCAAACCAGGCCAGAAGACGCTATAGGCGATAGTCAAGCAAAGTCGAGTTGGCGACTGGGTGCCTCACTCTCCCCAAAACCAAGACGCAGCGGAACTTTGACGACTTCAATCAGGCTGATATGGAACGGATGCCGGGGATTACCCGGACTGCGTCCGGACGATGGCCACCATGAGGTCGGTCACCACCAGGTCCCCTATACTCACCCGGAGTTAGTATTGACGCCGTGTCAGCCGCAGCTACCAGAGCGCCGGAACATAAATCGGAGCATCCTTGCCGTCCCTCGGCCCAGGTTCCGAGTGACCAAGTGCGGAAGAGGCGCAGGGCCGGGACAAGCCCGGCCCTGCGTTTCAATCAGTTGTCGTCCGGGTCGAGAGGGTCGGTGCCGTTGAAGACCTCCAGGCCGTCGTCGCTGCCGTCGCCGTCGGTGTCCGGGTCGTCGGGATCAGTGCCGTAGACGTCGGTCTCATCATCGTCGTAGAGGCCGTCGTTGTCTCGGTCAGGCCGATCCGAGTCTGATTCCTGGTCTGAATCCCCGAAGGAGTCGTCCTCGTCGGTTGGCGCGTCCGGGCCCGACCCCATTTCCGCGTCGTCCGGCGGCTCCACGTCGTCCGCCTGCTCCTCGCCATTGTCCTCGGGCGGGGCGCCGGCATCCGGTTCGTCCTCGAGATCATCCATCGCCGGGGTGTCAGCGGCCGCACAGGCCGGATCCTTGCGCTCCTCGGCATGAGCATTGTCATCGGCAACCTGGTCACGCATCTCCGGCGTCACGCAAACGAGGTCGTCGGGGGTGATGACTCGCCAGACGTAGCCCGGGAGGCATTGGTCGACGCCGTATTCGCAGTCGCCGTTGGCACAGTCGGGGTCCTTGCGATCATCGGCGAGGGCGTTGTCTTCAGCGACCTGGTCGCGCACGTCCGGCGTCACGCAGACGAGGTCATCAGGGGTGGAGACACGCCAGACGTAGCCCTGAAGACACTGGTTGGGACCCCATGGGCAGGTGTTCGCCTCACCAGCATCGGGGGGAGCGGGTGCGGCCACAGGAGGCGTCCCGGGTTCCTGGCCGAACCAGGCGCAGGCGTAGCCGTTTTCCACCCAGCCGCCGATCGCGCCCCACGGATAATCCGTCCAGATGTCCTGGTTCAGGATGACAGCGTTGTGGGGAGGACTCCCCTGCCACAACGCCAGTGCCTGCTCGGCGGTAATCGATGGGTCCGCCCAGGCCGAGATCTCGTAGCCACGGCCGGGGTAGCCGGCGATCTCGCCTGGCTTGTTCCACATCAGCGGCCAGGTCGTGTTGTCATTGGGGTCGTAGCATCCGCCTGTCCAGTTCCCGTCGTTCGACCAGCTGTGGAGGTTGCCGTTGCAGGCGTCCTCGGGATGATTGGCGGCGAGGTCGGCGACGTGCGCCTGCGCCACCCGCGTCAACTCGTCCGAAACCGGGATCGCAGGCAAACCGTTGGCCTGGCGGTAGGCATTGATGGCCTCGGCAATGCCGGCGGTGGTCGATTGCGCCGCGGCCGGGAAACGCTGCGTCCCCAGCAGCAGCGCCCCAAGGCTGCCACCGAGCAGCCCACGCACAAAGGTGCGACGGCTGCGGTCCGTGGCGAGGGTCCGGGTCAGGGTATCGAAGCGGTTGTATTCCATCGACGATCTCCTCTCATGTCGTCCCGGCCGTTGGCTCCAACTCGGGTGGGGTGCGGGCCGGGATCCTGCATGCAGCATAGGGAGGCAATCGGTGGAGGGATATGCGTACATTTCCCCATTACGTCAATGGATCATCACCAGGCGACCTGAGGTCACGGAGCGACAGGCACTCCGGGAGCAACGTTCGTCGCTGCTCGCTTACGTCGATTCGGCCGAGATCAGGCGGCGGACCGAACCGATGTCCGGCCCCAAACGTGAGAGGTGGGTAACCAGATCGTCGGTGACAGCGTGGAGCGCGGTATCGGACATCGGGTCAAGCGCATCGAGAATGAACAGCGCCGTGGTGGTGTCGCCGGTGAGTTGGGTGCGGCGCGCCTGCCGCCAGTTCCAGAGGCGGCAGGTCACCCCGGCATCGTCGCACCAGACCACCTCGCCGGCGACGGGGTACTCGATCACATCCTCGCCGCTCGCGACCGTGTCGAACGGCTCGCTGCCGGATGCCCGGACAAGGCGCGGCGATCCCTGGTAGCGATGGAGATCTTCCCCGCCCAACGGGACCTGGTGCAGTACCGACACGGCGTTGTAGATATCGGTGAGCCGGTTCACGCGGGGCAACCCGGTCGCAGCCCGCCGCATCAGGGCCTCCAGGCTGTTCCGCGTCCGTTGTGGCTTGGCCCCAAACGACCGGTAGGCATCCCGCCAGGCGGCGATGTGCGGTACCTGGTCCACCGGTTGGCTGGCCAGCACCCCAGCCACGGCAACCTCCGCCGCCTGCAGCAGCGCCTCGCTCTCCTCGTCGCTCGGGCCGGGCAGGACGCCGTCTACCGCAAGCAGCATCACCCTGTAGTCGGGCCGGAGCGCGAAGACGCTGGCGTCAATACTCGCGCCGTTCAGGAACCGTTCCATCCTCTCAAGATCCGGCATGTCTTTCCTCCGGCCGGGAAGTCATCCCGACCCTGGGTTCGTACACGGTCATGACGAATTCCGCCCGGGATTCGCTGGCGTTTGCGTAGCTGTGTTCAACCTCGCCAGGGAATGCGATGGCATCACCAGCCCGCATTCAGCGTGTTGCAGGGAACATAATTGCGCAAACAGGGCCGCCACACGCTCGCTGGGCGGCCATTACAATCGACCGAACAGCGATCAAGATCACCACAACAGGCTGTAGCAACCGAAGCGGCGCACGGAGCCGCCCCGGCTGGCGAGTGCCAACCAGGGCGGTTCCACTTGTCGTGATGGTGTTGGAAGCTAGACGACGACTTC